>JAYWBR010000036.1:0-22587 GCA_043781315.1 Verrucomicrobiota bacterium | reverse complement strand
GGCGGCCTGGACGATTTCATCGGACAACACGGCGAGCTGCCGCGCGCCGAGATTGCCGGAACTGCCTTTCAGGGCCGACGCCTGGCTGATGACGCACGCCAGCGACGACATTTCATTTTTGGAAATGGCCTGCTGAATCGCGTTCAAATGCGTCGGTGCCTCTTTGAGAAACAGATCAATCAAATCCGCCAGCGGCCCCGGCGCGCCCGGCGTGCGCAACTGGTGCAAACCGGCGATGATGACGGGATCAATGACATCGTCCATGGACTTGGTGCCGGCCCGGGCCGCCTGCGCCCGGAGCAGCGCGGCTTCCAGTTCGGGCAGTTGAACCGGCTTGTTGATGAAATCATCCATGCCGGCCTCGCGACACTTTTCGCGGCTGTCCGCCTCCGTGTTGGCCGTCATGGCGATGATGTAAATCCGCCGGCCGGCTTCCTCCCCGGCAGCCTGCGCCTTTTCGCGCTCCCGAATCTGCCAGGTCGCCTCGTAGCCGCTCATCTCCGGCATCTGGCAGTCCATGAGGATGAGGTTGAATTCCGTACGGGCCAAAGCCGCGATCACCTTGGAGCCGTCGTCCACGGCTTCGGCCGGGCAGCCAAGTTTTTCCAATTGTTTGAGCACCACCTGCTGGTTCAACGGCGAGTCCTCCGCCACGAGAATGCGCAGCGGCTTGCGTCCGGGGACGCTGGTGTTGGCGGCTGGTGTTGTCATTTTTTAGTCCAGATTTCCAGGGTCGTTCCAAGCCTGTCTTCGTGCGGGAAAACTACATCGGCGATTTGCCGCAGTAAAGCACGGTCACGTTTTCTCGTTCGCAAACATTTTTTTTCCGGCGGCCAGCTTTGGCTTGAATTCGGCAAAGGCCGTTTCCAATTCGCCGACGAGCCGGTCAAGTTCACCACTCGATTTTTTGTCGGCCGACTGTTCGAGTTGCGCGGCCAGTTCCTGCACCCGGGTCGCGCCCACGTTGCCCGCGCTGGACTTGAGGGGATGCGCCGCCCGGGCGACGCCCACGCCGTCACCCGCGAGCTGCGCCTGGCGCGCCTCGGCGATCTTGCTTCCCGCGTAATCCACGAACAGGTCAATCATTTCGCCGACAAACTTGCCGCCGCCCAGCCGGTGGAGGCGCGCCAGCGCGGCCTCCAACGCGCCCGGTGCGCTCGCGACCGCCGCCGTCGCAGCCTGGCCGCCGGACAATTGTTTTGTGATCGCGTCCAGCAGGATCGCCTCGTCCACGATGGGCTTGGACACGTAATCATCGAAACCGGCTTGCAGATATTTTTCCCGGTCCCCGGACATGGCGTGCGCGGTCAGCGCGATGACCGGCAGATGCTTGAGCTTCGCATCGGCGCGGATGCGCCGCAGCACTTCCGCGCCATCCATTTCCGGCAGCGAGATGTCCAGCAGCACGACATCCGGCGGCTCGCGTTGAAGCCCTTCCAACGCCGCGAAGCCGGTTTCGTAATCGGTCACTTCATAGAACGGCTCCAGAATGACCCGCACCAGCAGGCGGTTGTCCGGATTGTCTTCGACCACGGCAATTTTTTTCATGTTGCAACCTCCATTGCCAGCAGACACACATCGTCGCTGAATTCCGCCCCGCCGGAAAAAGCGCGCACCTCCGCGACCAGTTCATCCAGCAGCCGGGCCGGCGGCAGATTCATTCGCGCCTGCGCGGCGGCCAGCAGCCGTTCCTGGCCGAAGTCCATCTGCCCGTCGGCGGCGGTGACTTCAAACAATCCGTCCGTGAAAAGCAGGAGCCGGTCCCCAGGCAGCAGCGGGCATTGGCCGCACACATATTGGGCGTCGTCGAACAAACCGAGCGCCGGCCCCGCGTGAGCCGGGAGCGTCAGCGGCGCGACGCGTCCCGCCCGGTGTTGGAAATGTAGCGGGCGCGGATGCCCCGCATTGGCGTAGCACATCTGGCCGGTGGCCGCGTCGGCCACCAGATAAAACGCCGTGGCGAACATCGGGCCGTCGGTCTGTTTGAACAGCCCCTTCAGCCGGCGGTTCATTTCCAAAAGAAACTGGCCGGGGTCGGCGATGCCCGGCGCGCGGGAGTCCACCAGCGCGCGCAACATCGCGGTCACCAGCGCCGACCGCACGCCGTGGCCCATCACGTCGCAGATGAACACTCCGGCCTGCGTGTCGGACAGGCCCAGCACACTAAAAAAATCCCCCGCCAGTTCGGCCGCCGGATGAAAACGGTGGGCGAAGCGCAGGGCGGACTGTTCGGGCGACGCCGTGCGCGGGAAGACAGGATAACGATCCGGCAGCAGCGACTGCTGGAGCCGGCGGGCCATGTTCAGGTCGGCCTCGCGCTGCGCGTTGAACGCGGCCACCTGCGCGGCCAGCCGTTTTTGGGCGAGCGCGCTTTGCACGGCGCGCATGAGCGACGGCACGTCGAGGCCGGCCTTGGTGAGATAATCCTTCGCGCCACGTTTCATTGCCTCCACCGCCACGGCCTCGCTGCCGCTGGCGGTGAGCATGATGACGGCGGGCTGCCGATCCGGCGCGAGTGTGCGGATTTGAGCGAGCACCTGGAGACCGTCGCCATCCGGCAAATTGTAATCCAGCAGCACCAGCTCGTACGCGTTGCGCGCCAGCTCCGCCAGCGCGGTGGCGGCCGTGCCCGCACTGTGGCTGACGCACGGCAGTTCGGCACCGAGCGATTGCACCAGTTGCCGCACGAACCGCGTGAACACGGGATCGTCGTCCACGATCAGCAATGAGATGATGGCTGGGTTCATTTTGCTTTGGCGCCGGGCTGCGGGGCGGTGTGCTGGAGCAGATCCTCCAGCAGGCGCTTGAGTTCGCCTTCAAACGCCTCAGACTTGTTCAGCACCCGGAGCTGCTCGGATTGGAAACGGTCGCGCTCCGCGGCACTCAACTCCTTGGCCGTGATCACCACGACGGGCAGCCGCTGGTAACGCGGGTCGCGCCGGATGGCGTCCAGAAAAGTCATACCGTCCATGACCGGCATCATCAAGTCCAGCAAGATCAAATCCGCCGGGGATTCATCCAGCCGCGCGAGCGCCTCGAGCCCGTTGGCAGCGGTGCGAATTTCAACCTCTTTGCCTTGGAGATGGGCGACGATGATGCGTTGCGCGTCCGTGTCGTCGTCCACGATCAGGATGCGCGGCTTGGGCACCGTCATGTTCCGCTGCAACACCGTGATCAACTCTTCGCGCGCGACTGGTTTTTGCAGCACATCCACCACGCCAAAAATATGTCCGCGTTTGTCATTGCCGACGACGCTGACTACCACGACGGGAATGTGCGCGAGCTGCGGATCGGCCTTGATGGCGCGAACCACCTGCCAGCCGTCCATGCTCGGCATCATCAGATCCAGCGTGATCAGGTCGGGATGAAATTCGCGGGCCATCTGCAGCCCTTGCGCGCCCGAACTGGCGGCGAGGACGTGGCAGCCGCAATCGGTGATCGCGTGGGTCAGCAAGGTGCGCGAGTCCAGTTCGTCGTCAATCACCAGCACGCGCCGGCCTTGCAACGCCGCTGCGCCGCCGCCGGCGGATGGCACCGGCTTCGGCCTGGCGGCGACGGAACTGACGCCGGCCGGCACCTCGGGCGTGGGTTTGAGAATCACGCTGAAGGTCGAGCCGCTCCCGACTTCGCTGCTGACGCTGATGTGGTAGCCCATGAGCTGGCAGAGCGCCTGGGAAATGGTCAGGCCCAGTCCGGTGCCGCCGTATTTGCGCGCCGTGCCGGCTTCCGCCTGGTGAAATGCCTCGAAGATGATGCCCAGCTTTTCCTGCGGTATGCCGATGCCGGTGTCCACCACGTCAATCCGCAACGGGTGCTGATCCTGGGGATCGGTCACCACGCGCACCGTGACGCTCCCGCGCTCGGTGAATTTCAGCGCGTTGCCAATGAGATTGATGATGACCTGCTTGAGTTTTTCGGCGTCGGTGGGAAACGGCGCGACCGTGGCGGGCAGTTCCGTCAGCAGTTGCACCGGCTTGTCGCGCACGAGGCTTTCCTGCTGCGCCACGGTTTCGCGGACCAGCACCTCCAAAGCCACGGGGGCGATTTGCAGCTCCACCTTGCGCGCTTCAATTTTTGAAAGATCCAGAATCTCGTTGATGAGCGAGAGCAGATGTTTGCCGTTCGCGGCGATGCGGTCCAGAAAAGTCAGTTCCGTCGTGGCCAGGCTGCCGCTCTTGTTCTTGAGCAGGATGTTGGCGAAACCGATGACGGAATTCAGCGGCGTACGCAGTTCGTGGCTCATGCTCGCTAGGAAATGGCTCTTGGCGCGGCTGGCCTCCTCGGCGGCCTCCTTGGCGATGCGCAACGCCTCCTCGGCGTTTTTGCGGGCGGTGATGTCGCGCGAGATGCCAAACGTGCCGATGGTCTGGCCCTGCTCGTCCCGCAGCGGCAGCTTGGTGCTCAACGCCCAGGTCACCGAGCCGTCGGGCCAGGTTTCCTTTTCCTCCGTGGTGAGGGGCTGGCCGGAGCGGATGATCTGCTGCTCGTCCTCGTACGCCTTGCGCGCATGCTCCTCGGTGAAAAAATCGAAGTCCGATTTTCCAATGGCCTGGCTCGCCTCGGTCAGGCCAAAGCGCTCCAGATGCGCGCGGCTGTTGCGGAGGAACCGGCTTTGCGCGTCCTTGAAATAAATCCGGTCCGGCAGATTGTCCATCAGCGTGCGCAGCAGAAAACGTTCGTGCTCCAGCGCCGCCGCCGAACGCTGGCGCTCGGCACTTTCCTTTTCCAGCCGCTCGTTGGCCGCGCGAAAGGCCATCGTCATGTCCTTGGCCATGTTCATGGCGCGCGCGCGTGTGGTGCTTAACGACAAGGCAATGCCAAACAGCAGCAGGCTGATCAGCCCGCCACCCGCCACGACGAACTTTTCCGCGCTGCGGGAAATGGCGGCGTCGAACGCGGGCCGTGTGCTGAACCGCAGCAGCCAGACGCGCCGCCCCACGGCCAGCGAGCCTACCAACGTGAAACGGGAGCGGTAATTTTTTTGTGCGCCGCCGGGTTCCGCCGCGCTGTCAAAGATCAGGGTCTCGGCCTCCTGCTCGGCCCGGTCAATCACTTCGAAGTGTAGCATCTGGGCTTTTTCGCCGAGGATGCCCCGCATCAGTTGCGTGGTGATGAACCGCCCATAGACCCATCCGGCAATGTTGGCGCGTCGGCTCTCCGGCGTGTCCGTGGGCGTGCCGTGGCGGAACACGGGCAGCAGCATCATCAAGCCGCTGCGCCGCGTCGCATTCGTGCCGCGCAAACTGATCTGCGGAGTGAGCACCGGCATTCCCGTGTCGCGCGCTTTTTCGGCGGCGGCGCGCCGCTGCGGCTCGGTGCCCATGTCAATGCCCAGCAGACGTGCGTGCTCCGCCTCCGGTTCGAGGTATTTTACGACGAACAAATCATCATTGGTGCCGGGATTCTGCAACTGGAAAGCCGGCGTCTTGTCGTCGCGGGTGGTTTTGAGAAAGGTTTCCAGTTGCGCGCGCGGGACGTTCGCGATGAACCCGATCCCGTCAATGCCGGGAAAGCGTTTGTTCACGGACACCGTTTCCACATACGCCTTCCACTCGGCACGCTCCACCGACACGCTGGCGGCAAACAGGCCCACGCCGCCGTGCAGCACATCTTCATAGACGGACATGCGCTCCGAGAGCGCCGTCTGAATCCGGCTGGCCTCCTCCTCGAACTGCTTGCGCGCCGTCAGCTCTTCATGTTCACGGGCGATAAACCAGCCGCCGGTGCTGGCCACCAGCGCAATCGCCAGCACAGCCCAGGCGATTGGATAGGCAAAGATCGGAAGCGGTTTTTTCCCCGGCGTCTGATTAACTTTTGCAGCCGGCGGTGGCGGGCCGGCGGTTTGGGTGGTGCCCTTAAAATTCATGGCCGGTTGCCTTCCAGTTGGGCTTGGCAACGTGCGACGACGAATCGGGAGCGGTGATTTCGTTTCGCCATGATGCTGATGCTCGGCTAAAAATCCGGTTCCGGCAACCGAAAATGTTTTTCAGCGCTGTTAGTCCGCGATGGCAGCGATTACCTCGGCGGCGTGCTCGGCGGGTTTGACGTCCGGCCAGATTTTTTGGATCCGCCCGTCCTTTCCGATGAGAAAGGTGACGCGATATGTGCCCAGATATTTCCGGCCCATGAAACTCTTCTGTCCCCACACACCGTAGGCTTCGACAATTTTTTTGTCCTCATCCGCGAGCAGCGTGAACGGCAGTTGGAATTTCTCCACGAACTTGTCGTGGGATTTCACCGGGTCGGTGCTGACGCCCAGCACGACCGCGCCTTTCTTTTTGAAATCGGCGAAGTGGTCGCGAAACGCGCACGCCTCCTTGGTGCAGCCCGGCGTGTCGTCGCGCGGATAAAAATACAGGACGACATGGCTGCCTTTGAAGTCGGCGAGAGAAATTTTCCCGCCGCCGCTGGTCGCCGCCGTGAAGCCCGGCGCGACATCGCCTTCCTTGAGTTTTAATTCAATTGTTTTTGCCATGATAAAAATTGTATTAGCGGTATGCAGTCCCCTGCCCTTCACCGCCCCATCAAACTTTCAATTTCCCCAGCCTCAATCGGAATGTCCGCCATCAAATCCTCCTGGCCGTTCTCAGTAATGAGCACGTCGTTTTCCAGGCGGATTCCGAAACCTTCCTCGGGAATGTAAATCGCCGGCTCCACGGTCATC
This sequence comes from Verrucomicrobiota bacterium, assembly GCA_043781315.1. Taxonomy (GTDB): domain Bacteria; phylum Verrucomicrobiota; class Verrucomicrobiia; order Limisphaerales; family CAIQOK01; genus CAIQOK01. The sequence goes on along the minus strand of JAYWBR010000036.1, from coordinate 15,923 downwards.
ACCCAGCCGGCCTGCATCGGTTGGTTGGCCGCGACCACGTCATGAACGGCCAGGCCAAGTGAATGACCGACGCCGTGCATGAAATATTTTTTCAGCGCCGGGCTGTCGGGATTTTGTTTTTTGATTTCGCGCGGCGTGATCAGCTTCAAATCCACCAGTTCTTTTTCCACGAATTGCTCCGCCTCCTTCTGCCAGTCCTTTGGCTTTTTGCCCGGCGTCAACCCCGCCGACGACTGCCGCAGCACGCGCAGCACGGCGTTATAGACCTGCCGCTGACGACGTGAGAAACGTCCGCTCACCGGAATCGTGCGCGTCATGTCGGAATTGTAATTGGAAAAAGACGCCCCGACATCCAGCAGCAGCAGTTCGCCCTTTTTGCAGACGGCGGCGTTGGTCATGTAATGCAGGCAGCAGGCGTTGCGGCCGCTGGCGATGATGGGTTCGTAGGCAAAGCCCGCTTCGTTGCGGATGAATTCATGCGCGAACTCGGCTTCGATTTCCTTTTCGCGCACGCCGGGCTTGGTAAACTTGAGCACGCGCCGGAAGCCCGCGCGGGTGATTGCACAAGCTTTGCGGATGAGCGCGATCTCCGCCTCGGACTTGGCCGCGCGCAGTTGATGCAGCAGCGGCGCCAGCCGCCGGTAATCGTGCAACGGATAACGCCGCCGTGTCTCGACGATGAAGCGTGCATCGCGACTCTCCACCTCGACAACCGCGCGGTTGTGCTCGTTGCTGTTCAGGTAAACGTGTTCGCACGCGCACATGAGCCGATGAAACAGCCGCGGAAAATCAGACAACCAGAAGATGCTTTGAATGCCGGTGAGTTTGCGCGCCTCCTCCTTGGTGAGCTTGTGACCTTCCCACAGTTCATTTTCCGAGGACGGCTCGCGCAGGAATAAAATCTCGCGATGCTTCTCGTCTTCGGCGTCGGGATTGAGCAGCAGGATCGTTTGCTCCTGTTCAACGCCGGTGAGATAAAACAAATCTGAATTCACGCACATGGCCCGCGTGCCGTCGGCATTGGTGGGCGGCACGTCGTTGGCGTTGAGTACCACCAGTGCGCCCGGCGGCAGGAGTTGCTTGAGGCGATTGCGGTTGGCGGCGAACATTTCCGAGTTGATCCGTTCAGAGCGCATATCGCTGATTGAGCCGGAATTGGCAATACGGTTGCAACAGATTTCTGCAAATTACCCGGGCATACTTCCAAACTCAGCGTGCTGTCTCCTCCAAACAAAACAGCCGCGCCCTGGCGAGCGCGGCCGTTCCAACAACAACCGACTCAAACTTTGGCCGGCTCCGGCGACGACTATTTTACTACCGTAAATTCCGGCCTGTTCGCTGGCTTTCCTTTCACCTCTTGCCTTTGCTGGATCGCCATCCAGATCGCCTCGCACGTCGCGGGCGAAGCGAGCGGGACTTCGCCTTTGCCAGAGCCGAACCCCGCCACCGCGTCGCGGATGGCTTCGCGCACCGAGATGGCCAGCATCAGCGGTGGTTCGCCCACGGCCTTGCTGCCATGCACCACGCTCTGCTGCGCCGCGTTCGCGAGGAGCGTGACGTTGAACACCTGCGGCGTGTCGCCGATGGACGGAATCTTGTAAGTGTCCGGTGAGTGGGTGAGCAAAACGCCCTTGTCGTTCCACAAAAGTTCCTCCGCCGTGAGCCAGCCCATGCCCTGCACAAAACCGCCTTCGATCTGGCCGCGATTCACGCCTTCGTTCACCGAGTCGCCGACGTCGTGCAAAATGTCCACGCGCAAAACCCGGTGCATTCCCGTGAAGCCGTCCACTACCACTTCCGCCACCGCCGCACCGCAGGCAAAATAATGAAAGGGCTGGCCGCGGCCCGCCGCGCGATCCCAATGAATCCCCGGCGTGGCGTAATAGCCCGTGGTCGAGAGGCTCACGCGCGCGCGGTAGGCTTTCTTCACCACGTCGGCGAAGGAAACTTTTGTGTCAGGATGCTTGCGATGAAAAACAAGCCCGTCGGCGAATACCAAGTCTTCCGCCGTAGAGGGTGGCATCTTGCCGCCCGGACTGGCGTGCGGACTTTCGGTGGCGTGCAAATTTTCGACGCGCGCTTTGCTCTCCACGCCTTTTCCGCCGGGCTGGAAGCCCGGCTCTACGGCAGGCAGGATGCCCGCCGCCACAACTGCCAGCCGCACGCGCAAAATTTCGCAGGCGTTCTTTGCCGCCGCGCCGTTCAAGTCCGTGCCCGCCGAGGCTGCGGTCGCCGAGGTGTTCGGCACCTTGTCGGTGCTCGTCGGCATCACGCGGATGTGCTCCAGCTTCACGCCGAGCGTCTGCGCGGCGATCATCGCCACATTGGTGTGCAACCCCTGCCCCATCTCCGTGCCGCCGTGGTTCACCTGCACCGTGCCGTCCTGATAAATCAGCACGAACGCGCCCGCCTGGTTCAGATGCGTGACCGTGAAACTGATGCCAAACTTCACCGGTGTCATTGCGAGGCCGCGCTTGACGTGCGGATGCGCTGCGTTCCAAACCGCGATTTCGGTGCGACGTTTTTCCAGCGCGGAACTTTTCTTCAACTCGTGCCAGATGGTCTGGATGCGATTGTCCTCGATCTCCTGACCGTAATGCGTCGTGTTCGTTTCGCCTTTGCCGCGATAAAGATTCCGCTCGCGCACAACTTCCGGCGGCAAGCCGAGTCGCCGTGCGATGCGATCCAGAATTTCCTCGATGACCAGCATGCCTTGCGGCCCGCCGAATCCGCGGAACGCGGTGTTGGACGAAAGATTTGTCTTCGCCACCTGCCCGCGAAACTCGACGGCGGGAATGTAGTAAGCATTATCCAAATGGAACAGCGCGCGATCCGTGACCGCCTGCGACAAATCCTGCGCCCAGCCGCCGTTGGACGTGAGATGAACCTGCGCTGCTTGCAGCAACCCGTCCGCGTCAAAACCGACCTTGAACTTCGCGAGAAACGGATGCCGATGTCCCAGGAGTGCCATGTCCTGGTCGCGATTGAACCGCACGCGCACTGGCCGGCCAGTGTGATGGGTCGCCAGCGCGGCGAGCGCGGCGGGCGTGGCGGCCTGCGTTTCCTTGCCGCCGAAACCGCCGCCCATGCGCGGCATCTGCACCACGACCTTGTTCGCTGGCAGATGCAACAGATGCGCGACGACCTGCTGCACTTCGCTCGGATGCTGCGTGGAAGACGCGATGAGAATTGAACCATCCTCCCCGCGTTCCGCCCACGCCGCCTGTGTCTCCAGATAGAAATGTTCCTGCCCGCCGAGTTCGAATTCGCCTTCGAGAATTTGAGATAGCGCAGCCTCTTGTTCGGGGAGCACAGCTGCCCCGGCTGTGGCGGTTGACGCCCCGTCAACCGCACCGAGCGCGCCGCCGCGCGAGGTTTCAACGCGCGCGGGCGCGCTCGGTTCCAACTGTGGGGCGCAGCCGAAAGCACGCGGGGCGTGTGCGCTCCCCAGAACTTTCTCCACGTCACCGCGCCGGATGAAGTTCGGCTCGTTGTGAAAACTTCCCTGGGCGATGGCGTCGCGCAACGTAAGAATCGGCGCGAGCGGTTCGTATTCCACGACAACTTTTTCAGCGGCGGCGCGACACGCCGCCTGCGAATCGCCTACCACGAGCGCGATAAGCTGGCTGTGAAAGAGAACTTCGTTAGTCGCCAGCAGCGGCTCGTCGTGCTTCATGCCCACGTCGTTCTCGCCGGGAATATCTTCCGCGAGCAACACCGCCTTGATGCCGGGCATTTGGCGCGCGGCGGTGGCGTCGCGTTTCAAAATCTTCGCCTGCGCGTGCGGCGAGCAGACCGGCCAGATTTCAAGCATCCCGTTCGTGCGGTCGTCCACATACATCGCCTCGCCCGTGACGTGCTTGTGCGCGCTTTCGTGTGGTGGCGTGCGGAACGCGGACTTTAGGCCGCTTCGACTTGCGAGTGGTGAAGCGGCGTGAACGCCGCGCTCCGATTCGCGCGCGAAAAATTTCTCCAGCAAGCTCGCGATGAGTCCGCTGCGATATACCGCCGTGCCGCGCACGTCGGAAATTGGTGTGAACTCCGTCCGCAAAATCGGCAGCACGCTTTGAACTGTTTCTGCGTTCCAAACTTTTCCGAGCAACGCGGCTTCCGTCTGCTTCGCGCGCGCTGGCATGGCCGCTACCCCGCCATAGCCGAGACGCACATGGCGGACGATGTTTTGTGAATCCAAATCCACAACGAACGCGCCCGCCACGGTGCTGATGTCCATCTCGCGGCGTTTGGAAACTTTGAACCACTCACACTTGCGCGTGAGTCCCGATTTGGAAATTCCACGCGGCAGAATGATGGCTTTGAGGACTTCGTTCAATTGCAAGGCGGTCTTGCGATACGAAACAAAGAACTGCTCCACCGGCAAAATGCGTTCGCCGGTTTCCGACGCGAGAACAACTTTCGCATCCAGCGCCAGCAGCACCGGCGCGCTGTCGCCGATGGGCGAGGCGGTGACGATGTTGCCGCCCATCGTGGCGCGATTGCGGATCTGCCGCGAGCCGAACACGCGCAGCATGTCGCCGAGCGCAGGGAATTCCTCGCCGAGCCGGTCTTCAATCTCCGTGAGTGTGACGGCTGCGCCGATGCGCCATTCGTCATTCGTGCATTCGACATTCTTGAGTTCCGCCACGGCTTCGGTGGAGATGAGCGTCGGGAATTTTTTGTAGCGCTTGGTGATGTCGAGGCCAAGTTCGGTTGCGCCGGCGATGAGGCGGGCTTCGGGATTTTCTTTTTTCAGCCGCAGCAGTTCGGCGCACGAAGCCGGGCGAAAGAATTTTTCGCCGGCAAATTCGTATTCCGCCGCGCCAAGTTGGACACTGGCCTTTGCAAGCCGCGTCGCGAATTCATCTTCAACGCAGGGGACGACGTGAGGAGTCTCTAATTTTTCCCCGGTTTTAATTTGAGACTCGTCACCTCTTCTCCTGCAGGAAAAAGCGTCCACCGCCGCATCGCGAATTGGACGGTAGCCGGTGCAGCGGCAGAGATTGCCGGCGAGTTGTTCGTCGAGATCGTCGTGCGTGTGGAGATCATGGCGGTAGTAGCCCTCGAACATCGAGCAGATGAAGCCGGGCGTGCAATAGCCGCATTGCGAGCCGTAACCCTCGGCCATCGTGCGCTGCACGGGATGGAGAGTTGGGGGATGGGGTTTAGCGTCTGGCGTCTGGCGTCTGGCAATGCCTTCCACGCTCACGACTTCGCGGCCCGCGAGCAGGCAGATGGGCATGAGGCAACTGTTCACCGCGCGATAAGTCGGCTTGCCGTCCGCGCCGCGCTCGATGATGGCGACGGAGCACGCGCCACAATCGCCCTCGGCGCAGCCTTCCTTCGAGCCGGTCAGGCCGCTGCCGCGCAGAAATTCCAGCAGCGTCGTGTTGGGAGAAGTGCCCTCGACGCTGACGGGGCGGCCATTCAAAACAAATTCAAAAACATCGGCCATAATCCTGTTCAGGAGCGTAGTCGAAAATAGTTTCCGCGCAACATTTCCTCTTTGAACTCAAAAAGCCCGGTTGCAAAGGCGTTCCCAATATTTCCCGGTTTTAGAATTAGGCTTGAAATGTGTGCCTCGGCGGCACACATTAGCCCCATGCCGGTTGCAACTAAAGAACGTCGTGGAGAAAGATTGGTCGCCCGCGTGAGCGGGACGGACAAGCTGCTGTTCCAGCGCGCCGCCGAACTCGAAGGGCGCTCGGTGGCAACCTTTGTCATCACTCACGCGCGGGAAATGGCGCGGCGGATAGTGGCCGACCAGGAAACCATCGAACTGGACGCCATCCAATCGCGCCGTTTTGTGAAGGCGCTGCTGAATCCCGCTCCTGCCACTCCCTCCCGGTTGAAGAAAGCGGTCGCCGATTACCGACGTCGCGTGGCGGCTTAATCAGTAGCAGCCGACGTAAGGAGGCTCTGACTCGTTTTCGCTTTCCCGCTTTCCGCTTTTGATTTGAGCCTCGTCACCTCGGCTGCTACGACGGAAAAATTTCGCCTCACGGCTCGCCCTGCTTTTCCAGTCCGAGCCATTCGGGAACAGCTTTCATCGGCAGGAACATTTTCTGTTCATCCAACGGCAGAAAACCGAACGTGCCGTAAAACTTTGCAGCCGGAGCATCTTTCGGATCTACCACGACCGCGACCGAGCCGATGACGGAACTGTTTTCGTAGCTGCGCTTCAGGGCGTCCACCATGAGCAAATCACCGATGCCTTGTCTCTTGAATGCCAGCGCACGGGCAAGCCGCCCCAGCAACGTGGCGGGCAGGCGCGGATAACGCGGCAATTTCTTGGTGAGTTCAACGGGCAGCTTCTCAAGCTCGATGGACGTGGCCGAGAGCGTGTAGTAACCGACGATTTGACTCGGATCAGCCACCGGCACGAGCACAAAACAAGCAGACGTTCGCGACTTGGCCTCTTTCCTTGCTCGCGTGCGGAGAAACTCGGTCAACTCCGGCGACTCACAAGCAAACTCCTCCCAGCGGTGAATCGCAGGATCAAGAATCTCAATTTTGAACTGTGGTGTCATTGGTATCAGACAAGAAAAAATGTGCGGCTGCCTTTAAGAAGCCGGCGCAAGCAACCCTTCAACAAATTTCCCCCCTCGCTTGTAAGCATATATCGCTTTTGAGCCTGTTGCGTTGTTCCAGATTTTCTTGTTTGAATTACATACTGAGGCTTCCGATTCATCAGTGCTGAAAAAGCTGCCGTTATATTTGAAATACTGTGACCAAGATGCTTCAACTCGGTGTTAACCCGTTGAGAATCCAAGTCTGGATGAGCTTCATATACTTGAAACCAGTATGAAGCGACAGCCGCCTTCTCTGGCTCACTTTGAGGATTAGCGGCGGCGTAAAATTCAGCGATACTGTTGAATCGTTTAGCACTTTCACCGGGTGGTTTAGTTTGGTCCGGCGGCTGGAATTCAGTTTGTGATGCGGCAATCTTTCGATTACCACCCGGCAGGCCGAAGTTTTTAGAAGCCCAATCAAGAACGTGATTGCGTGCTTCGGCATTGGGGCTTGCCAACGCATCCGCGATTTTTTTCATCGCTTCCAGTTGCGCCAGCGGGTCGTTGTTTTCGTTTTCCATGACCAGACTATGCACTCATGTCGCTAATGTGTAGACGCATAGTTTAATCAAGCTGGCCAACAGCTAAAGTTCCCTTCCCACATCCGTCAATCAATCAATTCATAGCTGGGCAATGTCAAGAACTCCGCGAACTCCTTGCTCTTGGACATTTCGCTGAACAGCTTTGCGGCGCGCGCGTAATTGCCAGCGCTGAACCGCGCGCCGCCGACTTCCTTTTCGATACGCGCCATTTCCTGCGGCAGGATTTCGTCGTAAAGCTGCGTCGTGATTTTGCGGCCGTCGGCGAGCGCGGCGTTGTGTTTGAGCCATTGCCAGATTTGCGCGCGGGAAATCTCGGCGGTGGCGGCGTCTTCCATCAGGTTGTAAAGCGGCACGCAGCCGTTGCCTGCCAGCCACGCTTCGAGATATTGCACGCCGACGCGAATGTTTCCGCGCAGGCCGTTCTCGGTGATCGTGTCGGTCGGGACGGCATGGGCGAGTTTGTTTTCCAAGGCCCAGCGGCGGACCTGGGCGCGGTTGAGTTTGAAGATGTGCCGGTTTCAGTGCCAACGTCCGCCCTCGTGCCGGACGGCCAGTGGCCGGACGGCACAGGCGGGTCGCCTGTGCTACCCATTCCTACTTCGGAATTCGGGTTGAAAACTACGCGACAGATTTTCAATCGCCAGTTGCCTTCGAACTCCTAAACAACTAACCAAATGACTCAACCTTTTTGTCCGCTGTTTCAGAGCAAGCCCCTGCCGCTGATCGGCGGCGAAAGTTTCTTCGACGGCTTCGGCTTTGCGCCGTACCGCAAACGGTTTGGCTGGCGCGAGGAGATTCTGATTGACCGTCACGAAAAGGAGTTTCCACCCCGGCGTCCGCTGCTGCCCTTTTTTGGAAAAGCTCAACCAGAAGCTGCCGAAAAAATGGGACAACAAGCTGGACCGCTTCGTGAGTGACGACGACTGGCTGCTGTGGGACATCCCGACGAATCATGTCCGAGGCAAACAGGTCAAATCGGTCCGCAAGTAAGCACCCGTTCAGACGCCGATGTCCTCATTCCACAACTGCGGTTTGGCGGCGATGAAATCCTTCATCATCTGGATGCACTCCACGTTGTTCAACACGTCCACCCTCACGCCGTGAGAACGCAAATGCTCCTCGTCGCCCATGAACGTGACGTTCTCGCCGACCACGACGTGCGGAATCTTGTAGAGCTTGATCGCGCCCGAACACATCGGACACGGCGACAGCGTCGTGTAAATCGTGCAACGCTCATAAACCTTGGCGGGCAGGCGACCGGCGTTTTCGAGCGCGTTCATCTCGCCATGATGGATCACGCTGCCGTGTTGCACGCGCTGGTTGTGGCCGCGCCCGATGATCTTGCCATCGCACACGAGCACCGAGCCGATGGGAATGCCACCGGCTGCCAGTCCTTTTTTCGCCTCATCAATCGCCGCTTGTAAAAATGGATCCATAAAAATCAAAAATGACTCGGCTTGCGCTGGAGAAATTTCCCGTGGCCGTGTTTGCCGACAAATTTTCCATCCCGCACCGCGACTTGCCCGCGCACGGTGACGACACTCGGACGGCCTTCGATTTTCCAGCCTTCAAACGCGCTGTAATCCAGATTCATGTGCTGGGTCTTCACGGAAATCTTGCCGCGATAGTTCGGGTCATAGACCACGAGGTCGGCGTCCGCGCCGGGCTGGATCGTGCCTTTGCGTGGGAACAGGTCGAACGTCTTCGCGACCTGCGTGCTGGCGACGTTCACGAACGTGTGCAGGTCAATCTTCCCCGTCTTTACGCCGTAGGTGTAGAGCAGGTTGATGCGTTCTTCGAGCGACGGAATGCCGTTGGGAATCTTGGTGAAATCATTTTTGCCCATCTCCTTCTGCTTGCGGAAATCAAATGGCGCGTGGTCGGTGGCGACAGTTTGCACCAGGCCGTCGCGCAGGCCGTTCCAGAGAATCTCCTGATTCCGTTTGTCGCGGAGCGGCGGTGACATGACAAATTTCGCGCCCTCGAATTTCGGCAACTCCGCATAAGTTTTGTCGAGCGTGAGATATTGGATGAGTGTCTCGATGGCGACGCGCACCCCGCGTTGGCGCGCGGCGATGGCTTGATCGAGTGCTTCCTTGCAACTCAAGTGGACGATGTAAGTTGCCGCGCCGGTGAGTTCGGCAAACGTCATCAAGTGATGCACACCCTCGGCTTCGACGGCGGGCGGGCGGCTCTCGTGATGCTGGCCGGGATCGGTCTTGCCGGCGGCGAGCAGTTCCTTGCACCGTTCGGTCACGAGCGTTTCGTTCTCGCAATGTGCGGTGACGATGACGCCCAGTTCCTTCGCCAGCTTGAGCGTGCGATAAAGCTCCGTGTCGTCCACACCGAACGCGCCCTTGTAGGCCAGGAAGATTTTGAACGAGCTGATACCGCGCTTCACGATCTCGCGGAGCTGCTTCTCGGTCGTATCGTCAAATTTCGTCACGCCCATATGGAACGTGAAATCGCACGCGGACTTGCCAACCGCCTGCTTCATCCAAAGCTCAAAGCTCTCCAGCGCATCATCCTTGCGCGCGGGACAACACATCTCGATGAGCGTGGTGGTGCCGCCGACGAGCGCGGCCCGGCTGCCGGTGATGTAGTCGTCCTTGGCGAGCGTGCCCATGAACGGCAGGTAAATGTGGACGTGCGGATCAATGAAGCCGGGGAAGACGAACTTGCCCTTGGCATCAATCACCTCCGCGCCCTTGGGCGGCGTGATGCTGCGGTCAATGCGCGTGATGGTTTCGTTCTCGCAGAAGATGTCTGCGATGTAGCGTTCGCTGGCCGTGACGATTTCCCCATTCTTGATTAAGAGACTCATAAACTTTTTTCGACAGGATTCACAGGATGGACAGGATGATTCGGAATTTATCCTGAAAATCCTGTTCATCCTGTCTATTTCTTTGCCTCGGTATGCCAGATGTCGCCTTCCCCGTAACTGAACCAACGGCTGGTCGTCACCTTCTGTTGCGTGAAGAACTGCACGCCTTCGCGGCCTTGCATGTGCAGGTCGCCGAAGAACGATTCGTTCCAGCCGTTGAACGGAAACCACGCCATCGAAGCCGGCACGCCGATGTTGATGCCGACCATGCCGCACTGGACGCGATGCTTGAACTCGCGCGCCGCCTTGCCGGACCGCGTGAAGATCGAAGCGCCGTTGCCGTAAAATGATTTGTTCGCCAGCTCAATGGCCTTGTCCAAATCCTCCATGTGCATCACGTTCAGCACCGGGCCGAAAATTTCTTCCTTCGCCACGGTCATGCCGGTTTCGACGCGGTCGAGAATTGTCGCGCCGACGTAGAAACCATTCGGCGCTTCACTGACTTTCACGCCGCGACCGTCGGCGGGAATCTTCGCGCCTTCCTTGACGCCAGCTTCGATCAATTCCAAAACGCGGTCGCGATGCTGGCGGGTGATGACCGCGCCCATGTCGGGCTGCGCTTTGCGGTCGGTCGGGCCGACTTTGATTTTGCGCGTGGCTTCAATGAGCGTGGGCAAAACGGTTTTCTCCGCGCCGCCGACAATGACCGCCGTCGAACCCGCCATGCAGCGTTCGCCCGCGCAGCCAAACGCCGCTTCGATGATGCCCCGCGTGGAATTTTCCACGTCGGCGTCCGGCATGATGATAACGTAATTCTTCGCGCCGCCATTCGACTGCACACGCTTGCCGTGCTTCGTGCCGGTTTCGTAAATGTAGCGCGCGATCGGCGTCGAGCCGACGAATGAAATCGCTTTCACCTTCGGATGCGTGAGCAGCGCGTCCACCACTTCGCGTCCGCCGTGGACGATGTTCAGCACGCCTTTCGGCAGTCCGGCCTTTTCAAACAGCTTTGCGATCTTGATGGCGGTGAGCGGAACTTTTTCGCTCGGCTTGAGCACGAACGTATTGCCGCACGCGATGGCGATGGGATACATCCACAGCGGCACCATCGCGGGAAAATTGAACGGCGTGATGCCGACGCACACGCCAAGCGGCTGGCGGATGGCCTCGCAATCAATGCCGCGCGCGATGTTCTCCAGCACCTCGCCCATCATCAACGACGGCACGCCGAGCGCGAACTCGATGACTTCCATGCCGCGCTTCACGTCGCCGCGCGATTCGACGAGCGTCTTGCCGTGCTCGCGCGTGTTGCTGCGGACGATGTCCTCAAAATTTTCGTCCATCAACATTTTGAAACGGCCGAGAATCCGCGCGCGTTCGACGGGAGGCGTTTCCATCCACGCCGGAAACGCGGCGTGCGCGGCCTCGACGGCAGCGTTCACATCGGCAGCCGTGCCGACGGGACATTCGGCGATGACTTCGCCGATGGACGGATTGAAAACGGGCGTGCCGGCGAGCTTCGGCTGAAGCCATTCGCCGCCGATGAAAAAGGGACACGGATCGAGAGTTTTGCTCATGAGAATAAAATTAAGGATGCGGCGGGATGGCTTTCATTTCGCCACGGGAAAGCCTTGCCTGATAATCGCTCCACGACATCTTCGCGCGCTTGGTGTCCACGCTCACCATCGTGATGCAGTCATCCACCGGGCAGACGAGCGAACAGAGATTGCAGCCGACGCACTCGTGTTCTTTGATTTCTGGAATCGGTTTGCCGGGCACGCGGCCCGGGCCGAGGCCGAGGCCGTTCGGGGCGATCAACGCGATGGCCTGATGCGCGCCGTCTTCGCAGGCGATGTAGCAAAGATTGCAGCCGATGCACTTGTCGTAATTGATTTCAGCGATGCGCTTGTAATGCAGATCCAGCGTCTCCCATTTCTGGAGCGTCGGCACGGCTTTGCCAACAAGTTCGTTCACGCTCTTCATGCCTTTCGAGTCGAGGTAATCGCTCAGGCCCTCGGCCATGTCTTCCACGATGCGGAAGCCGTAGTGCATGATCGCTGTGCAGACCTGCACGCTGGTCGAGCCGAGCGCGATGAACTCCGCCGCGTCGCGCCAGTTGCTGATGCCGCCGATGCCGGAGATCGGCAGACGAACTTCGGAATCCGCCGCGCAACTCTGCACCATGTTCAAGGCAATCGGCTTCACCGCCGGGCCGCAATAGCCGCCGTGCGAACTCTTGCCCGCGACAAACGGCTCGGGGCAGAAGTTGTCGAGGTTGACCTGCGTGATGCTGTTGATCGTATTGATGAGCGAGATCGCATCACTGCCGGCGCGTTTCGCGGCGCGGGCGGCGTAGGTCACGTCGGTGATGTTCGGCGTAAGCTTGGTGATGACCGGAATCTTCGCCACCTCCATCACCCAGCCGACGATCTTCTCCGCAACTTGCGGCTGCTGGCCGACGGCGGAGCCCATGCCGCGTTCGCACATGCCGTGCGGGCAGCCGAAGTTCAACTCGATGCCGTCTGCGCCCGCGTCCTCGGAACGCTTGACGAATTCATGCCAGCGCTCGCGCGTGTCCACCATGAGCGACGCGATGACGGCGTGATTGGGCCAGAGTTTCTTCAGCTCGGCGATTTCGCGGAAGTTCGTTTCGGGCGAGCGGTCGCTGATAAGTTCGATGTTGTTGAACCCGACCATGCGCGTCGTGCCAAGGTTCAACGCCGAGTAGCGCGACGAGACGTTGATGATGGGATCGCCGATGGTTTTCCAAACGACGCCGCCCCAGCCGGCCTCGAACGCACGATGGCACTGGTAAGCCGTGTTGGCGGGCGGACCGCTGGCGACCCAGAAGGGATTCGGGGATTTGATCCCGGCGAGATTAATGGATAGATCAGCCATATGTTAATTGGGAATGACGAATGACGAATGACGAATGAAATTCATGCGCGTGCTGCTCGCGCCATTCGTCATTTGGAATTCGTCATTCATTTTTTGTTGTTCGCAAAATATTCCTCCTCCAACTCCGGCACGCGAATCGGCCTGTCGAAACCCGAACCCATCGGCGCTGCGCCCACCACACCGAGACGCGACGGCTGCACGGGGCCGGTGATTTTCTGTCCGGCTAGGAAATCGTGGATGCCGCGTGCGGCTTTCTTGCCTTCGGCCACGGCGTTGACGACTTCGCGGCCGCCGTTGGCGCAATCGCCGCCGGTGAAAACTTTCGGCAGATTCGTCTGGCCCGTGTCTGCGTTGCGCATGATCACGCCACGTTGATCGAGTTCGAGGTTCGGGAAAAGTTTTTTCAACAGTCCGGCCTGCTTCTCTTCGCCGATGGCCTTGATGACCATGTCGAACGGCTCGATGAATTCCGTGCCGGGCAGGATTTGCAGTTTGCCGTTCGCGCTGTCGGTGCGGGCGAGTTTCAAGCCGGTCACGTGGCCGCCGCTCGCGACGACTTCCACCGGCACGACGTTGAACAGGAACCGCGCGCCGTCCACCTTGGCCAGCTCCTGCTCGAAATCATAGGCCGACATGTCGGCCTGCGTGCGGCGATAAACCATGACCGCGTCCTTGGCGCCCAACCGCTTGGCCTGCGTGACGGCGTCAATCGCCGTGTTGCCGCCACCGATGACGACGACGCGCTCGCCGACCGCGACTTTGTGCAGCGGCTGTGTGTGAATCTGCGCGATGAAATCCAGCGCCTGCACGACCTCCGGCAAATCTTCACCGGGAATGCCCAACTTCGGACTGCCACCCAGGCCGACGCCGACGAAAATCGCGTCAAACTCCTGCTCCAGTTGCGCGACGGGAATATCCTTGCCGACCTCGCTGCCGCACCGGAACTCCACGCCAAGACTCTTGATCAACTCGACTTCATCCAGGCTGACCTGCGGGGCCATTTTGTAGTAAGCAATGCCGTAAGTATTCAGCCCGCCCGCCTGCGGCTTCTTCTCGAAAACGACGACGCTATGGCCGAGTTGCGCCAGTTCCGCCGCGCAACCGAGGCCCGCCGGCCCGCTGCCGATGACGGCCACGCGCTTGCCGGTTTTCTTCGCGGGCGCTTGGAGCACGGAGATTTTTTTCTCGGCCACGTAATCGGTCGCGTAGCGTTGCAGCCGCCCGATTTTCACGGGATCGCCCTCGCGATCCAACACGACGCACGCACCTTCACAGAGCACGCTGGTCGGGCAGACGCGGGCGCAGCTTGCACCGAGGATGTTCGCGGTGAGAATGGTTCGCGCCGAGCCGGTCGGGTTTCCGTTGGCGATCTTCTTGATGAACGACGGGATGTCAATTCCGGTTGGACATGCCTGGATGCACGGCGCGTCAAAGCAGAAGAGGCAGCGGTTCGCTTCGATGATGGCTTCCTGCGGGGTATAACGCGGCTTGTAGTCGGCCAGGCTGGCCGCCGCCGCTTCCGGTCCGAGTCTTGGACTGATTGGCATAATTATTTTCCGCGCCCTGTGCGCAGTTGCTAACTTTCTTGATTACGATTGTAGTTTAGCGGGCGCTTTGTAAAATAAAAACCGTAAAAATTTTACCGGCCCTGGCCATGCCGCCATTATGAATCATTCACCCAATGCCAAACGCACCGTCGCCGAACTCAAGGAACTCCGCGCCCTCACCGGCGATGCCGACGGCGCGCAACGCGTCGCCTTCACGCCGATGTGGGTCAAGACCCGCGCCTGGCTGCGGGAAAAACTTGAAACGCTCCCCGTCGAAATCCACACCGACGCGGCCGGAAATCTTTGGACAACGTTGCGCGGTGAATCGGAAAAGGCGCTGCTCATCGGCGGGCACATGGATTCCGTGCCGAACGGCGGCTGGCTGGACGGCTGCCTGAACGTCATGGCCGGCGTGGAAATTTTGCGCCGCATCAACGCGCAATACTCCGGCAAACCGCCCGTCACGATTCGTCTTGTGGACTGGGCAGACGAAGAAGGCGCGCGATTCGGGAAAAGTTTATTCGGCTCGTCCGCCTGCTCCGGGAACTTGAATCTGGATGAAGCTCGCGGCTTGAAGGACAAGGACGGAATCACGCTGCCCGAGGCGCTCAAGAACGTCGGCATTGATTTCGAGCGCGTGAAAGATTCTGGCACGGAACTCAAGAACGCCGCCGCGTATCTGGAACTGCACATCGAGCAAGGGCCGGTGCTGCTGGATCTTGATCTGCCGCTCGGCGCGGTGCTCGGCACGTTTGGCGTCGAGCGCCACGCCATCACGTTTCACGGACAGGCCGCCCATTCCGGCAGCACGCCGATGAACCGGCGCAAGGACGCCTTTCTCGCCGCCGCGAAGATGAGTCCGGAAATCTATCGCATCGCCGAACGCAGTAGTGGCACGGGCGTCCCGCCCGTGTGTTTCGATTCGAACGCAGGCTCAGAAACCAAAACCGAACGGGTGGGACGCCCGTGCCACTACGGCGGCGTCTGCACCATCGGCTCCTGCACCACCAAGCCCGGCATCGTCACCAGCGTGGTCGAGGAATGTCGCATCACGCTCGACCAGCGCCATCTTGATTCCGCCGCGCTCGCCGCCATGTTGTCCGAAGCGAAAGACGCCAGCGACCGCTTTGCGAAGGAAGGCAACGTGAAAGTTTCGTGGGAACGCCTCTGGCAAATCGCACCGCGTCCGTTCAACGACGAACTCATCGCGCTGTGCGACGAGGCCATCCGCGAAACCTGCGGCCAGGGGCATCGTCTGCCGAGCGGCCCGTTGCACGACGCCGCCGAAGTCGCGGCGGCGGGCGTGCCGACCGTAATGCTGTTCGTGCAAAGCCTGCACGGCATCAGCCACAATAAAATCGAGGACACGAAGGAGGAACACCTTGAACTCTGTGTGACGGCGTTCAGCAAACTCGCGGATAAATCAATGGCGTGGATCAACGCAATTTCCTAAGAGCGTGTTTGAAAAATGGAGAAAAGATTTTCCATTATTGTTATTGTACTTTGGCGCGGGATTCCGTACAAGCTGGGGATGCGTTATCCCTCT
>JAYWBR010000035.1:0-8167 GCA_043781315.1 Verrucomicrobiota bacterium | reverse complement strand
TTGAAAATGCTCTACAAGTATCCGCAACGGGAATTTCCGTACGCGCAGCTCGTGGAGGAAAACCGCCGGCGCAAAGGCGACAGCAAACAAATGGAGTTTGAACTGCTCGACACGGGAATTTTTGAGGACGACCGCTACTTCGATGTCTTCGTGGAATACGCCAAGGCTGCGCCGGAAGATATTTTGATGCGCGTCACCGTCCACAATCGCTTGGCAGATGGGTATCATGGAATTTGGGGGAACATTCAACATCCAACATCCAAGCAGGCCACGCGCCCGCTTCACTTGGGCGTTCGGAGTTAAATGTTGAATGTTGAATGTTTCTTCCTTCATAAAACCGTCGCCAGATAATCCACCGCAATTCCCGGACTCGCCAGAATCGGCACGCGCTTGTCTGCCGCCGCGAGCGCACGCCCGCCGCCGGGCCGTCGGGATGCGCCATGATGCCACCCCCGGCCATGTACAGCAGGTCAACGGTCTGCGTGCGACGATACGTTTCACACGCCTGGCCGCCCCATTGGCCGGAGGAGACGACGGGCAGCACCGTCGTGGCGGCGTCTCGGCAGAGCGCCGCAAATTTTTCAGGGAAGTGCGGCGCTCTGCCGAGATGCCGCTACGGGATCGCATTTGCGCGGAGCAGTCCGTCGAGAATTTCCCGTGGCACGGCCAGCGCGGTTCCGTGTTTGTGGCCTTCGGGAAAGAAAACTTCCTTCGTGATGTGTGTGAACGACTTGAAATCCCGCGTCCGCAGCGCGCCGTAGATTTTTTCGCGGTAAGCGTCAAAGTAAATCAGCCAGTCCTCGCCGACCCTCAGCGCGCACGGGTCTTCGGTGAATTTTCCCGTGAGCGGTTCCGACACGTCGTGCCAGGGGCCGAGCGGGCTTTCACCAAACGCCACGCGCACGTTCAGCATCGGGCGGGAGTTGTCCTTGTGAACCAGAACGTAGCGCCCGGCGTCCTGCACGATGAACGCGTCAATCACGCTGAAGCCCGGGTCGAAAAATAATTTCGCGGGCGCGAAGGTTTTGAAATCGCGCGTGGTGGTGAAATACAAACGATGATTATTGTTGGTGGCTTCAAGCTTTTCGGGGAAACGTCCGGGAATCGTCGAGGCCCACGCGATGATGAATTGCTTTTCGCGGCCATCAGAGAAAAGTTCCGGCGCCCAGACGTTCACCGTGGTCGGCTCGTTGGTCATCACGGGAACAAACTTCGGCTCCGACCAATGAACCAGGTCGCGGGAACTCGCACAGCCAAAACCCTGGTCGCCGCGCCAGCCCGTCGTCCAGACGAGATGAAACACGCCGTCCGGCCCGCGCGACAGGCTGCGATCGCGCAGCAGCTTGCTCGGGCCGACGTGCGGAATCAGAAACCGTCCGGGGATGTTAGTCCAATGATAGCCGTCGTAACTGTAAAGAAAGCGCAGGCCTTGCGGCGCATCCTCGCGGAACGAGGTGAAGACGTAAGCCGCCTTGCCGTGATGATGGGAACCGGTTCGCTTCACCGCCGAACAACCAGCCAGGAGCAGCGCCGACAGACCCACCACGAACACGCGAAGAAACCCGGACAGCAGACCGCGCCAATCCAAGGGCCGGCGGTGGTCGCGGCGGATCAGTTCATCTCCGGTTACCCCGTTGGTTCGCGTCAAGAATGTCACCATGTGGAGGGCTGTTTGAAACGACCCTGCCACCGCGGCAATCCTGAATTCGTTGCGCGCCCTGCGCGAGGTTTGATTGACCACGCCCGACTGCGTAAAATTTCTCAAATGCAGAGTTGCGATGTCCGGCGAATTCGGTAAAAACTAGGAGGATTTAATTGGTTGTATAATGACCGACGCAGTTTGACACGACGATGAGCAGCAAACAATCAGGGCAAAGCAGCGGCAGCAACGTATCCCTCGGCCCGCCGCCGAAGCAGGGCATGTATGACCCGCAGTTCGAGCACGACGCGTGCGGGTTGGGTTTCGTCGTCAACATCAAGGGCCAGAAATCCCACCAACTCGTCACCGACGCCCTCCAGATTCTGGTGAACCTCGATCATCGCGGCGCGTGCGGCTGCGAGACGAACACCGGCGACGGCGCGGGCATCCTGCTCCAGGTGCCGCATGATTTTCTCGCGGCGAAGACCGCCAAGCTCGGCTTCAAACTGCCCGCGCCCGGCCAGTACGGCGTCGGCATGGTGTTCCTGCCGAAATTCAACGTCGAGCGCGACGCGGTCAAACTCGAGGTTGAAAAAATCATTTCCGCCGAAGGTCAGACGCTGCTCGGCTGGCGCGATGTGCCGACGGATAATTCCACGCTGGGCAAATCCGCCGTGGCCGCCGAGCCGCACATGGCGCAGGTTTTTATTGGGCGAGGTGGCGGCGACGCCTCGTCACCGAGCGGGCAGCGGGGCGCTGCCGCCACTGATGACGCGGCGTTCGAGCGCAAACTTTACATCATCCGCAAACTCGCGGAGCAGACGATCCGTTACGGCGGCAAGATTCCCGGCGGCAACTGGTTTTACGTCTCCAGCCTCTCGGCGCGCACCATTGTCTATAAGGGCATGTTGATGACCACGCAGATGTCGGATTATTATCCCGACCTGCGCGACGAGACGATGGTCACGTCGCTGGCGCTCGTCCATTCGCGCTTTTCCACGAACACATTTCCGAGCTGGGATCGCGCGCACCCGAACCGCTACATCGCGCACAACGGCGAAATCAACACGCTCCGGGGCAACGTCAACTGGATGCGCGCCGCACAGGCCAATCTCAAGTCGGAAGTTTTCGGCAGCGACATCAAGAAGCTGATCCCCGTCATCAACACCGACAACAGCGACTCCGCGCAGTTCGACAACGTCGTGGAATTGCTCACGCTCGCGGGCCGCGAACTGCCGCATGTGATGATGATGATGATCCCCGAGCCGTGGGAAAATCACGAGAGCATGGACACCGAGCGCCGCGCATTCTACGAGTTTCATTCCTGCCTCACCGAACCGTGGGACGGCCCGGCTTCCATGATTTTCACCGACGGCATCCGTATCGGGGCGTGCTTGGATCGTAATGGATTGCGGCCGTCGCGTTACTACGTCACCAAAGACGACATGGTCATCATGGCGTCGGAAGCGGGCGTGCTGCCCATCGCGCCGGAACGCGTCGCCATCAAAGGCCGCCTGCAACCGGGCCGCATGTTTCTGGTGGACACGGTGGAAGGCCGCATCGTCGCTGACGAAGAGCTGAAGAAAAAATACGCGAGCGCACAGCCGTACCAAAAATGGCTGGACGAACACCACGTCCTGCTCGAGAACCTGCCCAATCCGCCGCACGGCACGGAAGTCACGCATCGCAAGGTGCTGCGCCGCCAGCAATGTTTCGGCTACACCTTCGAGGATTTGCGCTTCATCGTCGGCCCGATGGCCAACGACGGCGTGCAGCCGCTCGGCTCGATGGGCACCGACACGCCGCTTGCCGTGCTCTCGCAGAAACCGCAACTGCTCTACAATTATTTCAAGCAACTGTTCGCGCAGGTCACCAACCCGCCGATTGATCCGATCCGCGAGGAGATCGTCACCTCGACCGAAACGATGGTCGGCGCGCGGGGCGGTTTGCTGAATCCCACGCCGGAAAGCTGCGCGCTCATCAAGCTCGAACATCCGCTGCTCACCGACGAGGAGCTGGAAAAATTGCGGCATGTGGACCGCCCCGGCTTCAAGGCTGAGACGTTGCCGATTTTGTTTCCCGTGAAGGACGGCGCGACCGGACTTGCTCCCGCGCTGGAAAAAGTTTTTGCCGCCGCCGACCAGGCGATCAAGAACGGCGCGACGATTTTGATTTTGTCCGATCGCGGCATTTCGCCCGAACTCGCGCCGATTCCCGCACTGCTCGCGGTGGCCGGTTTGCATCATCATCTCATCCGCACCGGCACCCGTGGTCGCGTGGGGTTGGTGCTCGAATCCGGCGAACCGCGCGAGGTGCATCATTTCGCCCTGCTCATCAGCTACGGTTGCAGCGCAATCAATCCGTACCTCGCCTACGACACGATTGACGATCTTATCGCCGAGAAGATGCTGCTCAACACCGACCACAAAACGGCGGTGAAGAAATTCATCAAGGCCTCGGTCAAGGGCGTTGTGAAAACGATGGCCAAGATGGGCATCTCGACGATCCAGAGTTATCGCGGCGCGCAGGTCTTCGAGGCCATCGGCATCAACAAGGCCGTCGTGGACAAATATTTTACCTGGACCGCCACGCGCATCGAAGGCATCGGCCTGGAAGTCATCGCGCAAGAGGCGTTGAAGCGGCACGCGCACGCCTTCCCGTCTCGCGACGTGAACGGCGAACTCGACGCCGGCGGCCAGTACCAATGGCGCGCGGACGGCGAACAGCATCTGTTCAATCCGCAGACGATCCACAAGCTGCAGATCGCCTGCCGCCTCAACAGCGAGAAGGTCTATCGCGAATACGCCGAACTGCTGAACAATCGCGCGACGACGCTTTGCACTTTGCGTGGGCTCTTGGATTTGAAATTTGCCGAGCAGGCCATCCCGCTTGAAGAAGTTGAATCCGTCGAAACTCTCGTGAAGCGATTCAAGACCGGCGCGATGAGCTACGGCTCGATCAGCAAGGAGGCGCACGAGGCGCTGGCCATCGCGATGAACCGCATCGGTGGACGCAGCAACACCGGCGAAGGCGGCGAAGACCCGGCGCGTTATGTTCTCGAAGCGAACGGCGACTCGAAAAATTCCGCGATCAAGCAGGTCGCGAGCGGACGCTTTGGTGTGACGAGCCATTACCTCGTCAACGCGCGGGAACTTCAGATCAAAATGGCGCAGGGCGCGAAGCCCGGCGAAGGCGGCGAGCTTCCGGGCAAAAAAGTTTTCCCAGAAATCGCGAAGACACGCGGCACCACGGCGGGCGTCGGACTCATTTCCCCGCCGCCGCACCATGACATTTACTCCATCGAAGATTTGGCGGAGTTGATCCACGATTTAAAAAATTCCAACCGTCACGCGCGCATCAGCGTGAAGCTGGTGAGCGAAGTCGGTGTCGGCACCATCGCCGCCGGAGTCGCCAAGGCGCACGCGGATGTCGTTTTGATTTCAGGCCACGACGGCGGCACCGGTGCATCGCCGCTCTCCTCGATCAAACACGCGGGCGGCCCGTGGGAACTTGGTCTGGCCGAAACCCACCAGACGCTGGTGTTGAACAATCTGCGCAGCCGCATTTACGTCGAGACCGACGGCCAGTTGAAGACCGGCCGCGACGTGGCGATTGCCGCGCTGCTGGGTGCCGAGGAATTTGGTTTCGCCACCGCGCCGCTCGTGGTGCTGGGCTGCATCGTGATGCGTGTCTGTCATTTGAACACCTGTCCGGTCGGCGTCGCGACGCAGGATCCGAAACTGCGCGAGCGGTTCACCGGCAATCCTGATCACGTCGTGAATTTCATGCGCTTCATCGCCATGGAACTCCGCGAGATCATGGCCAAGCTCGGCTTCCGCAAGCTTGAGGACATGGTTGGCCGCACGGACAAATTGATTCCGTGGAAGGCGATTGATCATTGGAAAGCCAGCGGTCTCGATCTCACGCCGCTGTTGCACCAACCGGATGCCGGCCCCGAAGTCGGACGTTTCCGCAAACAGGATCAGGATCATGGTTTGGAAAAATCCCTCGATCTCACGAAGATTTTGGAACTCTGCCAGCCGGCGATTGAGCGCGGCGAAAAAGTCCGCGCGGAAATGCCAATCATCAACGTGAACCGCGTCGTCGGCACCATCACCGGCTGCGACCTCACGAAGAAACACGGGCCAAACGGTCTGCCGGAAGACACCATCCAGCTCAAGTTCAACGGCAGTGCCGGCCAGAGCTTCGGCGCGTTTGTGCCCAAAGGCATGACGCTCGAACTCGAAGGCGACGCGAACGATTATTTCGGCAAAGGCCTGAGCGGTGGCAAATTGATCGTCTATCCATCCAAGGCTTCGACGTTCAAAGCCGAGGACAACATGATCGTCGGCAACGTGGCGTTTTACGGCGCGACCAGCGGCGAGGCGTATCTCTGCGGCATGGCGGGCGAACGTTTCGGCGTCCGCAACTCCGGCGTCAACGCGGTCGTGGAAGCCACCGGCGACCACGGCTGCGAGTACATGACCGGCGGGCGCGTGGTGATTCTCGGCCCGACCGGGCGCAACTTCGCCGCCGGCATGAGCGGCGGCGTGGCTTACATTCTCGACGAGGCGGGCACGTTTGCCAGCCGTTGCAACATGGAGATGGTCGGCCTGGAAAAACTGGAGGACACCGACGAGATCGAAGAACTTTGGAAACAAATTCAACGTCACCAGACTTACACCCGGAGCCAGAAGGCCGCGAAGGTTCTAGCCGACTGGAAAAACCTCTTGCCGAAATTCGTGAAGGTGATGCCGCAGGATTACAAGCGCGTGCTGCTGTCGCTCAAGAAAGTGCAGTCGCAGGGGTTGAGCGGGGAGGAGGCGATCATGGCGGCGTTCGAGGAAAACGTGAAGGGCGGGCATTGAAGACGGAAAACGAAACGCGGAGGCGCAGAGAACGCAGAGAAAACGCGGAGAAGATTTTTCCAATATTACTCCGCGCCTCTGCGTTAAAA
Organism: Verrucomicrobiota bacterium; assembly: GCA_043781315.1. Classification (GTDB taxonomy): domain Bacteria; phylum Verrucomicrobiota; class Verrucomicrobiia; order Limisphaerales; family CAIQOK01; genus CAIQOK01. The sequence goes on along the minus strand of JAYWBR010000035.1, from coordinate 1,571 downwards.
AAATAAATGCACGAGAATGAAATTTCAGAGCGGATCATTGGCGCAGCGATTGAAGTGCATAAGTTTTACGGACCGGGTTTGGTGGAGCAGGTTTACGAAGAAGCGCCGTGTCATGAGTTTTCGCTGCGTGACCTCCGGTTCGAGCGGCAGAAGCAAGTGTCCATCTATTACAAGGGAGTGAAGCTGGGTGTGCCGCTCCGGTTGGATTTGATGGTTGAAGAGAAAGTGATTGTTGATCTGAAAGCGAAAGAAGAAGTCACGGCGTTCGACCGCGCGAAGCTGTTGAGCTATTTACGCCTGTCGAATTTGCGACTGGGGTTGATCATCAACTTTCACTCGCTGGTTTTGAAAGATGGGATTTCGCGGGTGGTGAACGGCTTGAAACTGCCGCCGCCTGAAGCTGGTTCGTTTAGTCTTTAATTTTTATGACACATTTTAACGCAGAGGCACGGAGAACGCAGAGGCACGCAGAGAAGAATTTTATTTTCTCCTCTGCGCCTCTCCGCGTCCTCTGCGCCTCTGCGTTTATTCCGATGCAACCAATCAACTGACATGGGAAAACCAACCGGATTTTTAGATTTTCAACGTGAGCTGCCGAAAGACCGTTCGCCGCTGGGGCGCACCGCGGACTGGAACGAGTTTCACGAGCACATGCCCGAAGCCGACCTCAAGAAGCAGGGCGCGCGCTGCATGGATTGCGGCATCCCCTTCTGCCACACCGGCCAGCTCATCAGCGGGATGGCGAGCGGTTGTCCGATCAACAACCTCATCCCCGAATGGAACGACCTCGTCTATCGCGGCCTGTGGAAGGAAGCGCTCGACCGGCTGCACAAGACGAACAATTTCCCCGAGTTCACCGGCCGCGTCTGTCCCGCGCCGTGCGAAGGCTCGTGCGTGCTCGGCCTGAACAACCCGCCGGTCACGATCAAGAACATCGAGGTCAGCATCATTGATCACGGCTGGGAAAACGGCTGGGTCACGGCCCAACCGCCGAAACAGCGCACTGGGAAAAACGTCGCCGTCATCGGCTCGGGCCCGGCGGGACTTTCCGCCGCCGCCCAGCTCAACAAGGCCGGGCATCTCGTCACCGTCTTCGAGCGCGCCGACCGCCCCGGCGGCCTGCTCATGTATGGCATCCCGAACATGAAGCTCGACAAACAGGAAGTCGTGTTGCGCCGGCTCGCGCTGCTGGAGAAGGAGGGCGTGAAGTTTGTCTGCAACACCGAAGTCGGCGTGAACCTCCCGGCGGAAAAACTGCTGAAGGATTTTGACGCCGTCGTCCTCGCGACCGGCGCGACCAAGCCACGCGATCTGCCCATCGAAGGCCGTCCGCTCAAGGGCATTCATTTTGCGATGGAATTTCTCACGGCGAACACGAAGGCGGTTTTGGATCAGCACAAGAACGGCAGTTTCATTGACGCCACCGGCAAGGACGTCGTCGTCATCGGCGGCGGCGACACCGGCACGGACTGCGTCGGCACCTCGATGCGGCACGGCTGCAAGTCGCTCGTGCAGGTGGAGATTTTGCCCAAGCCGCCGCTGGATCGCGCCAAGGACAATCCGTGGCCCGA
>JAYWBR010000034.1:0-2674 GCA_043781315.1 Verrucomicrobiota bacterium | reverse complement strand
AAACTATGCCGATTGAAAAAGTTATTGTCCTTGAGGACGACAAGATCGTCCGCAATAACCTTGAACAAGTCCTCCGCCGCAAACGCTACGACGTGGCTGCGGCTTCCACCATCGCCGAGGCCCAGGAGTTTCTCGACAAGGACAACTTCGACGTCATCTTCCTCGACGTCCGCCTGCCTGATGGCGACGGCACCGATCTTCTGAAGCTCATCCAGCAGCGTCCGGTCAAGCCGCTGTGCATCATCACCACCGGCTTCGGCACCGTCGAATCCGCCGTTGAGTGCATGAAGAACGGCGCGTTCGATTACCTCATCAAACCTTTTTCCAACGAGCAGATCGAAGTCACGCTCCGCAAGGCCGAGGAGTTCACCCAGTTGCTCAAGGTCAACCGCTTTCTCAGCCATGATGACGACGGCGAACACGAGATGATCGGCACGAGCGCGGCGATGGAAAATCTCCGACAGCTTGTCCGCAAGGTCGCGCGCACCCAGGCCACGGTTTTGATCCAGGGCGAAAGCGGCACCGGCAAAGAACTCGTCGCCCGCGCGCTCTACCGCGAAAGTCCCCGCTCCGGCGCGCCTTTCATCCGCGTCAACTGCGCCGCCGTGCCGGAAAATCTCATCGAGAGCGAATTCTTCGGCCACGAAAAAGGCTCGTTCACCGGCGCAATGAACAAGCGCGAAGGCCGCTTTGAACTCGCCCACGGCGGCACGATCCTGCTCGACGAGATCAGCGAAATTTCCCCCAGCGTGCAGGCGAAACTTCTCCGCGTGTTGCAGGAACGCGAACTCGAACGCGTCGGCGGCAACCGCACCATCAAGGTGGACGTGCGCGTCATCGCCACCACCAACCGCAACCTTGAACAGAGCGTCGAGAAAAAAGAGTTCCGCCAGGATTTGTTTTTCCGCCTCAATGTCGTGCCGATCATCATGCCTTCCCTCCGCGAACGCGCCGAAGACGTGCCGTTGCTGGCCGAGGAATTCATGCGCCGCTTCAGCCGCAAGCACGGCGTCCATGTGAAGGGGTTCACCGACGAGTCTTTGCTGGCCATGAAACATCACAACTGGCCCGGCAACATTCGCGAGCTGCAAAACGTCGTGGAGCGCGCGGTCATTCTCTGCGGCGATAACGGCATGTTGGAGCCGAGCCATCTTGGGCTGGCCCCGGCGGCTCAAGCTGCCGCCGGTTCCGGGAATTCCAGTGACAGCTCGCTTACCTTGGCGGAAGTCGAGAAACGCCACATCATCGCCGCCTTGGAAAAATGCGGCGGCAACCGCACCCACGCCGCCAAGATGCTGTCCATCAGCATCCGCACCATGCGGAACAAGCTCAACGAATTCAAAGTCGGCAAGGCGGAAGACGAGGACGAGTCCAACGTCGAGGCGTAAACGCAGGTGTCTTGGACTGCGGGGGCAAGCGCAGCGCGACCCCGCTTTGGGGAGGGCGCTCAAGTCTTCGGATGCGTCACGCGGTGCGAAAGCGCCGTCGCCGCTGCCGCTCTGCCGGCGCAGTCCATGACGCCAAACCAAACTCGTAGGAGATGACGTGAGGAGTCTCAAATTAAAGCCGGAACAGTTTGAGTCTCGTCACCTCGTCTCCTACAAAACATTTTCCTTGCCGGGACGAATGATTTTAGGGGCGGGGTTCCAGTCACGGCGGGGCGGGCGGATTTCTGGTTGGCCCGGCGGGACGAAGGCGCAATGGGGCAATGAAGGGTGGTCGTCGGCAAAGTCCTTGGCGGCTCCGCGTCTTGGCGACAACCGAAAATAGCCCAGCCATTTATGGCAGAGATAAACCAAGCTGAATTTATAACCCAACTCCAAAGTATGCCGCATGAGGAAAAGCAGTGGGATTGCCGCCACGTCTGCAGTTTCATTTCCTTCGGAAACCGCCTTGAACAACTTCTCAATGCTGTCTTTGTAGAAGGCGACAAAAGTGCTGAATTTCGGGTATAAACCGATGTGGGCCGTAAAATGCCCATCATGTAGTTCGCGCGGATTATTGTTTCGTTTGTACATGCAGAATTTCCTTACCACCTCCCAGGAACGGCGCAAGACAGTTTTTGGTTTTCCTTGAAAGAGCAGATGCTGTGAATAATGATGCGGCATGAAATTGAAATGGGCGACGTGCGTGCTTCTAGTGCTGGTTGCAGTCAACATTCGGTTGCCCGCGCAACAAAGCGAAGCAGATCGAAAATCTTTCGAGGATACCAAAGCAAGCGCAGAGAAAGGGGATGCCGGAGCGCAATGCAATCTGGGCTTTCGTTACGCCAAAGGTCAGGGCGTAGCCAAGAATGAGGTGGAAGCGGTGAAGTGGTATCGCAAAGCGGCCGAACAGAATGACGCCTCGGCTCAATGTAATTTGGGCAACTGTTACGCCTTTGGCAACGGCGTGGTGAAGGATGATGTGGAAGCTGTAAAATGGTATAGGAAAGCCGCCGAACAGAATAATGCCCCGGCTCAATACAATCTGGGTGTCTGCTACGAAAAGGGCGCCGGCGTGGCGAAGGATGAGGTGGAGGCCGTGAAGTGGTATCGCAAAGCCGCCGAGCAAAATGATGGCTTCGCTCAGTATCAGCTAGGTCGCCGTTACTACTTCGGGAATGGAGTTCTAGTTGATTACGCAGAAGCTGTAAAATGGAATGCCCTTGCGGCGGCTCAAGGATATAAAGACG
>JAYWBR010000033.1:0-2677 GCA_043781315.1 Verrucomicrobiota bacterium | reverse complement strand
TATCAAGGCGGGAAAGCGAACCGAGACGGCGCTGGCCGATGACATCAAACAGTTCGACGTTTTGCTCACGGAACACAAGGGCGAAAAGACAGACGGGGTCGCGCAGATCCTGTTCATGAAGGGCACGCTCTATCTGCAAGTGATCGGCGATGAGGCGAAAGGCATGGCCGTATTGAAGCAGGTGCAGACCGATTACCCCGGCACCAAGTGGGCCGCCGAGGTGGACAAGGTCATTGCCTTCAACGAAAAGGCGGCCGCCGCCAAAAAAATCAAAAACTCGCTCGTCGTGGGCGCCAGGTTTCCCGAATTCAGCGTGACCGACCTGGACGGCAAGCCGCTCTCCATTGCCGCGTTCAAGCGCAAGGTGGTGCTGATTGATTTTTGGGCGACGTGGTGCGGGCCGTGCCGCAACGAACTGCCGAACGTGCTGGCCACTTATCAGAAACATCACCCGCAGGGTTTCGACATCATTGGCGTGAGCCTGGATCAAGACCGGACCAAGCTGACTGAATTCACCAAATCCATGAACATGACGTGGGCGCAATACTTCGACGGGCTGGGCTGGGGCAACAAGCTGGCGGCGAAATACGGGATCGAAAGCATCCCCGCCACCTTCCTGCTCGACGGCAATGGCATCATCATCGGCGAAGATTTGCGCGGTGAAGACTTGGAAGCGGCCGTCGCGAAGGCTGTGGCGAAGAAGTAAAAGCGCCCGACCCTTTCCGCCTGGAGGGTTGCGTTGAGGATGACGGTGCACATCCGTCCTGGCCTCTCAACCCATAAGGATAACTTCGTATATGAAGCCTCTCCGCTTTTATGATAGGCTTAGCTCTGTCGAAGGATGAGAATGCGTCCAGCAATGACCATAAATTAATTTCAACCCCCAAATGTTATGTCTGACACCAGTTTGATATCCGATTCCCCCAAACGTAGCGGCTGGCTGCGCAAACTCGTATGGATCGCCGGCATTCTGGTCGTGCTGCTGGTCGTGGTTTATTTCGTCGCCACCAGTTCGGCGTTTTGGAAGGGCGTCATCCTGCCCAAAGTCAGCCAAGCCCTCGGCGCGGACGTGACGGTGGCTGACGCCCAGATCAGTCCGTTCAGCCATGTGCTGCTGCGCAACCTGAAAGTCCAGCCCCCCGCTGGCGAACCGTTGTTGACCGTCCACGAAGTGCGCGTGAATTATAATCTGTGGTCCATCATCGGCGGCAACATCGTTGTGTCGGAAGTCGTCATCGAATCGCCGGTGGTGACGGTGGTTGAAAACGCCGACGGCACTTGCAATCTGGATGTGTTCACCAAAACGGCCACGAAAGAAACAAAGCCCGCGCCGCCCGCTGCACCCAAATCGTCCAAGCCCGCGCAGATTGACATCAAGAAAGTGGCGTTGAACAACGCCACCGTCCGGCTCGTAAAAAATTATCCGAACGGCGGAAAAGACGTCACAGAAATAACGGACTTGAACTTCTCCGTCAGCGACCTGAAGAACGGCCAGTCCGGCAAGATCGAACTCGCCGCCGCACTGGCCTTGCAAAAAGCCGCGCAAACCAACGCTGCGGCAGCTTCGTTGTCGGCCAGGCTTATGGGCGGATTTGACTTTGCGCTCACGCCGGATTTGAAACCGGCGTCGGCCAAGGGCAGCACCACCTTCACCGTCAATCAGGCGACGGGCGCGCTGGCGGATCTCAACACCTTCGCAGCGACGTTCAATTGCGACCTGACCGCCACCGAATTGAAAGACCTCGCGCTGCGTTTAACGAAGGCCGGAGCATCGCTCGCGCAAATCCGTGTGAGCGGGCCGTTTGATTCGGCGAAGTCCGAGGGCAAATTGAAGCTGGAAATTTCCGAGGTGGACAGGCAGGCGTTGAATCTCGCTGGTGCGGCCAGCGGCATGGATTTCGGCACGACAACGATCAATTGCAGCAACGACATCGAGCTTGGCAAGGGTGGCAGTTTGATTTCCGTTGCGGGCCGGCTCGACGTGGCGCATTTCCAGGTGAAGCAGAAAAACCAGATTTCACCCACGCTCGATCTGCACAGCGATTATGCCGTGACGGTGGATCAGGCTGCTTCGTCCGCCGTGCTGCAAACGCTTAACCTGACCGGCACGCAAGATTCACGGGCGTTGCTACAAATGATGTTGTCGAGTCCCATGACGATTGCCTGGGGCAACGCCAGCAGCGCGGTCGGCGATGCCGCGCTCAACCTCGTCGTCACGAACTTGAATCTGGCGGATTGGAAATCATTCGCCGGCAATGCCGCACCCGAAGGGATTCTCAACGTGACGGTGAAGCTGGTCTCGCAAAAAGCCGGCAAGCAACTCGCCTTTGACGTGGATACCCGGCTGAACAATCTCGCGACCGGCACCGGCACCGCGCGCGTCAATCAGGGTGACGTGCATGTCCAGACGCGCGGCAGCGTGGCCGACATGAAGCAACTCAAACTGGAGGACTATCAACTGGAGATCGCCAAGCAAGGCCAGTCCGTGTTGAAAGTTTCCGGCAACGGCACGTTCGACAGCGGAACCCAGGATGCGGATTTACAGATGGCGGTGCAGATCGCGCTGGCGCAATTGCTCGCCGTGCCCGGTGCCGGTCCGACCGATGGCGCGCTGGGCTTCAAAGGCCATGTCACAAACCAGCAAAAGAAAATCACCCTCGCCGGTGAATTGATTCTC
>JAYWBR010000032.1:0-22837 GCA_043781315.1 Verrucomicrobiota bacterium | reverse complement strand
GCAGAAACTTCCTGCCGATGATGATGACGGCGTTTGATACGCCCACGCCGTTCACGACCGTGGGGCGACGCAATGTTTCCAACGTGCCCGGGCAGATGTTGTTCCTGATGAACGATCCGTTCGTCCACGAACAGGCCGAGGTCTGGGCGAATCGGCTTGTGACCGAACAACCGAACGCAACTCCGGACGAGCGCATCAAGCAACTTTACCTCGCTGCGTTCTGTCGCGAACCCTCGGCGACGGAACTCGCGCGCTGCCGTTTGACATTGAACGAAGTGGCTGGCACTTCTGGCGAGAAGTCGCCAACGATCAATGCGTGGACGGAAATCTGCCACGCCATGTTTGGAGTCAAAGAATTCATGTATGTCCGATAACCCTGTTCATTACAGCCGTGTAGCGTCAGCCATCTTGGCTGACGTAGAGCCGGGCTTCCAGCCCGGAGGAATGGCGTCCTTACTGCAAACCAACTGATGAACTCCAAGCCTCACTGCGATAAGTGCGATTTGTCCGGGCGGCAGGATGCCGCCCTCTACGGCAGGCCGGGAGGCCCACCGCTACATCACAAGCAAGTCTTCACACGTCGCGAGATGTTGAAAGGGTTCGCGTGCGGCTTCGCCTCCGTGGCGTTTTCCGCGCTGTTCGGACAAAACCTGTTGCAAGCCGCAGGCACGCCCCGCCCCAACCCGCTTGCCCCACGTGCGCCGCATTTCAAACCGCGCGCGCGCAACGTGATCTTCCTCTACATGGACGGTGGCGTGTCGCAGGTGGACAGCTTTGATTACAAGCCGTTGCTCGAAAAACATCACGGAGAAGATCCGCGCACGGCGATCGGGAAATTGGAGAAGACACAGTTCGCCAACGTCGGCAAGGTGATGAAGTCGCACTGGAATTTTTCGAAACGCGGTGAGAGCGGACTCTGGGTGAGCGACCTGTTTCCGCACATCGCCGAGCAGGCGGACCAGCTTTGCGTCATCAAATCCATGACGTCAAAATTTCCCGAACACACGAGCGCGAATTATTTCCTCCACACCGGCACGGGATTGCAAGGCCGCCCCAGCATGGGCGCATGGGCCACGTATGGCTTGGGCAGCGAGAATCAGGACGTGCCGGGATTCGTCCTGCTCAACGGCGGGTTGATCCCCTCTGGAGGCATGGACAATTTTGGCAATGGCTTTCTGCCCGCCACGTATCAAGCATCCGTCTTCGAATCAAAAGACCCGCCGCTCGCGAACATCCGCGCGTCGGAAAAAAACCCACGGATGCAGGAGTTGAAGACCTCGCTGATCCGCGACCTGGATGAACAGACCTTGAAACAAGCTGGACGCGTGGATGCCTTGGAATCAGCCATCGCGAATCATGAACTGGCGGCGCGGATGCAATTGACCGTGCCCGAACTCCTCGACCTGAAAGGAGAAACGGAAGCGACCAAGAAGCTCTACGGTTTTGATTCCGACGATGAACACACCCGCGCTTACGCCAAGCAATGCCTGCTGGCGCGGCGGTTGGTTGAGCGCGGTGTGCGTTTTGTGGAATTGACCTGCCAGAAAATCGGCGGCTACGACCGTTGGGACGCACACGGCGATCTGAAAAAAAACCATTCAGGAAACGCCCACGCCGTGGATCAGCCCATCAAGGGACTTCTCATAGACCTCAAACAACGCGGACTGTTGGAGGATACGCTGGTGGTGTTCTCTGGCGAGTTCGGCCGCACACCGTTTGCGCAAGGCTCCGATGGCCGCGACCACAATGAGTTTGGTTTCTCGAACTGGATGGCCGGCGCCGGCGTGAAACCCGGCATGAGTTACGGCGAGACGGACGACTGGGGTTACAAAGCCGTCGTGGACAAAGTGGACATGCACGACTTCCACGCCACCCTGCTCCACCTGCTCGGATTGAATCACGAGAAGCTGACCTATCGCTTCGGCGGACGCGACCTCCGTCTGACGGACGTTGAGGGTAAAGTGATCAGTGGAATTCTCTCGTGACGATTGTACGGAATAAGTCGTGGAGAAGTTTTAGACATTTTCACAGCCTATGAATCAAGGAACAACCCGGCGGCACATCGGCAACAATATCTCGCAGCGGATGAATGGCATTCTGATGCTGGCGTTTTTTCTGGTGCTCAGTGCGAAGGCTGCCGACGAAACCCTTTCAAAAAGCGCAGCGTTCAAATTTCCCTGCCCGGATGAAGAAATCGCCCGCTACACCGCCTATCGCATCAATGAACCCCTCCAGATTGACGGGCACCCCGACGAACCGGCGTGGACCAACGCGCCTTGGTCGCCGCGATTTCACGATATTCTGACCGGCGGCCGCACTCTTCATGACACCCGCGCCTGCGTATTGTGGGATGACCAGAATTTTTATGTCGCCTACCGCGTGGAGGAACCGTTTGTTCGGGCGCATTTTACCAAACACAACAACCCCATCTGGCAGGAGAATGATGTGGAGTTTTTCATCGCGGGCCGCGATGGCTATTACGAATTCGAGATCAACGCCCTCAACACTACCTACGAGGTTTTTTTCATCTGGGAGGAAGCGTATGAATCCGGCGGCTTCGCCCGTGTGCCCGAATTCGAGCGCAGCAAACTTCGCCCGTTCAACGGCGTTGGCCTCAGCAACCATCCCCGCGGCAAACGGCTCGCCAATTTCCACTGGGATTTCCCGGGAATGAAAACTGCCGTGGCCATTGACGGCACGCTAAACAAGGATGACGACCACGATCGGGGTTGGACGGTTGAGTTGGCATTCCCTTGGAAAGGCCTGGAAGCGCTCGCCCTGGCCGATCACCGCGCATTGCCACCGAAGGAAGGCGACGTGTGGCGCATGGATTTCTCGCGCTTTAACTCCTACAAGGAAGCGCCGCCCGCGAAAGATTCGGGCGGTTGGTTTTGGAGCAAACACGGCGTCTGGGATTCCCACATCCCGGAATGTTTTCCATACATTCGCTTTTCAACAAACACTGTCCCCGGGGCAGGTTCTTCAAGGCGGAACAACTGACCGACAATCTCACGAGAGGATGCCGGCAATCGGCGAGCCATCACCAACCGGCCCGATCAAACGGTTGTTCAGGCCCATGAACGGATAAGTGAGCCGGTACGGATCAAGGCCAAGCAGATGCAGGATCGTCGCCTGCAGATCGCGGACGGTCACTTTGTCCTGCGTGATGCGATAGCCGATCTCGTCGGTTTCCCCGAACTTAGTGCCGGGCCGGATGCCCGCGCCCGCGAACCACATGGTGAAACAATGCGGATGATGATCGCGCCCGAGGAACTTGCTCCCGCCCCGCGCTTCGTTCATTGGCGTGCGCCCGAATTCCCCGCCCCAAACCACCAGCACGTCGTCCAACATCCCGCGCTGCTTTAAATCCGTGACCAGCGCGCTCCATGCTTTTTCGGTCTCGCGACATTTTTCCGGCAGCCGCGTGACAAGGTCGTCGCCCTTGCCCGTTCCATGCACATCCCAGCCCCAATCGAAGAGCTGGACAAAACGAACCCCCTTCTCAATGAGCCGGCGCGCCAGCACGCAGTTGTTGGCGAACGACCCCTTGCCGGGTTCCGCACCGTACATATCCAGGATGTGCTTTGGCTCTTTCTTGATGTCGAACGCGTCCGGCACGCTCGCCTGCATGCGGTAGGCAAGTTCGTACTGGTTGATGCGCGTAACCGTCTCTGGATCGCCAAAGAGTTTTGCCTCCTCTTCGTTGATCGTGCGCAGCGCATCCAGCGTATCGCGGCGCATCTCGCGGCTCATGCCGTCGGGATTTCCGGTGTATAAGATTGGATCGCCGACGCTGCGGCATTGAACCCCTTGATAGGCACCGGGCAAGAATCCGTTGCCCCAGCAGGCCTTGCCTCCCGTGGGATCGCTGCCGCCGCTCAGCAGCGCCACGAAGCCCGGCAGATCCTGATTTTCGGAGCCGAGTCCGTAGGTGGCCCACGAGCCCATCGAGGCGCCTCCGCTGCGCATCTGACCGGTGTAAATCATCAGCTCGGCGGGCGCGTGGTTGAATTGATCCGTGCTCATCGAATGCACGAAACAAAGATCATCCACAATCTTCGCCGTCTCTGGCAGCAGGTCGCTCATCCAATGACCCGCCTTGCCGTGCTGCGCGAACTTGTGCGGGGAGCCGAGCAGTTTCGGCGTGCCTTTGATGAAGGCGAACTTTTCGCCGGCGGTAAAACTCTCGGGGCAATCCTGCATGTTCAACTTCGCCAGCTCGGGTTTCCAATCGAACAGGTCGAGCGACGGCGGGGCACCGCTCATCGAGAGGTAGATCACCGCCTTCGCCTTCGCGGGATTGGGCGGAAGTTTGGGCAGGAGCGGATTGGGCCGCGCGGGGAGAGCCACCTTTGCGGAAGCGGATCCCAGCAATGATTGCAGGGCGATCGCACCGAGACTGAACCTTCCCGCATTGTGCAGAAACTGCCGGCGCGTCACCGTGTGCAATTGCTGCAGGTGCCGCGAAAAGTTTTCGTTATTCATGATGACTCTTGTTTTTTCACGACTTCACCAGGACCGCGTCGAGGTTCAACAACACATTGGCAAGGGCCGTCCACGCCGCAAGTTCGACGGCGTCCGCGTCCGGCGGCAGTGGGAGTTCAGGGCTTGTCGCCAGACGGTTGGCGCGATCAGGATTTGCCCGGAGTTCAGCCGACGTTTTTTCCAGCAACTTGGCGAGGGATGCGATTTGAGTTTCCGTGGCCGGCCTCGCCAAAACGGATTCCAGCGCCCATTTTATTTTTTCGCGCGCACCGCCTCTGGCTTCGCGAAGAATCCGACGCGCGAACGCCTGGGCGGCCTCGACATAAACCGGATCGTTCAACGTCACAAATGATTGGAGCGGCGTGTTCGAGGGCAGGCGTCGAAGGGTGCAGACCTCCCGGCTCGGCGCGTCGAAAGCCGTCATGCCGGGATTCGGCGCGATGCGGCGCCAGATCGTGTAAAGGCTGCGCCGCCAGCGGTCCTCGCCGGTGCTGGTGGGATAATTTTCCTTCCCCCGAAAAGCCACCACCCACAGTCCGTCCGGCTGCGGCGGATAAACTGAGGGACCACCGAGGCGCGGGCTTAACAATCCCGCCAGCGCGAGCGCCTGGTCGCGAATCGCCTCGGCCTCAAGGCGGCGGCGCGGGTAGTGCGACACATATTGATTGCGCGGATCTTTCTTCTTCGCGGCTTCACTGGCGACTGAGGACTGGCGATAGGTTTGCGAGGAGACGATGAGCCGGATCAGCGCCTTCATGTCCCAGCCCAGGCCGCCTTGAGTCTTGGGCGTGCGAAACGTGACCGCGAGCCAGTCGAGCAGTTCGGGGTTGAACGGCTGCGATCCCTGGGTGCCAAAATCTTCCTCGGTCTCCACGATGCCAAGTCCGAAAAGTTGCGCCCAGCAGCGATTCACCGCCACCCGCGCGGTCATGGGATTGTCCGCCGCCATCAACCATTGTGCGAGCGCCAGCCGGCTGGTGTGGTTGGTAGGTCCGGGATTGAACGACGCCAGCACGAGCGGTTGCACCTCGTCGGTTGGCGCGAGATAATTTCCCTTGGCAAGGATGTGCGAGACGCGGCGATCCTTCGTCCTTTCCACCATCACCGGCAAAGCCACTGTTTTAATTTTCGCGAATTCAACCCGCTTTTCCGCAATCTGATTTCTGAGTCCGTCATAGGCCAAAGCCCGGGGCCGAAAATAATTGGCGAGCTTTTCGGTTTGTTCGGCGGTGCGCGGCGCGGGCTGGGGTTGGAGGATTTCACGGATTTCCGGCGACAGCTCGTAAACCGGCCCGGCCTGGGTGGTCGCGGTGATCCGGAAGCGGGTGAATGGATGACGATCCTTGGCCGCCTGCATCAGCGTTACCGAGAGCAATATTTCATCCCCGGCAACCAGTGGCTTCGCGGCTTCGAACACCGCCGCGTGCGGAGCATCAAGCGCGACGTGCCAGCCGGAATTCTTCTGCGCATCAAGCGCGTTCTCCGGCCCGTTGCCCGGCGTCATTGAATCTGCGGTGGCATTCTTCAGGGCAACGCGCATCCAGCCGGAAAGCGCAAATTCCCGGCTCGGCCGAGGTGGGGCGTCAATCTTCTCCGCATAAACCTCGTGGCGATTTTGATCGAGCAGCACAAGTTTTGCGCCGGCCAGTCTTTGTTCATTGCTGTCGGTGCGATTCCAAACAACGATCTTTTCGAGCGGTTGTTCTGCACCGAGATCCACCTCCCAGAAAGGATGTTGATCACCAGCGGCGGTATGCGATACGGAGTTCTTCGAATAGTCGCCCGAGGTATTCCCATCAATCGCGCGCGCGGCCTCGCCCCCATGCCCCGTCGTGGATTGGCTGGCCTTGGCTTGCCTCGCAATGTTGGTGCCGCCGCTGAAGACTTCAACTTCGGCGAGGCTGATGAACTGATCGGGCCCGCCCTCGACCCGCACATAGCGGCTCCTGGTGGTTTGCGCGGCCACCGGCTTGGCGGAGATCTCTATGCTCGTCAGGGAGGCTTCGCCCTTGGCGTCTTGGTCCGGGAGCGTTTCAAGGCGAAACGCGGTGACCGCGTTGAGTGTGGTCTTGAATTGCGTCGTGAATTTTTCGTTGGTGGCGATGTTCGTGCCAGCTTTGAGAGAACCGTCCGGCACCATACTCAAGCTGCCATTTTTCGATGCGCCCTCGACAAACGTCAGCGGTTCCCACCTCACGGGCTCGATCGCTTTCATGGACCAATCGGAGAGTTCTTTCTCGAACTCCGGAGTGTTGACCTGCAACTGCTTTTCCAAAGCGGCGATCTCGGACTGTAATTTTTCCCAGTGCGCCTCCTCCTTGACCGGCACCGGCATGAGCGGCGTTTCGTCAGGCTTGTCCGTATCCTCGGTCTGGTTAAAGATTGCGAAGATCTGGTAATATTCCTTTTGCGTGATCGGATCGAATTTGTGCGTGTGGCATTGCGCGCAACCGGCGGTAAGTCCCATCCAGACCTGCATCGTGGTATTCACGCGATCTTTCACTGCGGCGACTCGATACTCCTCATCGTCTGTGCCGCCCTCCATGTTGGTCATGGTGTTGCGATGAAACGTCGTTGCGATCCGCTGGCGCAGCGTAGGGCTGGGCAACAGGTCTCCGGCGAGTTGTTCGAGGGTGAACTCCTCGTAAGTCATGTTCTGGTTGAGCGCGTTGATGACCCAGTCACGATACGGCCACATGTTCAGGCGCAATTCATCGCTGCCGTAACCGGAGGAGTCCGCATACCGCGCCAGATCGAGCCACGCCCGCGCCCATTTTTCGCCGTAGTGCGGCGAAGCCAGCAGTCGCTCAACGACCTGGTCGAAGGCGGCGGGCGACGTGTCGTTGACGACTGCGGCAACTTCCTCGCGCGTCGGCGGCAAGCCGATGAGATCAAGCGACAGCCGGCGGATCAGCGTGTGGCGGTCGGCCTCCGGGTTTTGTTTCAGGCCATGCTCGGCTAGTTTCGCAGTGGCGAAATGATCGATCGGATTTCTCGCAATGACACCGCGTTTCAGCTTGGGAACCGGAGGAAGTTTCAGCGGCTCAAACGACCAGTGCTTTGTGTAGGCTGCCCCCTGCTTGATCCATTTTCCCAGGATCTCAATCTCCGGCTTGGTCAGCGCAATCTTCGATTCAGGCGGCGGCATCTGCTCCTCAGGATCATGGCTGACGATGCGCCGCCAGGCTTCGCTCCGGGCCAGTTGGCCGGGAACAATCGGGGTGATTTCCTCGCGCGGCTTGGTTGCCTCGGCGCGGATGTCCAGCCGTAATTTGGCCTTGCGGCTGGACTCGTCGGCCCCGTGACACTGAAAACAAGTGCGGCTCAAAATAGGCCGCACGTCCGCGCTGAATTCAACCTTCCCCGCCGCCATGACCCCAAGGGCCATCATCGACCAGATCGAAATCAAAATCATTTTCCAGACATGCACGTTCTCAACAGTTAGTTTTTTCCGCGAACCAGGTCAAAGACGAATTGAAAGTTGATGCGGCGCATTTGTGCTGAAATTGTTGTGGGAGGCCAGGTCGTGATGCCGTATCTGACTGAGCAGGACAAAAACGTGGACGACTACTGCCACATCGCGGTAAAACCGCCTTGCGTTTGCGCCACACTGAAGCCAGCTTTCGCTCCATGAATATTGGCTCCCCTTTTAATCGCCGCTCGTTTCTGGCCACCCTCCCCGCTGCACTGGCCTTGCCCAGCCTCGGGGCGGCAGCGAATTCGCCCCCGCCGTCGGCGATTGTCCAGCCGATGAAGAATCCAATTGTCTATCGCTTTACGATCGGCGACATCGAGGCGTTCTCGATCAGTGATGGCACGCTGCGCTTCGGCCCGCCTTCAGCGATGATGTATCCCGAAGACCAACGCCCGACCATGAAGACCGTGTTGGAGCATGAGATCGAGCCGACGGATTTCATCCCCTGCTACATTAACGTGCTCGTGTTGCGCTGGGGCAATGAGGTGGTCGTAATTGATCCGGGATTCGGCGTGGACAGCCGGCCACGGTTTGGCTGGTTGGCAGATGGCCTGGCGCAGATCGGCATTACGAATGAACAGGTGACGGCCGCATTTTTGAGCCACGCGCACATTGACCACATCGGCGGGTTCGTGGCGGGCGGAAAACCGGCGCTGCCCAATGCAGCGGTTTACGTGTTGCAAACCGAACTCGATTTCTGGTTCACCAAGGAACCGGACTTTTCCCAGTCGCACCGCAACCCGGGCGAGCTGCCGGGATTGATCAAGGGCAATCGCGAGAAGTTTGATCTGCTGAAACCGCAGACGCACGCCATGAAGGACGGAACGTCGCTATTCGACGGACGCATCACCATCGAAGCCGCACCCGGCCACACGGCGGGCCACGCGATTTTCCGCATTGCCTCCAAGGGTGAAACTCTGCTGCACATCTCCGACCTGGTGCATCATTCGATCCTGATGTTTCACGATCCGAACTGGGTGATCGGCCTTGATCATCATCCCGTGGCGGCAGTCACTTCGCGCAAACGCATTTTCGAGAAGGAATCCGCCGCGCGGACACGGCTCTTTGCCTTTCATCTTCCGTGGCCGGGCCTGGGTCATGTCGCGCAATTCGGCTCCGGCTACCGCTGGCTGCCGGAATCCATGCGCTGGGACAAGGCGTAAGCGGACGGCCAACCCACCAGGGAAGTTCAGGGCCTTAACTCATTTGAGCGATGGCGCGCCAAGCACATAGTTGTAGAATCCTTCCCAAGTCCTGTGCCAAATCATTGAATCATGAATTTCAAAGTCCTATTCACCGCCACCGCCCTGCTGGCTCTTCGCGCCGCTGCGCAAAACCACGTGGATGCCTTCATGGGTGACTGGCAGGGCAGCGTGACCCTCGGCGGGCAGTCGCAGCCGGTGGCCGTTTACATGATCCCGCTCGACAAGGGTCATTACGAGGCGCGTTTCGTCGCCGACTTCAGCCAGCGCGGACCGTATCTCCACCGATTGCGCGGCGAGATTCATGACGGGCAGTTCCAGTTCCTGGATGATATTCCACTGGATGCGCGCCATGTCGCCGAGGCTACGGACAAAGGCGTTTTATTTCGGGCTTCGCTGTGGTCAGGCAAGCTCGCGGACCACTCAGTCCAAGGCGCGATCACCGGAATGTTGAAAGGCCAATTCGAACTGCGGAAGACCGAACGCATCTCGCCGGAGCTTGGCAAAGGTGCGCCGCAGGATTCAGTCGTCTTGTTCGATGGGAAAAATCTGGATCAATGGCAGACGCGCGACGGCAAACCGGCGGGTTGGAAATTGCTCACCAACGGCGTGATGGAAGTTGCCAAAGGCGGCGATGTGGTGACCAAGAAAAAGTTCGGCGACTTCCAACTGCATCTCGAGTTTCGCCTTCCTTACATGCCGCGCGAGTCCGGCCAGGGCCGCGCCAACAGCGGCGTCTATCTCCAAACCCGCTACGAGACGCAGGTGTTGGACAGTTACGGTCTGGAAGGTCAGGACAACGAATGCGGCGGCTTTTACCAGATTTGCCGGCCGTCAGTGAACATGTGCGCCCCGCCCCTCCAGTGGCAGAGTTATGACATCACTTTTCACCAAGCCAGACTTGGCGCAGATGACAAGAAGTCCGCCAACGCGCGCGTCACGGTCATTCACAACGGCGTGAAGATTCACGACAACTTTGAACTGCCCCACGTTACGCCTGGCGGCATGAACAACCAGGAAGGCGAACCGGCAGGCCTGCTGTTGCAGGATCACGGCAATCCCGTTCAATACCGGAACATCTGGATCAAGCAGCTATGATCGCCTGGCAAAATAAATTACGGAAGCCTGAAAATACTTTGAACAATTTTGCAGAAGACCGCGTCTGAACTCACATCAGCGCGTTGACCGATTAGGCGGCGCCTCCGGTTTGAAACCGGAATGCTCTTTGAAGAATTTTAGAATTTCGGCGTGGGTCAATAGTTCAGGTCGGCGCCGAGTTTACCACACAAAACCTACAATTGAACTATTCGCAATTCCCCGGGTCTCTCGGCCATCCCCTGGCTGATTGACCCGGTTTTTTCTGTACTCCGCAAACGAACACTTTCGCGCCGGTCCCAGGCCCAGCAAGCGGATTCTTCTGTGCTGGCGGCGCTGGCATCGGGCGTGTTGCCCGGGGTAACTCATTTGAGCTATGGCGAGCAGGACTCGCGCCTGTAGTATCCGATGGATGTCCAGCGAACCCAGCCAGTCATCGCGATTGCTCTCACAATTCAGGGAGCTTTGCGCTAACGCTCACCGGCTTGTTTCAAGCGGATCAAACCTTTGAAAACGATTGCAGCCATTGTCGCCACACTGCTGATCAACGCGTCGGCATTTGGCGCAGACAAACGTCCCAACATCCTCTTCCTTTTCGCGGATGACCAGCGCGCCGACACCATCGCCGCGCTGGGCAATCCGCACATTCAGACGCCCAATCTCGACCGGCTTGTCCACTCAGGACTAGCTTTCAACCGCGCTTACATGCAGGGCGGACTGAACGCCGCCACCTGCGTGCCGTCCCGCGCCATGCTTTTGTCCGGGCGTTCTCTGTTCCGCATTGATGAGAAGCTGCTGCGTGATGAAACCTGGCCGGCCGCCTTCGGCCGCGTGGGTTACACCACGTTCATGACCGGCAAATGGCACAATGGTCCCAGCGCGCTGCCGAAAAGTTTTCAAATCGCCCAGTCCGTCTTCGTGGGCGGCATGGGCAATCCGCTGAAAATGAAGCTCAGTGACATGATCGGCGGCAGGCTCGGACCGCCGGAAGCCAAGGGCAAACATGCCTGCGCCGCTTTCGCCGATGCGGTGATTCACTTTCTCCAGAAATCTCAGGGCGCGCCGTTTTTTTGCTACGTGCCCTTCGATGCGCCGCACGATCCGCACATCGTCCCCGATGATTTTCCGGTTCACTACGACCCGGCCAAAATCCCTCTCCCGCCGAACTTCCTGCCGCAACACCCGTGGAATAATGGCGAGATGATCATCCGCGACGAAAAGCTTCTGCCCTGGCCGCGCACCCCAGACGCCGTGCGCGCCTACCTTGCCGAATATTACCGCTATATTTCTTATCTCGATTCCCAGATCGGCCGCGTACTCGATGCTTTGGAGGCGTCACCTTATGCAACGAACACTATCGTCGTGTTCAGCGCCGATTCGGGTGTCGCCTGCGGGAGTCATGGACTGGTTGGAAAACAAAATCTTTATGAACTCGATTCGGTGCGCGTCCCGTTGATCATCAGCGGGCCCGGCATTCCGACCGCCAAACGGACGGATGCGATGTGCTACCTCTTTGACGTGCTGCCTACCCTCGGAAAAATTTGCGGCGTGCCCGGGCCTGCAACCAGTGAAGGCTTGGATTTCAGTCCTGCGTTGCGCGATCCAACGCAACCCGCCCGCGAGCTGATGTTTTTTGCCTACAAGCAAGTCCAACGAGCCGTGCGCGCCGGGCGTTGGAAACTTATCCGTTACCCACTCGTAAACAAGACGCAACTCTTCGATCTTGAGACCGACCCGCAGGAAATTGACAACCTCGCCGAGAAACCCGAATACGCAGCCAAGGTCGCGGAACTGACCGGCTTGCTGGCGGGCGAGCAAAAGACGTTCGGTGACACCGCGCCGCTCACCGTGGCAAATCCAAGACCCGCAGTCTGGACGCCGCAGATGGCGACAAACAGCCCGGCTTTGGATGGCAACGATCCGTGAAAAGCATTTCAACACTCCTGACCGCCCGGCTCTTCGCGTCAGCCGCGCCGGCGCTCGCGGCGGAAAAACCGGAGCTGGTCGCGAAAACCGAGACCATGATGAAATCAGCACACGAGGACGATCCCCACTGGCCGATGCGCAACCGCAAACCCGGCGCGGAACAGAACAGTGCCGCAAAAACGGAGGCAGCGAAGTAAACACAAACCGCCATGCGATCACCCACGCCATTTCATCGTCCCATCATCTTGCTCCTGCTGCTGCTGTTCATTCCGTTGGCCGCCTCCCACGCCGGAGACGCGCCGCGCTGGAACATCCTCTTCATTTTCGCCGACGACTGGGGCCGTTACGCGAGTTGTTACAAAGGTCTCGACGGCCGACCAACCCTCAACGACGTCGTCAAGACGCCCCATGTGGATCGCGTTGCGCGGGAAGGGGTGCTGTTCAGAAATGCCTTCGTCAACGCGCCGAGTTGCACACCCTGCCGGAGTTCGCTGCTCTCGGGCCGCTACTTTTTCAATTGCAACCGCGGGGCGATCCTTAACGGCGCGGTGTGGGATGATTCCATCCCCGTTTTCCCTCTGATGTTGCGCGACGCCGGCTACACGATTGGCAAGAGCTACAAGGTCTGGGGTCCGGGCTCGCCAGCGGATGCTCCGTTCGGTGGGCAGAAATATGCTTTCCAAAAACACGGCAGCCGGGCGCAGCATTTTTCCCTGAATGCCGTGCCGATGGTGAAGCAGGGTTTGAGTGTCGCCGCCGCGCGCGAAAAAATTCTCGAGCAGGTGCGTGGGAATTTTGAGGATTTTCTCGCCTCCCGCAAACCCGGGCAACCGTGGCATTATTTTTTCGGCCCCACGACAACTCACCGTAAATGGGTCAAAGGCTCCGGCAAGTTATTGTGGGGCATTGAGCCCGATTCACTGAAAGGCAAACTGCCCAAGTTCCTTCCGGACGTGCCTGAAGTGCGCGAAGACGTGGCCGATTATCTTGGGGAGTGTCAGGCCGTGGATGCCTACGTAGGTGTGCTGCTCAAGCGATTGGAGGAAACCGGCGAGGCCGCTCACACGCTTGTCGTTCTCAGCGGTGATCATGGAATGCCCGGCGTGCCTTCCGGCAAATGCAATCTCTACGACATGGGCGTAAGCATTCCGCTGGTCATGCGCGTGCCCGGCGGCAAGGGCGGTCGCATCGTGGATGATTTCGTCTGCCTGCCCGATCTCGCGCCCACCTTCATGGAAATCGGAGGCGTGACGCCGCCGGCAGGACTTTACGGCCGGAGCCTGATGCCGTTGCTCCGTTCGGACAAAAGCGGGCCGCTCGACGCCACGCGCAACTGGGTCATCACCGGTCGCGAGCGACATGTCGCCAGCGCGCGCGAAGGCAACCTACCCTATCCGATGCGCGCGTTGCGCACGCCGGAGTTTGTTTATATTCGGAACTTCGCCCCGGACCGATGGCCGATGGGTTCACCCCGAGGGATTGCGGAGTCGCAGATTCCGGACTTCGACTCCATCCAGGAAAACACCCGCATCGCCTTCGCGGACATGGATGCCAGCCCGACCAAAGCCTGGCTCCTGACCCATCGAGACGAAACCGCATGGAAATGGCACTACGAATTCGCCTTTGGCAAACGCCCGGGCGAGGAATTGTATGATGTGCGCAAAGATCCAGACCAGGTCAACAACCTGGCCACGGATCCGGCTTTCGCTAAAATCAAAGCCGAACTCTCCCGTCGCTTGATCGAGACACTCACCATCGCGAAGGATCCACGCGTGGTCGAACAACCCCCGCGCTTTGATCAACCGCCCTTCACCGGCGCCGACGATGACACGGCGGTGAAGCAAGCCGGCACCCGCAAGCCACCCCTCGAATGATGAAAATCTTTTTATTTCTGATGCTGGGCACCCTCACACTACTCGCGGCAACGGACAAGCCCAACATCCTCGTTATTGTGTCCGACGATCAAGGGTATGCAGACGTTGGCTTCCACGGCAGCACCGAAATCCTCACCCCCAATCTCGACCGACTCGCGAAGTCCGGCGTGGTGTGCTCGAGCGGATATGTCTCGCATCCCTTCTGCTCGCCCACTCGCGCCGGCTTGATGACTGGTCGTTATCAGCAGCGGTTTGGTCATGTTTACAATCCATTTTACAATCCAAAAGATCAGAAGGAAGGGCTGCCGCTCAGTGAAAAGCTTTTGCCCGAGCATTTGCGCGCGGCCGGTTACGTGACCGGTTGGATTGGCAAATGGCATCTTGGCGCGGCCCCGGAGTTCGTCCCGGAACAACGCGGGTTTGATGAAGGATTCGGTTTCATCGGCGGCGGCCATCATTATTTCAATTGGAAACCCGGCACGGGCGAATACAACCTGCCCATCCAGCGCAACCGCCAGCCGGTGGACGTGCCGGAACATTATACAACGCGGCTCGGCACGGAAGCCGTCGCCTTCACCAAACTCCACACGGAGTCACCCTGGTTCCTCTACCTCGCATTCAACGCACCGCACATGCCGCACGAGCCGACCCCTGAGCGCGCCGCCAAGTTTGCCCAAATTCCAAATCGTCAACGCGCCCGCTACGCCGCGCAAATCAGCCTGATGGATGACGCCATCGGCGAAGTGCTGTCCGCGCTCGACGCCACGCACCAGCGCGAGCGCACGCTGATTTTCTTTTTCAGTGACAACGGCGGGCCGTTGAACGTCGGCACGCTGAACACGCCGTTGCGTGGAGGAAAAGGCGAAGTTCTCGAAGGCGGCGTGCGCGTGCCATTCCTGGTGAGCTGGCTGGGACAACTCCCTGCCGGAGTGAAATATGATCAGCCCGTCAGTTCACTGGATGTCTTTGCCACCTCGCTGGCAGTGGCGGGAGCAAAAATGCCCACCGACAAGAAATACGATTCGGTAAACTTGCTCCCGCAATTGCGCGGTGAAAACCTTGCCGCGCCGCACGACCGTTTGTTTTGGCGGATCGGCACAGGCCAGCAAGCCGCCGTGCGCGAAGGTGATTGGAAGTTCGTCCGCGTTGAAAATCAACCCGAAGCCCTTTACAACCTCACCGAGGACATCGGCGAGGCGAAGAATCTGGCCACGGAACAACCCGCGAAACTCAAGCAACTGGCCACGGCACTCGCTGCCTGGGAAAAAGAAATGCCCCCGCCCGCTTTCATTGGAACGAGTGAAAAGAAGGAGGCGCAGCAGACAGTCAAATCCAAGACTGAGCCATTGCCCGCCAAGAAAATCACAACGCCGGTAACACCCTGATGGGTTAATCATCATGCGCAAACACTTCCTCCAACTGCTCATCGCTGCTTGCTTGTTAAGCCAAACAGTGCTGGCCACAGATAAGCCTGCTCAGCCGAACATCGTTTTCATTTTGTTCGACGATCTTGGCTATGGCGAACCGCCGCTCTACCGCACCAACTCCCCTTTCAAGATGCCGACGCTGGATCGGCTGGCGCGCGAGGGAATGCGTTTCACCGATGCCCACACGCCCTCAGCTGTCTGCACTCCGACACGCTACGGCGTGATCACCGGTCGCTATCCCATGCGCATCGGGCAGTTCGGCGTGCTGGGAACTTACTCATCTCCGTTCGAAGGCAAAAGCGGCACGGACAAATACGGTGACTGGATTCTTCAAGGCGACACGGTGACGGGGCAAATCCTTGATGCGCTCGAACGAAACCATCTTTCGGGCAACACACTCGTCATTGTCACCAGCGACAACGGCGCGGAGCATCGGCCGTATCCGCCGCTGCGCGAATCCAAGCGCAGCATCTACGAGGGCGGCCATCGCGTGCCGTTCCTGGCGCGCTGGCCCGGCAAGATCAAACCCGGTTCAACCTGCCTCGACGTCGTTTGCCTCGCCGATCTCATGGCTACTGCCGCAGAAATTAGCGGGGCAGCAATTCCCGCCAACGCGGGCGAAGACAGCGTGAGCATCCTGCCCGATTTGCTGGGCACGGCCAAAGCACCGGTGCGCGAAGCTACGGTGCATCAATCCATGGCTGGCGATCTGGCCATCCGGCAAGGCCCATGGAAATTGATTTTTAAGACCACCGGCGTCCGCGAGCTTTACAACCTCACCGACGACCTGAGCGAGACCCGCAACGTGATCACAAACCAAGCGGACATCTCCGAGCGACTTGCCAAACTGATGCAGTCCTACATCACGAATGGCCGCAGCACGCCGGGCGCGCCGCAGAAGAACAAACACGAGGTCAAACTGGATGGTTCATCAAGGAAAAAGAAAACCGCAGGAAGCCAAACTGCTGAAAATGATTGAACCTGTTTCGTGACATGAAAAACATGAAGATGAAACACCGCTCCTTCATCCGAAACACACTGCAGCAACCGCAACAATCCACGGTCTCGATGAGACGCTCCCTACTCAGTCTAGTTGCCTTGGCAATTTATCCGCTGGCAGCATTACACGCCGCCGATGTGCCGAAGAAAGTTTTGCCGTTGCCGGGCGAGACCTTTCAATTGCAAGGGCACAATGCCTTCGTGATTCTGCCCCAATCCAAACCCACGAACACAACAACACCGTGGGTTTGGTATGCGCCCACGCTTCCGGGGCTGCCGGGCATCGAAGAGAAATGGATGTTCGAGCGCTTCACGCAAGCCGGCATCGCCATTGCGGGCATTGATGTTTGCGAATCCTACGGCAGTCCTGATGGGCGAAAACTTTACTCGACGCTATACGACGAACTCACTCTGCATCGTAACTTCGCCACCAAGGCTGTCATGCTTGGGCGTAGTCGCGGCGGGTTGATGACGCTCTGCTGGGCGGCGGAGAATGCAGACAAGGTCGCCGGCTTCGCAGGCATTTATCCCGTCTGCAACATCGCGAGCTATCCCGGCGTGACCAACGCCGCTGGCGCTTTTCACATGACCGCGGCGGAACTCTCATCGCGTCTTGTGGAGCACAATCCCATTGACCGGCTCGACGCGCTCGCCAAAGCGGGCGTGCCGCTGTTCTCCATTCAAGGCGACAGCGACAAAACAGTCCCGCTTGAAACGAACTCCGGCGAAATGCACAGACGCTACGAAGCGCTCGGCGGCAAGATGCAACTCATCGTCCCGCCCGGACAGGGACACAATATGTGGCAAGGGTTCTTCCAGTGTCAGGAACTCGTGGACTTCGTGATCACTGAAGCAAGACGCACCCAACTCACACTGACATCGCCAATCGACTATCAAGTCGTGCAGCGCCAGGTGGACAACAAAGGCAGCATCGTCATCGCCGGAGTTGATGCTGCGAGCGATTCCCAAGCGACCGCGCTTGAGGCACGCATCAATACCGATGGAAAGCCTGGCGAATGGCAGAAACTGGCGGCGACCTTTCAGGAATCAGTTTTTCGAGCGACCTTGAAACTTCCTGCAGGCGGATGGTATCGCCTAGAAGTGCGGGCTCTGAACGGTGATACAATTGTTGGTGAGGCAACGGTCGAACACATCGGCGTGGGCGAAGTTTTCGTCGTCGCCGGACAATCCAACTCTGCCAATCACGGCGAAGAAAAACAAAACACGAAATCCGGCAAGGTCGCCACGTTCGATGGCAAACACTGGCAACTCGCCAACGATCCGCAGCCGGGCGCGAGCGGCGGCGGTGGTAGCTTTCTACCTCCATTCGGTGACGCCATGGCGAAGCGTTTCAATGTGCCGATTGGTTTTGTCGCTTGCGGCATCGGGGCAACAAGCGTACGCGAGTGGTTGCCGAAAGGCGCAAAATTTCCGAACCCGCCCACGATCACCGGTCGCGTGCAGCAATTGCCTTCGGGCGAATGGGAAAGCAAAGGCGAGGCGTTTGAGATGTTTGTCTCGCGGATGAAGCAGCTTGAGCCTCGTGGATTCCGCGCGGTGCTGTGGCATCAGGGCGAGAGCGATGCGAATCAGTCAGACACGAGTCGCACCCTGCCCGGCAAACTTTATCGCGAATATCTGGAAAAACTCATCCGCGATTCGCGGCGGGAGATCGGCTGGACACCGCCCTGGTTTGTTGCACAGGTCAGTTATCACATCCCCGGAGATGAAGCCTCGCCCGACATCCGCGCGGCGCAGGCATCGCTGTGGAAGGACGGCGTCGCGCTTGAAGGCCCGGACAGCGACGCCATGAAGAGTGAATGGCGTGAGTCCGGCGGCAAAGGTGTTCACTTCAGCGGCGCAGGCTCGCGGGAGCATGCCGCGCGCTGGGTGGAAAAAGTCGCGCCGTGGCTCGAACAACAAATCCGGCTGCCAGCCGATGGATTGATTCTCGATCTCGACGCCGAGCGTGGCGTGACGGTGGAAGATGGCGATCGTGTTTCGTTGTGGCAGAATCAAGTTGCAGGATTTGCTGCAAGAGATTTTGTGAAGCGCGATGAGGGTCGCAAGGAATCGGGTTCAGGCCGTCCCACCTTGCGCAAAGGCATCAAGGAACTCAACGACCACAGCGCGCTGGTGTTTCGGGGGCAGGAACTCGTTTGCATGAATGAGGACGCGTTTGATGATCTCACGCGAGGTGGTGGATGCACCTGGCTCGCCGTCCTCAGCGCACACGAACAGCAGGTCGGATTGAAAGACGTGAATTCCATTTTTGGCAACCTCAAGAACGGCGGAAACTTTGAGGGACTCTGGGCCAACTTCACTGATGACAACACCGTTTACTGGGGCTCGCGCAACGGCATCACCTTCGGCCGCTTCGACACAAACAATCCCCAACTGCTCGGGCCGAAATTTGAGACTGGTCGTTTTTACGTGCTCGCCGGACGCATGGCCGCCGGCACGGGCAAAGTGAAGCTGGAACTTTTCGTCAACAAGGCGAGTCCGGTGGCGACCACCGAAATCGCGGTGAACCCCAAAGTCAATCCGTCAAAACTCGCCATCGGCCAGGAACGCGACGCGACGAATCATCCCGGCCACGAGTCGTTCGACGGCGAGATCGCCCGCTTCCAAATGTATGCCCGGCCACTGGAGGATGCGGAACTCAAGACGACAATGCGTCAGATGCATGAGCGCTACGGTATCAGGTAAACTCCAGGCATGTGGCAATCAAAAAAAGGGCCCGTGATAGATTCCGATTCGGTACTTTTTGGACGATAGGAGCATCAGTCCAAAACGCGCCGTCGGCTGCTAACGGATAGGTGTTCGGTCAGCTCAGTGAACCACCAAGTTAGAGAGGGTCTCGTTCAGCTTAACCTGCTCTTGCCTGTCGGCTCTCAGTCGTTTGTCATGGAAGGCCGGCAGGAGTTTGTCCCAAACAACATTGAGTTCGGCTTGCATGTCGCGAGTGTCTGCGGTTATGGCGACCACCGCGTCTTGATCGGGCAACACGATGCAGAATTGCCCGTTCGCTCCATCGCCCCGGAACGCATTGTGACGGCAGCGCCAGAATTGAAAACCATAGCCCTGATCCCAATCTTTGGTGGGATCGCTGCCGTTGGAAACCTGCTTGGTCGTCGCTTGTTCAACCCAGGCTTGCGGCACGATTTGCCTGCCGTTCCACTTTCCTTTTTGGAGATAAAGCTGGCCGAACTTCGCGACATCCTCGGTGCGAATCTTCAACCCCCAACCGCCAAATGAAACGCCCTGCGGACTGGATCCCCATTCGGGGTTCTCGATTCCCAGAGGCTCAAAGAGCCGCGGACGCAGATACTCCAGCACCGTCTGTCCCGTCACCTTTTGCACAATGGCGGAAAGCATGTAGCTGCCCGGAGTATTGTAGCGAAAATGGGTGCCCGGCTTGTGGGGGACCGGATGCGCGAGGAAGGTTTCGACCCACGGCGCGTTCGTCGAGTATTTCACCTCGGTCTCATGGCCGCTCGTCATCGTGAGGAGATCCCGCACACGCATCGCCTTGAGTTTCTCAGCAGGCTCCGCTGGCGAGGATTCCGGGAAAAATTTCAACACCGGATCATCAACGCTCAACTTCCCTTCTGCAACCGCCAGTCCAACGGCCGTCGAAGTGAAGCTCTTGCTGAGCGAGTGCATCACATGGGGCTTCTCGGCGGCCTCCGGTTTCCACCAACCTTCCGCAATCACCCGGCCATGGCGCACCAGCATGAAGCTGTGCATGTTGGTTACCTCACGGTTGGCAGCCTCGACATACTCTCGAATCCCAATCGAGGAAACCCCTTGGGCCTCAGGCGTACTGCGTGGCAAAGATAATCCAGCAGCTTGGGCCGGAGAATGTAGCACCACAAGGATGACTGTGAAAAATGACGAGAGCTTGGGCAAGGTTAATATCGCTTTCATAGCCGTGAGTATAAAATCTGACCTTACAACGTCCAGCGCGCAATGAGCACCGAAGGATACGCTGAGAAATTTATGGGGCCTAATTGTCCAACGCGGCGCGCTGGGGCCTGACGCGCCCCACCACCCACCGCCTGACACAAATGAGTCATGGCGAAATCTCCCACTCATTCACCATCATGGCGGGAAATTATCCTTTGTCCCGGCAACCGCCCTTAAGGCACAATCAATTTATGAAGCCAGTCACCCGCATCGCCGCGATTGCTTTGACCGTGTTGCTCAGCCTGCGGGCATTTGGCGCCGAGGCCCGCAAATTCAACATCCTCCACATCCATGCCGACGATCATCGCGCTGACGGCTTGCACGCCCTCGGCACGGAGTTGCTGCAGACGCCCAACCTCGACAAGCTCGTGCAGCGCGGGATGACGTTCACGCATTGCTACACGATGGGTTCAATGATGGGCGCGGTGTGCCTGCCGAGTCGAACCATGATGCTTACGGGAAAATCTTGGTTGCGCATCGAGAAGCAACGCGGACCGAAAGACGCCACCGCCGTCGTTGCCGATCCGGCAGCGTATCTTCCGAAAGTAATCAGCGCTGCGGGTTACGAGACTTGGCACATGGGCAAGAGCGGAAATGAATTTCACCGCGGGATCGAGGCTTTCGACACCAACATTATCGAGGATGGTCGCGGCGAAGAACGACGGCTTTCAAGCCAACGGCACGCCGATGCGGCGGTGAAGTTTTTGCAGGAACGGAAAAGGGAGCGTCCGTTTTACATGTACATCGCTCCGCCCGTGCCGCATGATCCGCGCATCGCGGCGCCAGAATTCATGGCCCGCTACAACGCCGGCGACGTAAAGCTCTCGCCCGCTTTCCTGCCGATGCATCCGTGGGACAATGGCGAGATGGGAATCCGCGACGAGCAGCTTGCTCCGTGGCCGCGCACGCCACAGGACACCAAACAGCAATTGGCGGACTACTATGCCTGTATCACCGGCTTGGACTTTCATGTCGGCCGGATTCTCGCCGAGTTGAAGAAGTCCGGAGAACTCGAGAATACCATCATCATCTTCAGCGGGGACAACGGGCTTTCGCTCGGCGAGCACGGCTTGTTCGGCAAACAGAACGTCTATGAGTTCGGTGGCATGCATGTGCCACTCGTCATCGCCGGGCCAGGAATCCCCAAAGGCAAGAGCGACGCGCTCGTGTATCTCATGGATTTGTTTCCGACGTTCTGCGATTTCGCTGGCGGGAAAATTCCAGCAGCGGTCGAAGGCAGAAGTTTGTTGCCGGTCATCCAGGGCAGGACCAACAAGGTTCGCGACGTACTTTACACGGCGTATCGCGATTGCCAGCGCGCTGTGCGCGATGACCGTTGGAAACTCATCCGCTATCCGTTCGTGGATAAAACACAACTTTTCGATCTAGCCGTTGATCCGTTGGAGTTGAAGAATCTCGCCTACGAACCCACTCACGCCGCGAAAGTTGCCGAGCTGACGGCTTTGCTTGAAAAAGAGATGATTCGGTATGGCGACACCGCACCGCTGAAAGTCGCCAATCCCAAACCCGCCGAATGGAAACCACCGCAACCTGGCAGAAAGAAGACGATTCAAAGCCTGCCCTTCTCGACCAATGCCGCACCACTTAAATGAAATCCCTCCGACTCTCGTTTCTGTTTTTCTCCTTGATTGCGATCACTGCCGCGGCAGAGACCAATTCTGCAACGACGAAACCCAACATCGTTTACATTCTCGCCGATGACCTTGGTTACGGTGATGTGCAGTGCTTGAACCCGCTGCGCGGCAAGATCAAGACTCCAAACCTCGACAAGCTTGCGGCGCAGAGCATGGTTTTCACCGATGCGCATGGCGGGTCATCCGTTTGCAGTCCGACACGCTACGGAGTGTTGACCGGTCGCTACGCGTGGAGGAGTCGCTTGCAAAAGGGCGTGCTTCAAAATGAAAGCGCTCCCTTGATTGCGTCAGACCGGTTGACCGTTCCCAAGTTGTTGAAAAGTCATGGTTACCAAACCGCAGGTTTCGGCAAATGGCATCTCGGCATGGACGTCGCGCTGCGCGGCGACGAGATCTTGATCGATCAGCCCATTCAAAACGGGCCGGCAACAAGAGGATTTGATTCTTACTTTTGCACCGACTCACGGTTCTTTGCGCCGTTCATGTTCATCGAGAACGACCGATTTACGGGCCAGCCGTTGTTCAATCGCACGAAGCTGGGTGCAAAGTATGGCGCGGGAACATCCCTGAAGCCGGATGACTTTTCGCACATTCTGCCGACGGTATGTGACCGGGCCATAGCGAAACTCGGCGAGTTTGCGACCAACAGACAACCCTTCTTCCTCTACCTCGCGCCCTGCGCACCACATGATCCCTATGTGCCGACTGCTGCGTGGAAAGGCAAGAGCGG
>JAYWBR010000031.1:0-2681 GCA_043781315.1 Verrucomicrobiota bacterium | reverse complement strand
GGCAGTGGTTCGGCGGGATCGGGTTTCGTCAGACAGTTCTTCCAGAATGGCGTGAAGACTTGAAACGGTTTGCCGCTCTGATTCTGAATCGTCCACGGTTCGTGCAGCAGCGCGCCATTGAAGCTCTCGACTTCCAATCCTGCTTCGCGCAACGCGGCTTTGATCTTTGTGTCGCGCGCGGTGATGGCCGGTTCGTAACGACGATTCCAGAAAATCGCTATCGCGCCGGTTTCCTTGGCGAGCGCGGACAAAGTTTCCAAACTTGGTCCGCGGCGGATGATCAATCGCGATCCAATCTCGCGAAGCGAAGCGTCGAGCGAGGTGAGTGATTGATGCATCCACCAGAGCGATGCGCCCCCGGGCGGCCACGGGGTTTCCTCTTCCGGCGCGTAAACGAACACCGGCACCACCGCGCCACGCTGAAGGGCGGCTTGCAGCGCCGGGTTGTCCGCCAGACGCAAATCCAGTCGAAACCAAACAATGGAGGTGGCAGCGCTCATGTTGAAAAATGTTTCACGGCTGCGCCGATACAGCTTTGATCCAGGCCAGCTCCAATCGGAATGGCCCGTCCTGCTTGTCGGCAATGAGGAAACCCACTGACGCTATCTTCGCCGGATTCAACGGCGGCACGTCGGTCAGCACGCGTCCGCGATAGGTCGGCACGAAATCTTTGAACGCCAGCCGGTGGTCATCCCACTCGCCCGGCTTGGTTGTGAAGGCGGATTGATAAATGGCCGTGTCCACACCCGCCTCGGTCCGCGCGGTGAATTTGTAGCGACGGCCATCCCCGCGCACCCGGATCACGAACGCCTCAAGACCGCTGAGATTTTCGCCCACGCGCGCGGAGCGGACGGAAGCGAAGCCGCCATTGTTCTTCAACGAAACCACGCCACTGAAAAGAGCCCCGCCGTTCGTGAGCCGTTGAAACTGGCTGGTAGAGACGCCGCCCATCACCCCGTCGTTGACGACTTGCCAGGCGGGATCGTTGGTCGCGGCGGGGAAGTTAAAAAGAGTTGTTTCGGAAGCGGCGTGCGATTTCATAGTGAAGGCGAGGCACGCCCAGAGGAGCATGCCGCGATGGCAAAAGAGGTCGATTAGGTTCGCTTTCATTGGGTGTTCAGGAGTTCAGCCGCCAGATGGCGAAGTTCAGCACCGTGGCAAAACTTACCCACGCGAGGTAGGGGGCAAGCAGCCAGGCGGCGACGCGGTTGATTGGACAAAAGGCGGCGAGCGTCGCGGCAATCGCCAGCCAGAGAAAAATAATTTCAACAAACGCAACCCCCGGCCGGTGCAGACCGAAAAAGAGCGGCGTCCAACTCGCGTTCAACACGAGCTGAATGAGAAACAACGTCAGCGCCTGGCGGTGGGCCGCGAAGCCGCCGCGTTTCCAGACCAACCACGCGGCCACGGCCATCATGGTGTAAAGCGCCGTCCACACCGGGCCAAAAATCCACGCGGGCGGATTCCACGCAGGCTTGTTCAAGGCTGCATACCACCCGCCCGGCATGAAGAAAACACCGAGCGAGGCCGCCAGGAAACATGCCGTCAGCCAACCGGCCAGACCCAGGGTGCTGCGGCAACGGGCGCTAAACGACGGAATGGTTGAGCTCTGGTTCATGGCGTGAAACGGGCAACGGCGGATAGGGCGACGAGGAGTTTTTGCACCGCCAGTTCCTTGGCTTTGGCTTCCACTTCGACGGTGAGCTGCAACTTCAACCAGCCCGCCGGGAAATCCGGTGGATCAATATACTCGTGGTGCCGCCTGGGTCGCGGACCGCGCCAGCCATCGAGCGGACTGGAAATATGAAACAACGGCTCGCGATCACCCCAGGTTTCAAGTGCCGCCGCCGTTGCTGCTTCCAGGCTCAATCCATCCTTGCAGCAGCGATGATGATGCGCGTCATAGACCAGCGGGATGCCCTCCGCGCGGCAAAGCCCCAGCAGGTCGGAAGGTGTGAAAGTTTTGTCGTCGTTCTCCAGCGTCAACCGGCTGCGGGCACGCGCCGAAAGCCGGGGAAGGTTGCGGCGAAAAGTTTCCAACGCCGCACGTTTGTCACCGTAGGCGCCGCCGCCGTGGATGTTCATCGTGTCGGCGTTCGTCCACTCGGCGACCTCGGCCTGGTATTCGAGATCGGCCACGGCGCGCGTCACGATGTCGTTGTCGGGCGAATTCAGCACCACAAACTGATCGGGATGAAAACTGGTGCGAATGTTTTTCTCCCGCGCGAATTCGCCGCAGCGCTGGAACCGCCGCACAATCTCATCCGCCGCCGGAAGTTCTTCGATGCGATAGCCCACTTGCGGGTGCGTCTTAATCGGCAGAATCTGACTCTGAATCCGAAACGCGCCGATGCCATGGGCCGCGCAAAATTCCAGCGCGGCCAGCAGGGAATCAGCATTGTTACGGCACAGTTCCGCCAGGCGGACCAGCTGGTCGCGACGCGATAATCGGGCCAGGGCGGTGGCGGTCGTGGTGCGAAACTTGATCGGCGCTTGGCTGAACTGGCAGCACAAGCCGAGGCGAAGTTTTCCGGCTGAATGCGGCGGGGCTTTCAAGGCGTCGAAGGCTTTTTGTCGCGGCGGGCCAGCGCGCCATCGAGGACGCCGTATAATTCCTGAAGCACCCGCTCATTCGCCGGGCCAGTAAGCCGCGTCAAAATTCGTCCGCCGCCATCCATCAC
>JAYWBR010000030.1:0-8258 GCA_043781315.1 Verrucomicrobiota bacterium | reverse complement strand
AAGGCCGGACGCGTGAGGAAGTCCTGAAAAACATCCGCGAGGCGATTGATCTTTTCCTCGAACCCGCGCCGGAAGAACTGGCCGGCAAAAAGGATGTGGTCGAACTGGCGGTATGAAGCTGCCATTGCTGTCTGGCCGGCAGGTAGTGGCAGCCTTGCAGCGACTTGGCTTTGCGGAAATTCACCGCAAAGGCAGTCACGTAAAAATGAAACATCTCGATGGAAGATTGATTGTATTTCCGTTTCACGACGAAGTTGATCGCTACACATTGAAAGGCGCGTTGCGTGACGGCGGAGTTGAGATTGAAAATTTCTTGCGGGAAGTGAAATAAGTTTATGCGCCTCTTTGAAGCCATCATAGACGCCAATCACCGCGCGATCGCGGGGGATGCGGCGGCGGGATTGCGCCCGGCGGATTACGAAAACGAACTGCCCATCATCGCGCTGACGTGCGTGGATCCACGGCTGAACGCCCTTTTTCCGAACGTGCTCGGGCTGCCGGGTGAACAGTTTATCTGGCTGCGCAACGCGGGCAATCTCATCACCGGGCCGCTCTCCAGCACGATGCGGTCGCTGGCCTTGGCGTGCGCGGTCAAGGGCGGTCAGGAGATCGCCGTCATCGGCCACACGGATTGCCTGGTTTGCAAGACCACGACGTCGCAGTTGCTGGATCGCTTCAAGGCGTTCGGCGTCGAGCGGTCGCACTTGCCGGAGAACCTCACGGACTTTTTCGGCATGTCCGGCAGCGAACGGCAGAACGTGATCAAGGCGTGCGGCTTCATTCGCAGCAGTCCGTTGATCGGCGTGAAAGTTCCCGTGCATGGCCTGTTGGTGGACATCGAGACGGGCAAACTCGAATGGCTCGTGAACGGCTACCAGACATTCGGCGCAGTCAGCGACAAGTGGAACGAAGTCGTGAAGTCCGCCGGTCAAACGGTGGACGCGCTCAAGTCGCTCGGTGATTTCCAGATCGGCGAGATGAAATTTCCCGAAACCAAAATTGGCGAGACGGTGACGAAGGCCGAGGATTGGTTATCCAAAAAAATCGAGCAGCTTGAGGTGAAGCCTTCGTCGTTGCCGAATCCGCCGACCATTTCACCATCCGCCATTTCCGCCGCGAGAAAGGTGGTCGAGATTGCCGAGAAACATTGGCCGCAACCTTCATCCCCGCCCATTCCGCCAAAAATCCCCCTGCCGCCGCCGATGCGACCGCGCATGAAGATTCCGCAAAAATAGTCCGGCCAGTGTCGGCTAGTCCCGAATCGCGCCGAGGACTTTTTCCAAACCGCGCCAGCGTCCGGGCTGTTCCGGACTCAACAGCGCCGGGCGCGCGTGGCCGAGATCGAACTGCAACAGCAGTCCGATGCTGTGCGCGCCGCGGCCGTTCGCGCGGATGGCGTCCACGCCGTACGCGTAGCCGAGCATGAGCTTGAGCGACGAGGATTGATAAAGCAGGCCCGCGCCGACGCCGCTGTGCCAGTGGCCTGCCTGTTGCAAACCCGGCAGATAATCCACGACCGCCGTGGTGCCGGTGAAGTTGAGATTCCAATGATGCTTCGCGTCCAGCGGCACATTGTAATTCAAACCGAAGAGCACATAGTTGCGCGCGCTGATTTCGTTGAAATAATAGCCGGGCAGCGACAGGGGAAATTCCGACACGAGCGGCAGGAGCGCGCCGAGCCGGTAGCCGCTGAAGCGATCCGCGTCCACGCTCGTGCCGGCGGTGAGGTTGACGAAAAAGTTCTGCTTGGATTCCGGGAACGTGTAGGCGAGCAGCGCCTGCATCCAGAACAGATGCGAAGCGATCCTGACCGAACGGTCGCCGTTGAAGCCGTAGCCGCCGTTGGCACCGCGAAAACTGCCTTCATACCAGGCGGAGAGTTCCATCGCGAGCGACGGGTACAGCGTGGGTTCCTTGCCGCCCCAGCGCACGCCGGTGCGGACCGAATAGGTGGTGCGGTCCTGTGGTAGTTGAAACGCGGGCGCGGTGGCGTTGTCGCGGTTGTAGGTGGAGTAGCGCACGATGCCCCGCAGCAGGGCGTTCAGCGGAATCAGTTGTCCGGGATTGAAGCAGTGATACAGGCTCAGGGAAACTTCGCCGCCGTCGCCGGTGAAGGATTCGTTTTCCAGAAATCTTCCGGCGCGAATCTCATCGTAGCTGTCGGCATAACCGCCGCCGGCCAGGCCGATGCCAATGTCCGTGTCCGCGTTGAACACATGGCTGATGCCGAGTTCGGAATCGAGATACACCGGCGCGACCGCCAGC
This sequence comes from Verrucomicrobiota bacterium, assembly GCA_043781315.1. Classification (GTDB taxonomy): domain Bacteria; phylum Verrucomicrobiota; class Verrucomicrobiia; order Limisphaerales; family CAIQOK01; genus CAIQOK01. The sequence continues at coordinate 5,993 of JAYWBR010000030.1, read as the reverse complement.
CGCAGCGTGAGGTTGGTGCGGTAAAAGTCCGGCAGGTTCCGGTAGTAAAACATGTACGCCGCGAGCGGTGATTTCCCCTGCAATGAGGCGTTGTAGCCGAGCTGGATCAGCTCGCGCGCGAACGGATCCACCTGGGCGGACGCCGTGGTCGCGCCCGTCCAGGACAGGAACAGCATCAGGCAGCCGCAGCGGATGGATCGAAACACGGGCTGTTAGGTAATTAGAAATTGCCCGCGCGGCAAGCGGTTTGATTGCGCGCAGGGGATGAATCTCCGGCAGCCGATGCTTGGCACCCGCCGGGTTCGCCGCTACTTTGACGCGATGAGCAAGGCCACAAAACTTTTGCACACGCGCTACCGCGTCAATGATCTGGAACGTACGGTGAAATTCTACCGGGAGATTCTCGGCCTGGAAGAAATCCGCCGGCACAAATCGCCGCGCGGGGCGGAACTCGTTTTTCTGAAAGCAACGCAGAGTGAAGAGTTGATCGAGATCACTTATTTTCCTGGCAGCGGTCCGGTGCAGGTGCAGGCGGACCTGACGCATCTCGCGTTCGAGGTGGACAGTCTCGAGGAATTTGAACGCCATCTCGCGCGGCATGGGCTGAAATATTCCGACGGCCCGACCACCAGCGGCACGGGGACGGTCTTCGCCTTCATTGATGCGCCGGAAGGCTACGAGATTGAACTGATTCAGAAGGCCAGGGATTAATCAGGAAATGAACATTCAACATTCAACGTTCAACATTCAACGTCGAAGGGCAGGTGGGTGGGCGCGCTGCATCACTTGGGCGTTGAATGTTGAACGTTCACTGTTGAATGTTTCCGGGAGCATCCGCTGAATGCAGCTCCACGCCCGCCAATTCAAGTTCATCTTTCCCCGTCCCGCGTTGGTCATGGGAATTGTGAATGTCACGCCGGATTCGTTTTCGGACGGGGGAAAATTTTTCAGCGCCACGGCCGCCGTCGAGCACGGGCTGAAGCTCATCGAACAAGGCGCGGACATCCTCGACATCGGCGGCGAATCCACGCGGCCCCACGCCGTACCGGTTGGCGAGGCGGAGGAATTGCGGCGCGTGCTTCCCGTCATCCAACAGCTCGCCGCGCGCGTCACAATTCCCCTCTCGATTGACACGACCAAGCCCGGCGTCGCCCGGGCCGCGCTCCAGGCCGGGGCGAGCCTCGTCAATGACGTGGCCGCCAACCGCGCGGATGATGCGATGTGGCGCGTGGTGGCGGAGGCGGGCGCGGGCTATGTCTGCATGCACATGCGCGGCACGCCGGCGACCATGCAGGCCAATCCGGTCTATGACGATGTGGTGCGCGCGGTCGGGGATTTTTTTTCCGAGCGGCTGGAGCGAATGAGCGGTTGCGGTTTAAGTCGCGAGCAAATTATACTCGACGCGGGAATTGGTTTCGGCAAGACGCTGGAGCACAACCTGCAACTGCTCGGCGGGCTTGAACACTTTCGGGGCTTTGGCCGTCCACTGCTGGTCGGCGCGTCGCGCAAATCCTTCATCGGAAAATTGCTCGGCGAAACGGCGGATCGGCTGCCCGCCTCGCTGGCCTGTGCGTGTCTCGCCGTGGAAGCCGGGGCGCAAATCATCCGCGCGCATGACGTGGCGGAAACGGTGCAGGCGATCCGTCTGACCGAAGCGTTGGTGGCCTGCAAACAAAAATGATCTGGGAATTCGCATTGCAGAACTGGCGGCACGCGCTGGAGATTTTAATCCTCGCGGTGGGGATTTATTTCGCCATGCGCTTCATCCGCGGCACGCGCGGCGCGCCCATCGTGACGGGTTTCCTCGTCGTGCTGCTGACGCTGGTGATGGTTTCCTTTTTTCTCGACCTCATCGTGCTGCGCTGGATTCTGGGGGCGTTCTCCGCCTTCTTCGCCGTGGCCGTGGTGGTGATTTTCCAGCCGGAACTTCGCCGCATGTTGGCCGAACTTGGCAACCTCCCGTTCTTCGCCACCACCAGCGAGAAACGCGAGAGCATTGAGGTCATCATCCAGACGGTTGAACGCCTCGCCGATGTGCGCATCGGCGCGCTGTTCGCCATCGAGCAGTCCATCCAGCTTCAGGAAGCCGTCGAGTCGGGCATCGTCGTGGATTGCGAAGCCACGCCGGAAATGCTGGAGACGATTTTTTTTCCGAACAATGCGATCCACGACGGCGGCGTGATCATCAAGGGCGACCGCATCGCCTACGCCGCGTGCATCTTTCCGTTGTCGCAGCGGCAGGATCTGAACAAGTCCCTTGGCACCCGTCATCGCGCGGCCATCGGCCTGAGCGAAGAGACGGATGCGGTCATTGTGGTGGTCTCGGAGGAGACGGGCAAAATTTCCCACGCCTACAAAGGCCAGTTGGTGCGCGGCGTTTCGCTGGAAGAACTGCGCGCCTTTCTCACCTCGATCCTGCTGCGCACCGCCAAGTCACGCGGTCGGCTGGATGCCCTGCGGTCGGGGCTCCGCAAACATCTCCAACCCGCCCCGGTGGTGACCAAGCCGGATTCAACCCCCGCCGCCAAATGATCCTGCTCGTTCGCAACATTTTGTTCCGCGATTTCTGGCTGAAAATATTTTCGCTGGTGCTGGCCGTCCTGATCTGGCTGACGGTCTGGGTCCTCTTCATCCGCCAGGGTGTCTCGCCCTCGGGCGTGTTGAGAACCGGCCGTGTGGAGGAGCGGACGTTTTCCAACATTCCCGTGCTGGTCATGTCGGCGGCGGCGGACGTGCGGGATTTCAAGGTCAGTCCCGGCGAAGTGACGATCAAGGTGCGGGGCGAACTCTGGAAGTTGCAGGCGCTGGAAAAGAAAATGCACGATGATCCGCAGGCCCGCGACATCCGGGCGCTGGTGGATCTGACCGGCATCGAACCCGTCCGGGGCACGCGCAAAAAAATCGTCGTCACCACGCCGGCGGACATCACCTTCGAGCTGGCCGAGCCGGACGAGGTGGAGATCATCGAGCCGGCGAAGCCGTAGGCCGGGTTCGCCTGCTGGCACAGCGCAAGCAACCACTTTTCCGATTTAACAATCAAACGATTCAACCGATAACCAAACGCATGGCTTTACCAAAAAAAATCTTCGGTACCGACGGCGTGCGTGGCACCGCGAACGTCGAGCCCGTCACCGCCGAGACCGCCCTCAAGCTCGGCCGCGCCGCCGCGCACGTTTTCAAAAATCTCGAAACCCAGTCGCGCGGCCGGGGCCGCCACAAGATTGTCATCGGCAAGGACACGCGCCTCTCCGGCTACATGCTCGAAAATGCGATCTCGTCCGGCATTCTTTCGATGGGCGTGGACGTTATCTTCATCGGGCCGCTGCCCACGCCCGGCGTGGCGTACGTCACCCGGAGTTTGCGCGCCGACGCCGGCATCGTCATCACCGCCTCGCACAATCCGTACGCCGACAACGGCATCAAATTTTTCCGTGCGGACGGTTACAAGCTCGACGACACGATTGAAAATCAAATCGAAGACCTGGTGTTCAGCGGCGAGATTGAAAACATCCGTCCGACCGCCGGCGAGATCGGCAAGGCCATGCGCGTCGACGACGCGCTGGGACGTTACATCGAATACGCCAAGGCTTCGTTTCCCCGGAAGCTGACGCTCGAAGGCGTGCGCATCGTTGTGGACTGCGCGAACGGCGCGGCCTACAAATCCACGCCCTGCGTCCTGAGCGAGCTCGGCGCGGACGTCATCGTTTATGGCAACCACCCCGACGGCACGAACATCAACAAGGAGTGCGGCTCGATGCACCCGGAGGCGCTGTGCCGCAAGGTCGTCGAACATCAGGCGCACCTCGGCATCGCGCACGACGGCGACGCCGACCGCGTGTTGCTGTGCGATGAAACCGGCACGCTGATTGACGGCGACGACATCATGGCCATTGCCGCGCTGGATTTGCTGCGCGAGCCGGGCCATCACGAAAACATGTTCCGGCATCCGCACGCCACCGGCGGTTTGTCCGGCAAGACGCTCGTCACCACCGTCATGAGCAACGCCGGTCTCGAAGCGGCGATCCTCGCTGCGGGCGGCAAAGTTGTCCGCACGAACGTCGGCGACAAAAACGTGATTGATGAAATGCTCCGCAACGATCTGAACTTCGGCGGCGAGCAGAGCGGGCATCTGATCTTCCGCGATTACAGCACGACCGGCGACGGCCTGGTGGCCGCGCTGCAAATCCTCCGCATCATGAAGTCCAAGGACACGCCGCTCTCGAAGCTGGCGAAATGCTGGACACGCTTCCCGCAGCTCGTGACCAACGTCCGGGTCCGCGAGAAAAAACCGTTCGAGCAGCTCGACGGCGTGATGAAACTGGTGAGCGAGGCGGAACTGGAATTAAAGGCCCAAGGCGGACGTCTGCTGCTGCGCTACTCCGGCACCGAGCCGAAAGCGCGGCTGCTGCTCGAAGGGCGCGATGCAAAAACTTTGGAGGCGTGGTCGGGAAAAATCATCGGCGCGATCCGGCAGCAGATCGGGGAGAAATAATCTGCTGCTTTGGTTGCCTGCCATTTGTTTGATTGACAGATAAAGCAGCGCTTTAAGCTCAAACGGGCGAGGAAACTCCTCGCCCGTTTTTTTGTTTTTAATGCCCCCGCGCAACGCGTTTCAGGGTTTTTCCATTGAACGCCTCCGCAGCGCTTCGTAAGCAGCTTTGGCTTTGGCATCGCCAGCGGCGGCGGCGGCGGCGAGTTGGTTTTGCACGTCTGCCTTGGCGCTGTTGAGTGACATGAGCTGTTGGCCGGTCATGGGTATGCTGGTTTGCGGTGAAACGGAAACAGCCGCGATCGCCTTGTCGTAGTCTTTTGCCTTCATGGCCGCGCGGGCCTCAGAAATCATAGCATCGGGAGCGGCTGAATTTTCACCTGCCGGGGAAGGCGCGATGGCGGATGTAGTCGGAGGTGTGTCGGCACCGGGCGTGGGTGATGCAGCTTGGGAGGTTTCTTTTTTGCCGCAGCCCGCCGCGAGCAAACATGCAAAAACGAGCGGGAATGCCAGACGGTTGAACTCAGTCATGATTTTGTTTTTCATGGTTTGAAAGTTTTTTTTGGGATTAATGTCCGGTCGTCGTGGCGGGATTGCACCACAGCCGGTTCTTGGTCGCGCTGGCGGCGAGATTGAAAAAGTCCGTGCGTGCGACCATTTTTTCGGTGCTGCCGCCAAATAATCCGACCGTGGCGCCTTTGCCATGCCGGGCGGAAAGGCCTTCCGTGGGATAGTTAACGCAATCATTGAATAAGAACGCATTCACCTCGTCGGTTTCCCATTGCAATATGTCCAGCGGCTTGAACTCGGTAAGCTTATGCGGTTTGACGCCGGACGTGTACTCATTGACGGCACCATTCCATGAATAACTGCAGAACTGGATTTTCCGGGAGTAAAATGTGCCGTATCCAACCCTGTCGGCGGGACACATATAAATCTTGAATCCTTGGGCGATCGGATAGAGCTGGCCGGCTTTAAGCGCATTTTGCTGCCCGGGCAGGTCGTTTTGATATGCGGCGGCAGTGCCGCCGGCACCGCCGGGAACGGATCCGCCCGGCGAAGGGTTCACCGCGTAGGCCCAGCAGGTGATGGTGCCTGCCGGATTGGACCAACCGGCATTGGGCAAGACTTCGCGGTTGTCCAGGGTGTACAGGTGCGTGGCTGTGAGAATCTGTTTGTTGTTGTTGAGGTCAATGGCTTGTTGGGCGCGATCCTTGGCTTTGCTCAACGCCGGCAGCAGCATCGCCGCGAGAATGGCGATGATGGCGATTACTACGAGCAATTCAATGAGGGTGAATGCCGCGCGGCGTGACACGTTCCGATTGGAATGGGCGGGCTTCATGGTTTGAAAACTAGCAAATCAGTCTGGCCAAGTCACGTCGGAAATTTGGAAGCTGAACCACGAGGGTGTGATTAAAAGCGGGTGAGGCGTTGGCGGAGCGCCGGTCTGTGACCGGCTTAGGGCGTGGCAGTTGGCAGCGGATCGAACCCTTGTGAAAAGGGG
>JAYWBR010000029.1:0-22927 GCA_043781315.1 Verrucomicrobiota bacterium | reverse complement strand
GCGTGCTGCTCGGCGTGAAAGGCCAGCCCGTGTTCAAGCACTCGGTCTTTTATCCGCAAGCGATTCCGCAATACAACGTCGGCTACGGACGCTTCAAGCATTTGATGAACGATCTCGAAACCAAAGCGCCGGGACTTTTTCTGGCCGGCCATTATCGCGACGGCATTTCGTTGAGCGATTCGATCGTGTCCGGGTGCAACGCAGCCGACCGGGTGGCGAAAGCATTGTCCGCCGGGGACGCAGCGGCTGTTTCTCGGTTTGACTTGGCCCGCACCGAACTTTAGATTGCGCGCGCATGTTAGCTGCTGAATCCAAAGTGGTCCCGACTCCTGCCAGCGACTCCGCCCACTCCGAGAAAACAATTTCCTGGAAGCAACTCGTCGAACCGGTCGAGCCATTCCTGGAAGCCGTGCATGGACGGCTGGCCAGCCAGGTGAACGAGTTCGACCCGGCCCTCATCCCCTACGCCGAATACACGTTGAACAGCAGCGGCAAACACCTGCGTCCCGCCTTGGTGGCCTTGACGGCCAACGCGCTCAGCGAGTTGAACGACGCGCACGTCACGGTCGCCGTCATCATCGAAATGGTGCACCTGGCCACCTTGGTGCATGACGACATCATGGACGAAAGCGCCATCCGGCGCGGCCGGCCCACGCTGGCGGCGAACTGGGGAAATGAAATCGCCGTGCTGTTTGGAGACTGCCTCTTTGCCCAGGCACTGAAGCTGGCGGCGAGTTTCCCGTCGCCAGAAATCTGCCGCGCGGTGGCCACGGCAACGAACACAGTTTGTTCCGGGGAGATTTTGCAGACGCAGCACCGGCGGGATTTTAATTTTTCGGGCCGTGAATATTTCCGCGTGCTGGAGATGAAGACGGCGGAGTTGTTTGCGCTGTCCTGCGAGCTGGCGGCCTACCTGAGCGAAGCACCCGCGCCGCAACGCGCCGCTTTGCGCCAGTTCGGGCTGGCTTTTGGCACCGCCTACCAGGTGTATGACGACTGCGTGGATTTGTTCGGGTCGGAAACCGTGGCCGGCAAGTCGCTGGGCACGGATCTGGCCAAGGGCAAGCTGACCTTGCCGGTCCTGCTGCTCTGGGAGCGCGCGAACGCGGCGGATCGCCTGCAACTCGAAGAGTTGATCAACAACTGGCAGCCCGCCGCATTGCCGCAGGTCAGCGGGTTGCTGGCCAAATACGACACGCTGGCACCCTCGCTGGAAGTCATCGCCCAGTACCTTGAAAAAGCGCGGATCAAGCTGCAAATCCTGCCAAACTCTCCGGGGCGTGACAGTTTGTTCGGACTGACCGAACATCTGGCGCGACAAACCAGCGAACTGGGTGTTCTAGTCTGAATGACTACGGCCATTATGACCGCCCCCGCCACTTCCCCGGATCAAGAACCGTCCCCGGCCTCCCCCGATGTCGGCGTGCCTGAACAAGAGTTGGTAAAAAAAGCCCGGCATGGTGATCTCGCCGCCTATGACCAGTTGGTGCAGCGCTATCAGGAACGGATTTACCGGACGCTGTATCACATGACCTCGAACCATGAGGATGCCAACGACCTGGCGCAGGAGGCGTTCATCAAGGGCTTCCAGGCGCTCAAGTCTTTCAAAGGCGGCTCCAGTTTCTACACCTGGGTTTATCGGATTGCGGTCAACAAGACCCTTAATTTTCTCAAGCAGCGCAAGAATCGTTCGCACATGAGCCTGAACGATCTGGACTTCAACACCGAGAACAACCCCGACCTCGTGGCCTTGGTTTCCGACAAAACCCCCCGGCGCGATGCCGCGTTGAGCGAGCTGCAGGAAAAATTGAACGAAGCCATGCTGACACTGTCAGAAACACACAGATTGGTTGTGACATTGCATGACGTTCAGGGTTTGTCGCACGAAGAGATCGCCAAAATCATGGACTGCAATGTGGGCACCGTCCGGTCGCGGCTTTTTTATGCGCGGCAACAGTTGCAGGGCCGGCTGGCTGGATATTTGAAGTAATAAAATTGAGATGTCGTATGAATCCCGATTCTGAACAATTTGAACAGTTGCGAAAGTTGCTCACCCTGAAGCGCCACGAGCAGCCGCCGCCGGGCTACTTCCACAATTTCTCAGGCCAGGTCATGGCGCGCATCAAAGCCGGCGAGCAGGGCGAGAGTGGTCCGGCGTGGCTGCGCAAACTCTGGGCACTGTTTGAAACCAAACCCATGCTGACCGGCGCTTTTGGTGCGGCGGTCTGCGCACTGGTCATTTCGGGGATTGTTTTTTCCGACGATGCTGACTCCACCGCCAGCTCGTTGCACGGAATGAACGTCGGACTGACCCTCACGGCCGGTGGCGGCATGGACAATCTGGCTATGAATCAAGCGCCGGACAACAACCGCTTTGTCTCCAGCACCAATCCCGTTTCCCCTTCGCTCCGCTCGCTGTTTGACCAGCCGCAACTGAACGCCCAACCCGCCAGTTCTGGCTTTGGTTTCCCGGGTGGCAATTGACGGGAGCGTTCGGGGAAAAGCATCCGAATAATTCCAGGCTCACCATTGCGCTGAACCCGACCAGAAGTTTTCCGGAACAATTCGGGCGGATTGCCGGTTCGGTTTTCGATGCCGGCCTCAATCCTCGCGGACAAAAACAATTTCCATCCCCGGCCCCGAAATCGTGATGAAGTCTCCCGCAATGTGCGCTGTCATGTCCAGCACCTTGCCGTCGGCCGTCAGCGTGAGCGCGTAATTCGCCCCGTTGCTTTTCCACTGCCCTTCCATTTTCTGCAGGTCGCCCGAGGTCGCACCGGCGGTGAAGCGCGGCATGTTTTTCAGAAACGCCTGGTTTTCCGTCGTCGCCACAAACGTGGCCCGGGCAAAATTGGAAGCCAGCCAGTTTTTCCACTTCCGCATCTCAGTGGCCGGCAGGTTCGGCTTGGCTTTGCGCATCAGCAAGACGGAACCGTTCAAATCAAAATCCCAGCGGCCGAGAATCTTCTCGTCAAATTTTTGCGAGACCCCGTTCGTTAAAAACGCCTGCAAATCCTGGAGATTGGGCAGCACCGTGTCCTTGATGGTCTTTTGCAAGTCGGGGTTTTGCACCATGGCCTGCACCCTGGGATGATTCAGCAACTCGGCCACCGACGCCTGCTTCAGGCGCAGCCCGGCAAATTCCGCGTCACTGCCCAGGTCTTGAAAGTCGGCCCGCTCGGCCAATCCCAGAAAGGCGGGATAGCGCGACAGCCGGGCCTCCAGCAGCGGATGATGGTAAATCAGCCCGACCACGTCCGCCGCCTGGTAAAATTCCAGCGGGTTTTTGTCCAGCGCCCGCGCCACTCCCGACATGCCGGAGCCTTGCAGATCCTCACCGAGCCGGTTGATCAGCCGCACGGACTTGGGATCGGATTCCGGGGTGGCCATCTGATAAGTCCAATAGCTCAACGGAAAAACCGCCGCGACTAGGAGAATAAAATAAGCCACGCCATTGACGAGTCCCAGGCACAAGCCCACGCGCCGGTTCAACCGCTCCCACAAGACCGGCTGCAGATTGCCGGTGTTGTACTTGTAGTAAACCTCGACCTTTTGATGCACGACCAGCGCGACCACCTTGAAGATCGCCAGAATGATGATGAAGACCACCAGCGGCGGAATCAACCAGAGGAGCACGGGGCTTTTGACGCCGCAGAGAGCCACCAGCGGCTTGATCGCGCCGGACAGCGGAGACGCCAGCACCGCGCCCAGCAAAATGCCGACGAGCGAAAACGCCACGCGAATCGCGCCCTGCCGGTAGCCCAGTCCCGCCAGCGACGCCAACAGCAACAATGCCAAAATCCAAATGGTCATGGGACACAGTTAAATTTGTATTTCAAAAAATGCACGAAGAAAATGTCCCCCCGCCGGCTTTCATGGTTGAAGGGGAGAGAACATTGAAGGACAGGAGCCGGGTGCCCAAACGTCGTCGGCCCCAGGCGGAACACCACCGCCAGCGCCCTGAAAATATTTTTAGAAAAAATTTTCATCAGACCGCCAATGTCCGACCCCACCCCCTAGGATGCGCACATAACGAAAGGCAAATTATGACGAATCAACAAATGGAACTGGGAATCGAAAATGGCCGTGGCCACCAGTCACAACCGCGTCCGCAACGGCGGCAAACCCGCGCGCAATGGTGGTTTCAGCAGATGCGCGAAGTTGTGGACAAGGCGTTCGACTGGCAGCCGGCCCCGCCCGCGCGGCCCGAACAGATCTGGTTCCGGCATTGAACGGGCAACACGCTGCTCAGGCCGAAGAAGGGGCGGGGGGTCTGCCCGGCAAACCGTGCAGCGACTTTCGGTGCCGGCCACGCACCGGCCGATGTGGTGACCTTCGCGCGCTTCCCTTGGTTTCGGTTTCTTGCCAACCCCCCGGTTGCCGCTTATTGTCTGCCTCGTTAATTGAAGCGATATGAAACGACGTTTAATCTTCGGTTTTGTGGCCGCCCTGCTCGCGGTCAACCTCCTCATCGGCGCGAAGGTTTACACCTCCTCCGCCGAGGCCGCGCAAAAAGATTCCCCGTATCCGAGCATGAAGCTGTTCGCCGAGGTCGTGGAAAAAGTCCGGCGCGATTACGTGGACGGCCAGGACCTCACCTATCAAAAGCTCGTCTATGCCGCGCTCAAAGGCATGATCAACACGCTCGATCCGCACAGCGAATTTCTCGACCCGGAACAATTTAACGAACTCCAGAACGACACCGAAGGCCACTTCGGCGGCCTCGGCATCGTGATCGCGATGAAGGACGGCTTCGTCACCGTCGTCGCGCCGATGGAGGATTCCCCCGGCTTCAAGGCGGGCATTCTGGCCGGCGACCGCATCATCAAGATTGACGGCAAGAGCGCCGAACACATGCAACATCCCGACGAAGCCGTGAAACTGCTCCGCGGCGACCCCGGCACGGACGTGACTATCACCATCTCGCGGCCCGCCACCGGCATTGAAAAAGAAATTAAACTCACGCGCGCCGTCATCACCGTGGACATGGTCAAGGACATCAACGGCAAAAAAGAATTTCCGCTCGGCGAAAATAAAGTCGGCTACGTGCGCCTCGTGCAATTTGGCGACAAAACCAGCAGCGACCTCGAAGACGCCCTGAAAAAATTGAAGGCTCAGGGCATGAAGGCGCTGATCCTCGACTTGCGCTGGAATCCAGGTGGCCTGCTCGAACAAGCTGTGGAGGTCTGTCAAAAGTTTCTCCCGCGCGGCCAGCTCGTCGTCTCCACCGAAGGCCGCAACGCCGGACAAAACAGCATTCACAAAGCGGGCGGACACGGCGACGAACTCGTCAACAAAGACGGCTCACAGATTCCCGTCGTCGTCCTCGTCAACGGCAGCAGCGCCAGCGCGTCCGAGATTGTCTCCGGCTGTTTGCAGGATCTTCATCGCGCGATCATTCTCGGTGAAAAAACTTTTGGCAAAGGTTCCGTGCAAAGCATCCTGCCGTTGGAAGAGGGCGCGGCGTTGAAGCTCACCACCGCCAAATATTACACCCCCAGCCACAAGGTCATTCACGAAGCCGGCATCACGCCGAACGTCGTCGTCCCGCTCACCGACGATGAAGAGCGCGACATCCTGCTCAAGCGCATGCCCGGCGGAATCGAATCGCTGGAGGACAAGGAACGCGAACGCCTGCTCAACTCCCGCGACGCCCAGATGGATCGCGCCGCCGACCTGCTCAAAGGCATCCTGATCTTCACCGAACGCGTGCCGGAAAAGCCGGGCCGCAAAATGGCGGCGCTTGAACCCGCCGCGAAGTGATGACGCCCGGACGTGATTCACGTTTCACGCCTCACGTTTCAACGAGATGACCCTGCTCGCCCTTGAAACGTCCTGCGACGAAACCAGCGCCGCCATCATCCGCGACGGCCGGATTCTCGCCAACGTCGTCGCCTCGCAAATTTCCCTGCATACCGAATACGGCGGCGTCGTCCCCGAACTCGCCGCGCGCGAACATCTGCGGAACTTGATGCCCGTCGTGCAGGCCGCCCTGCGCGATGCGGATGTTTCCGTGCCGCAACTGGAAGCCATCGCCGCCACGCGCGGCCCGGGTTTGCCCAACGCTTTGCTCACCGGATTCAAGTCCGCGCAGGCGATGGCATTCGCGCTGCGCAAACCGTTTCTCGGCATCAACCACCACGAGGCGCACCTGTATTCACCGTGGATTTCCGGCACGCCGCCGGTGGCGGACTTCGCCGCGTTCCAGCCGAACGTCTCGCTCATCGTCAGCGGCGGACACACGATGCTGGTTCACGTCGCCGGCGAATTGCAGCATCGCGTCCTCGGCTCCACGCTGGACGACGCGGCGGGGGAATGTTTCGACAAGACCGGCAAGCTCATCGGTCTCCCCTACCCCGCCGGGCCGGTGATTGATCGCTTGGCGGAGACGGGCAATCCCAAGGCCTACCATTTTCCACGGCCTTTGATGAATGATGCGAATGACGATTTCAGCTTCAGCGGTTTGAAAACTTCGATCCGCTACTTTCTGCGCGACCATCCGGGCCTGGCGGACGACCCGCAGCAACTCCGCGATCTCTGCGCCAGCGTGCAGGCAGCCATCGTCGAAGTGCTGGTGACCAAAACCATCAAGGCCGCGAAACGGCTGGGGGTTCGTTGCGTGACTGCGTCCGGCGGCGTGACCTGCAACGGCGCGCTCCGCCGCCAGTTCGCCGCCGCCTGCGCGCGCAACCATTTGACGCTGCGCCTCGCGGAAAAACATCTTTGCACTGACAACGCCGCGATGATCGGTATTTTGGCCGAACGGATTTTACTTCAACGCCCCCACGCCGGTTTCCAGCCGGACGACGGCGACGTGCTGCCCAACTGGTCGCTGGATGAAACGCCACCCGAGATTTTAGCCCCGGTCGGCTGAGGACACCGAGCAGTCCCGCCCCGCGAACTGAAGCTTTTTTGAAATCGCGATTGACACGAGCCAGCCCGACCTTGACCCTGCAACCGATCTTTTCAGTCCCGTGCGGTCATGCTGATAGGCATTTCCGCAGTGTGTGGTATAATATTTGTACGCCTTAAATAATTTGGATGCTGTGCTAAACGCGGAAATGCAAATCAACCAAGACCGCCGGCCAACGCTGGCCGGCCGGGGCTTTGAATGTCAACGGGTGCGGTCGTGTCGGCCCACCTCATAAATCATCATACAAATGCGAACCGGCCCTGAACTGATAGTAGCAACCAAACCGTTTGCGATGGATATCGCCGCGAAGAGCTGGTGGACGGTGCTTTCCACGGGCTTGTGCCTGGTGGGTTCGATTGGCGGCACGCTCTGGGGGTTTCATCTGGCCGGCAAGCTTGTCTGCAGTGTGCTGTCGGGCTTGCTGATTCTGCGGTTCTTTGTGATCTATCATGATCAGCAGCATCACGCCATCCTGCCCAAATCCCGGATGGCCGAGCGACTCATGCGCATCTTTGGCATTCTGTCGCTGAGTCCCAGCAGCGTCTGGCGGAGTTCCCACAATTATCATCACAAGCACAACTCCAAGCTGCGCAGCGCGCACATCGGCTCCTTTCCCGTGATGACCCGCGCCGAGTTTTTGAAGTCCTCGAAGGGCACGCGGTTCAAATACCTCTTCATGCGGCACCCCTTGACCATCCTGTTCGGCTATGTTTTTGCGTTTCTGTGGGGCATGTGCCTTTACCCGTTCATCAACCAGCCCAAGGAACACCGGGACTGCCTCATCGCCTTCGTGGTGCATGTCCTGATCGGCGCAACGCTCGTCTATTTCTTTGGCTGGATCGCGCTGGTGCTGACACAACTGATCCCGCACTTCATCGCCTGCGCCATCGGCACCTACCTGTTTTACGCACAGCACAATTTCCCCGACGTGTCCTTTTTCGACCGGTCTGGCTGGGCTTATGAAAAGGCCGCGCTCGAATCCTCCTCCTACATGAAGACCGGCCCCATCATGGCGTGGTTCACGGCGAACATCGGCTACCATCACATCCATCATCTCAACGCCCGCATTCCCTTCTACCGGCTGCCGGAAGTCTGGCGGAAAATGCCCGAGTTGCAGCAGCCCAAGACCACCTCGCTCAGCCCGCTCCAAGTCTTCCGCTGCCTGCGGCTCAAGGTGTGGGATGTCGAATCCCAGCGCATGATCGGCTTCCGCGAATTGCGGGCCAACTGATCCGTTCCCCGCCCTTATGCCCTACACTGCTGCCCAGATCGCGGAACAACTCCGCGGTGAAGTCTTTGGCGACGCCTCCATTCAAATCACCGGATTCGCCCAAGCGAACAACGCCCGCGCGGGCGACCTCACCTTCGCCGAAAACGAAACCCACTTCGCCGCCGCCGAACACGGCGCAGCCTCGGCCATCCTCGTCTCCGAACCGTTCACCTCCGCGAAGAAAGTTCTCATCCGCGTCAAGAACGCCCGCGTTGCCGTCGCGCGCCTGCTGCCCCTTTTCTTTCCGCCCGACCAGGAACCCGCCGGCATCCATCCGACCGCCGTCATTGATCCCACCGCCACCATTGATCCCACCGCGCACATCGGCGCGCATTGCGTGGTGAAAGCCGGCGTGAAAATCGGCGCGCGTTCCGTGCTCATGGGCGGCAACCACCTCGGCAAAGGCACGCACCTCGGCGACGACGTCTGCCTCTTTCCCAACGTCATCATTTACGCGCGAACCCAGATCGGCAGTCGCGTCGCCATCCACGCCGGCACCGTCATCGGCTCCGACGGTTACGGCTACGTGCTCGACGAGGGCCGCCATCGCAAGATGTTGCAGGTCGGCAACGTCATCATCCACGACGACGTCGAGATCGGTGCCAACGCCGCCATTGATCGGGGCGCGCTCGGCTCCACCGTCATCGGGCAAGGCACCAAGATTGACAACCTCGTCCACATCGCGCACAACGTCGTCATTGGACGGCACTGCCTCGTCATGGGCCAGGTCGGATTCGCCGGCAGCACCACGCTCGGAGATTATGTCGTGATCGCCTCCCAATCCGGCATCGCCGGACACTTGAAACTCGGCCATCAATCCATGGTCGGCGCGAAATCCGGCGTCATGCGCGACATCCCCGACAAAGGCGTCGTCCTCGGCTACCCCGCGTTTCCCGACAAGGAAGCCAAGCGCCAGATCATCGCCGTCGCCCAGCTCCCCGACCTCATCAAGCGCCTGAGGGCATTGGAGAAACAAGTTGAAGCCCTCGGCGGCAAAGCTTCGTAGCGGCGTGTCGGCAGACCGCCGCAAATGACTCCCTTCAACCGGCGCTCCTCCGCGACGCCGCCCCGAAAGTTTCCACCCCAGACCGCAGATGTCCCACCCGGGGCGATATCCTTTCGCCCATGAATAATACCAAGCGAAAAATCAACTACGTGGGCAAGACCGCCAAGGTGCGCAGCGCCTTTGAAGACCAGCAACTCCCCGACGGCCTGCCCGAAGGTTCGGCGGTGAAGATCGTCGGCTTCGATCCCGGCCACTTCGATGTCCTCCACAAAGGCCGGCGTTTCAATATCTCCATGGCCTGCGTGGAGAACCTGCATCAGTTGTGGAATTGAAACCGCAATCCGGTGAGCACCTGATGCGTTGTAGTGTCGGCGCTGTGCGCCGAATTCGGGCCGCAGGCTCGACGCTACACCGTGGCCTCAAGTGCAGGGAACAACCGTCATGGTCCGAGAACTTGAAGCGGCTGGCGGCCAATCCCAACGGGATTCAAGGCAGACAGACGCCAGCAAGCGCTGCCAACGTGAAGGAGCAAACCGGCGTGGACAGATGCAACTCTTTCAGGCGTTCTCAACAAGCTTGGACAGCGTGACATTGAGTGCTTTCGCCAAACGGGCGAGTTTATCGAGCGAAATATTCTCACGTCCGCGCTCAATTTCAGAAAGGTAAGGCCAGCTCATTTCCGCCTTTTCAGCCAATTTCTCCAAGGTCAGGCCCGCATTGGTTCGGCAAGCGCGGATGTTACTCCCCACAATCTCCCGATGCTTGACAGCATGAGCCATTAAGCCAGTAAACCCAAATTTGCACGCCGGCGCAACCCGGCGTTTGCTTCGGGACGCCGGAACGGGGCGCGACCTTCAGGTCGCTTCAACGTGCGCCGTTTCCGAGACGCGCGAGCAAGACGGAGGCTGCCGGTGGATTGAACGGTGAAGCGGCGTGAACGCCGCGCGCCTATTTCAACCCGATGACCCAGATGGGGACGGTGATGGTGGGACGCAACCACGCCAGGTCGGCTTGCACGCGTGCCAATGAGGGAGCGCCGGATGGATGTTTGGTTCGTGCCAGACCAGATTCGCCGTGCGTGATGAGAACGCCCACGTCAATCTTGTCGGCGTTGTAGGCGGAGAGGAAGCGCAGGTAGTCGCGGTAGAGAAATTCGTAACGGGAGAATTCGATTTCGATGGCGACACGTTCTTTGCAGAGGTCAAAGCGTTGCTCATGAGCTTCGTCGCTGGAAACAGGAACTTCCTTTTGCCAGCCGCGCGAATCAAAAGCTGCCATCAATGCCGCCGTCAAACCATCCGGCCCTTGTTTCACAGGAGCTTCTTTGGCTGCGCTCAACACCTCATTGATCTGGCGCTTGATTGCCAGATGGGAATTTAGAATTTCTTCCGCGTGACGGTAGCTGAAAGTGTCGAATTGCACCCACAGATTAGATCGCAGACCGATCCAGGGTTCAACCGATTTATTTAAGCCTCTGGCAAGCCAAGCCAAGCCAGCGGTAGCGAACCAAATTTGTAGTGGCAGTTCACACTGTTAATGTAATCCAGCACATCTTTGTAGCGCGGGTCTTTGAACCAGTCATTCAAGACATAGACGTATTCCACTTTCAGACCAAGCCCGACCACAAGTTTAAGATACTGTTTCCGCTTAAAATCACAGGTCTGCAATTTCTCATCAACCGAGCCTTCAACCTGCTGATACTTCACCTCAATGATGAACAATGTTTCACGCACTATGACGAGCAACGCGTCATCCGGGAGAAGTTTCTTGGACAGCTTCGAGTGCCAATCAACGTCGTGCTCATCCAAAAATTTGTAGAACTCATTTTTGCGAAAGCACCGAGCAACAAGTTCACCTTTGAAGTAAACGCCGCGACCAACCTTGCCTGGAATTGTTTTTAATTGATAGCCTCGCTTCGCTGCGAGCAGGTCTTGGAAATCAACTTCGCGTTCAAAGTTCAAGCCAGTTAGGGTGTTTCCACCGCCGAAGCCGCCTTCCTTCATTTGAAAAGTTCTCCTTCGATCTTTTCGGATTCGGCTTTGACACGACGTGCGGCGAGCTTGACGTGCTCTTCGTCTAACTCGATTCCAACCGCGCCTCTTTTGTTTCGAGTAGCAGCAATAATTGTTGTACCCCCCCCCTGTGAATGGATCTAATATCATGTCTCCTTCGTTGGTTGATGCGAGCAAACAGCGTTCGATAAGTGCGATTGGTTTTTGCGTCGGATGCTTCCCGTATTCCTTTTCAGCGTTGCCCGGCGCGGTCATTGTCCAGACGGTTTTCATCTGTTTGCCGCCGTTGGTCTGGCGCATGAGGTCGTAGTTGAAGGCGTGTTTGCTCTTCTCGTTTTTCGCGGCCCAGATGACGGTCTCGGTGCTGTGGGTGAAGTAGCGGCAACTGAGGTTGGGCGGCGGATTGGGTTTCTCCCAAGTTATGTCATTGAGAAACTTGAAGCCGAGTTGTTGCATGGCGTAGCCGATGTCGTGAATGACGTGGTGCGTGCCGCTGACCCAGATGGTGCCGTTCGGCTTGAGGACACGCTGGCAGCGACGGAGCCATTCGAGATTGAATTCGTGGTTGAGTTCCGGCCCGCGAGATTTGTCCCAATCACCCTTGTCCACCTTCACCATCTTCCCGGCGTGACAGGTGATGCCGCCGTTGGAGAGAAAATACGGCGGGTCGGCAAAGATGCAGTCGAAGCGGCCCTCGGGATATTTCTCGGCAATGGCGTCGAGCAGTTCGAGGCTGTTGCCGTGATAGAGGCGGACGAAGGGCGATTCAGAACTGTAAGCGAGGCGGGGTGGGGTCGGAGCGCCGTCCTCCGGTCCGGCGCGTTGGGGTTTGGACTCGGAGTGAGCCGGGTCGGAGACCGGCGCTCCAATCATGCCATCGTCACGAAGTTCAAAGTGCGCGGACGCAATCGGCGTGGCGTGGGGAAGGTCGGCGGGATCGCTCGCCACTTCGGCGCTTAGGGAGTGACGCGCCCTGCCTGGTGACTTGATTTTGTAAAGCGGCTTGGGCTTGCCCGTGTTTTTTGCTTTGGCACGAGTAGGATCAATGGATCAGATCACCGGTCGGGATCAAGGCTTATTCCTTGGCGTGTTCTGTGTGCGCCGCCGGAGAGCTGGAATTAACCGAATGAACAGAATTCAATTCTGCACAATTCTGTAATTCTGTCAGAAACCACGTCTCGCGCTACTCGCAGACGAAATGATATTTGCCGCTGCCGAGTTCGAGCGTGCCGTAGGTGGTTTGCACCGGCTTCCCATTTTCAGTGACCAGTTGCTTGGGCATCGCTGGGATAACGACCGTGGCCGTGGTGTTCGCGGGGATTTCAATCTGCCAGTCGAACGTGTTGCCGTCTTTGTGCCATTCGCTGGCGATCAAGCCGTAGGGCGAACGGTGCGTGGCTTTCACAAACTTCAAATCTCCCACGGGCAGCGGTTGCATGAGGATGTGCTTGAAGCCGGGCTGGTCGGGATCGGCCTTGATGCCGGCGAGGTTTTCGTAAAACCAGATGACGAGGTCGCCGACGAGCATGACGTGGTTGCCGGAGTTCATCGTGGGATCGGCGGTGTTGCCGTTCCACAATTCCCAGATGGTGGTCGCGCCGTTCGCGAGCATGTAACCCCAGCCGGGATAATCCTTTTGCGCGGCGATGGTGTAGGCGAGATCGGCGTGGCCATGCTCGGTGAGGACGCGCAGGAGGTGTTGTCCGCCGACGAGGCCGGTGCCGATGTGGCCGTGCGTTTCGTTTTCAATCTTGTCCACGAGATGATTGAACACCGGCCCGATCATGTCGCCCGGCACGAGGTCGAAGGCGAGCGGGAGAACGCAGGAGGTCTGCGAGCCGTTGTCGTAACAGCCCCTTTCGCGGTTGAGGAATTTCGCGTTGAAGGCGGTCTTCACTTGATACGCCCACTTGCCGTAATGCGAAACATCAGCCAACTTGCCAAGCAGGTTGGCGTAGCGCTCCATCAATTTCAGGTCGTAATAAAAGTAGGCCGTGGCGAGCAGCGCCTTGTCGGTCTGGCGCGCGGGGTCTTGGGAGTGGATCAATTGCAAATCCTCCGGCGGCACGCACCAGTCGCCGTAGCTGTCCTTCGCGATGATGCCGTCCTTGAAAAAGCCGCTCATGTATTCGAGCCAACGCTTCATGCTGTCGTAACGCGCGGCGATGGCCGAGGTGTCGCCGAACTGCCGGTGCAACACGCCAGGCGCAATGACGAGCGTGCTGGGCCAGACGACGTTGTCGGAATAAATCGGCCACGATGCGGGCGCAACGTCCGGCACGCTGCCGCTGGGACGTTGCGCGTCGCTGATGTCGCGCAGCCATTTCGCGTAGAGCTTGGACATGTCGAAGAGGTAGGATTCGCCGCGACATTCCTCGGAGCGGTCACCGAGCCAGCCCTGGCGCTCGTCGCGCTGCGGGCAGTCGGTCGGGATGCTGCGGTAATTGCCGCGTGTGCCCCAGACGATGTTGGTGTAAATCCGGTTGAGCAAATCGTTCGAGGTGGAGAATTCTCCGGCAACGGGAAGATCGTCATTCACGACACGGCCTTCGAGCGAGGCGAGCGTGGGCTTGCCAGGAAAGCCGGTGACTTCGACATAGCGAAAACCGTGATAGGTGAAACGGGGTTCGTAGGTTTCTTCTTTGCCGCCGCGCAACGTGTAAGTGTCCGTGACGCGCGCGCCGCGCAGGTTGGCCATGTAAAGCGTGCCGTCGTCTTTCAACGTTTCGGCGTGGCGCAACTGCACGGTGTCGCCGGTTTTCCCGCTGACGTGCAGGCGGCACCAACCGACCATGTTCTGCCCCATATCGAAGATGAACACGCCGGGCTTCGGTTCGGACACCGCGATGGGTTTCAATGTTCCCGTGACACGCATCGGCTCGGCCATCGTGACGGCGAGAGCGCCGGTGGGTGTTGAGACGGGTTGGGCAGCTTGCCACGTAGCGCCGGTTTCCAAACCGGCTGTGTCGCCGACTTCCAAGTCGGCAGCGCGCCGTGAGTTTGAACGCGCAGCAAGTTTGGAAACTTGCGATACAGCAGACTTGGAAGTCTGCGCTACGCCTTTGTATCCGGGCTTGCTCCAGTCGCCGAGTTCTCTTCGCGCATCGTATTCCTCACCGTCGTATTCGCTGTTCGCGCGAATCGGGCCGTCGAGTGTGAGTTTCCATGAAGCATCGCTGACGATTTCGCTGACCGAGCCGTCGGTGAATTCAATGTGCAGATTCAACAGCAACTTCGGCCAACCAAAGCTTGCCGTGCCCGCATAGACTTTGCTCCGATCCGCGTAGAAACGTCCGCCGCCCAGCACCGCGCCGATGGCGTTTGCGCCGGAGCGGAGCTGCTGGGTGACATCGTGCGTGACGTAGAAAATTGTTTTGTCGTATTGCGCGAGCGCCGGCGAAAGCACTTCGTCACCGACCTTCGCGCCGTTCAAGTACAGTTCGGAAAGACCGAGGCCGGAGTAGCTGACGGTGGCACGCTGGATTTTCTTTTCGACGGCGAACTCCTTCCGCAACCAGCGCGCGGGCTGGCGGCGCGATTCAGCGGTGAGCGTTTCGCCCCACGGCTCCATGCCCGCCGGGCCGAGAACTTTCGCGGCCACCCATTTGGAATCATCGAACGCCAGGGTGTTCCAGCCCGGTTCTTCTACGCTGGAAACTTTCCATTGCTCGTCCGTGCGGATGACGAGCGGTTCGCCCTCCGTGAATTCAATGGTGAGCGAGGCGATCACGCCCGCCGGTTTGTTCGTGCCGGTGTTGCGTCCGGTCAGGCTGAACACGTAAGTCTGGCCGGGTTCGAGCCGCGTGGTGACGTCGTTCCATTTCACGGTGCGATGATTGTTGCGCGCGCCGAGATCAAAGAGGTTGATCCAACCGCGACATTCGTTGTCGCCGGTGTATTGGAAAAGCGCGCTGCGAATTTTCCGACCGGCGGGAATGGTCACGACGCGGCGGTAATAATTTGTGGCGGGCGCGGCGGATTTTTCCGGCTCGCCAACGGGAAACCAGATCCACGACGTGTCGGCGACAAAGTTGGTCGTGTCCACGCCGTCCTGCCCGATCCATTGCGCGTGCCAGTCGGCGGGCGAAAGCATCCCCATCGTCCACAACGCCGGCTGGCTCCACGCAGAAACTTTTCCGTCCGCATTCCAGACGCGGACTTTCCAGAAACATTCCGTGCGCGATGCAAGCGGCTGGCCGGCGTAGCTGACTAGCAACGACTGGTCGGAGACGACCTTGCCGCTGTCCCACAAATCCGTTTTACCTACGCGCAATTTCGCCGCGCTCGTTGCGACGAGGATTTGATATGCCGTTTGTTTTTGATTCCGTTCCCCGGATTGCAACTGCCAGCTCAAGCGTGGCGCAGTGGCGTCAATGCCTTGGGGGTTCGGCAAACCCTCGCAACGCAAAGTGGCAACGGTGATGGCGGCGGTGGCCGCGTGGCACAACAAAAACCCGGCGGCGATGAGCAGGGAAAAATAGCGGGTCAGTTTCAGCGATGAGAAAATAGTCTGCATGAATGGAGGTGGCGGTTGGATTTTTTCAGGTGCGCGATGGGCGACGCGCAACGTAGCGGCAGTCATCCTGGCTGCCGTAGAGCTGTGGCTTCCAGCCCGGCGGAAAAGTGATGCGAGTGAAAAACGCGTTGTGAAACTGGAGCGGGTGCAGCTTGACACCGTTCTTACCCCGGCTGGAAAACCTAGACTGGTGGGGCTGACCTGCCGGTCAGCCGGGGTAGGCCAACCCTTTTGCCCAAAGGCGGAGCGGCAGCTCCGCCCTACCAAAAATAATCTCAAGATGCACCTAGCCGGAGTGCTCATTTGCTTCGGACATTTTTTCCTGGGCGGCGGGACGCACGCCCTCCACGTCGGGCGGGACGCCCAACGCCACACTGAACTTCCTCCGGCCAGACATACGTTCCCGGCTTGATCGTCAATTGCAGGCACTGGCTGCCGTTCACGGCGAGCGTGGCCACGCCGGGCGCGACTTCGCGCAAGACGGTGAGCCGCGTCCAGCCCATGCGCCGCGCCAGATCCACGGCGGTCGCGCCGCTTTCGGCATAGACGCACTGGATGGAGGTCTGTTTCAAGACGGTTTCCGCAAGCTGCGTCAGATGGCCGGCCAATCTTTGCGCAAAGGGAATTTCCTGCACCGGCGGCAGGCCGGTTTGCAGAATCACGCGAGGATGATTTTGCAGGGCCGCAAGCACCTGGTCGCTGACGGCTTTCAACGCCGCGCGGGTGAAGTCCGCGCCCCACGCCAGTTCGCCCGGCAACGAAAAAACTGGCGTGCCGTTGCGCCGTGCGGCGCGCACAAACTGTTGCGAGGACTTGCTGGTGGTGCCGCAGACGAAGAGTTCCAGGCTGGCGCGGTCGGGCGCGTCAGTCTGCTGCGCCCCGCTCTTGAGCCGCGTGCCCTTGTTTCTGGAACCACCCGCTGGTTCGCGGAAGCTAATCGCGCCGCCAATAATGCCGCGAAAAATTCCGCGCCGCCCGCGAGCAACATTTCGGGATGGGTTTTTCTCACCCACGATTTCACATCGCGCGCCGAAGTGGACTCGCAAATGATGACGCCTGTTTCGGCGCGCGGCGCGCCGGGCTTGCAGACTTGGATTGGAAACGTCGGGGTGCGGCTCAGGAGCTTGGCGACATCGGCCGTGCGACGCGGATGCGCGGGGTCGCGGGCGAACTCAGTTTGATGAATGAGCCGGCCGTGGATGAAATATTTGCCGTCCTTGATCGTGCGGCCCAGCGATGGATTGGCCGGATGCAGCAGGATGCTTTTCAACTTAAACTTTCTGCGAACCGCCTGGATTTCCGCCGCGACCTGCCCGCGCAAAACCGAGTCCACCTTTTTGTAAATCCATTTTGCCCCGGCGCGGCGCAGCAGCTTCGCGGCGGCGGCGGCGCGGCGGGCGGCTTCGCTGGCGGTGCAGTTGCGTGAGTCGGTGTCCACACAAACCAGGTCGGCCTCTCCGCTGGGCCGGCCCTTGAGCAGCACCTCGGCGCGCAGCCCGAGCCGCAAACCGACGCCGGCGATTTCCGCCGCGCCGCTGATGTCATCGGCAATGACTCCGATCATGCGACGACGGCTCCAGTGCGACGGCCCGCCGCGAGTTCGGCGGCGCCGTGAATCGCGGAATACAAACTGCGCGGATCGGCGATGCCCTGCCAAGCGATGTCGAACGCGGTGCCGTGATCCACCGAGGTGCGGATGATCGGCAGGCCGAGCGAGATGTTCACGCCGGTGTCGAACGCGAGCATCTTGAACGGAATGTGGCCCTGGTCGTGATAGAGCGTGACGATGGCGTCGAACTTTTTCCGCTGCGCCGTGGTGAATGCGGCGTCGGGCACGAGCGGGCCTTGGGCGTCAATGCCGCGTTCTCGGGCGAGCATCACGGCGGGCGCGACAAAACTTTTTTCCTCGCGGTTGCCAAACAAACCGTGTTCCCCGGCGTGCGGATTCAAGCCGCACACGCCGATGCGCGCGGGGCGACGCAGCATCCAGCCCATCGTCTCGGCGGTGAGTTCGATCACGTTCAGGACGCGTTCGACGGAAAGTTTGCCCGGCACTTCGTGATAGCCGATGTGCGTCGTGGCCATGCTCACGGTGAGCACGTCCGAGTAGAGCATCATGCAACTGCGTTTCGCCCCGGTGAGCGCGGTGAAAATCTCGGTGTGGCCGGGATGATTCACGCCCGAGAGCCGCAGCGCCTCCTTGTGAATCGGCGCGGTGACGACGCCGTCAATTTTTTTGGCGAGCGCGGCCTGGATGGCGTGTTCGATGTAGCGATACCCGGCATGACCGCACGCCGCAGAAACTTTTCCGGGTTCGATGCTGGCGGCATCAATCGCGGCGCAGTCAACGATGAGGGGTTCATTGATTGATCCGATCTTTTCCCATTCAGCGAGCGAAACCATTAGAACGTGTGACGCGCGCGGCTTCTCCCTCTCCTCCTCCAAAGGAGGAGAGGGTTGGGGAGAGGAGGCAGGATGCAAAGCGGCTTCGTCGAGTTTGCCGGAGGGTTTGACCGGGGTGATCATCGGCACGACTGCCCCGTGATGTTTGAGTCCGTTGTTCATTTAAAAAATCTCTTCGTAAATCCGCACCGCGTCCGGTTCCGTGACCGGGCGCACATTGTTCTTCAAAAGCCGCGTGACCTGCATGGCGGCTGCGGCCATAGAAGGAATCGCTGCACGCGGAATGTTCAAGTCCGCCAGCCGCTGCGGCACGCCGCACGCCTTCGACAATGCAGCGAGCCGGGCGATGCCACGTTCGGCCAGTTGGAGATTGGAGCCGCCGCGTTCAACGCCGAGGGCGAGGGCGATGTCTGCGTAACGTGCGGGTGCTGCCGTGACGTTGAACTGCAATACCGCCGGGGCAAGCAGCGTGTTGGCGACGCCGTGCGCGATGTGAAATTTTCCGCCGAGCGGATACGAGAGCGCGTGAATCGCCGCCGTGCCGACCGGCCCGAGGCACAAGCCGCCAAACAAACTGCCGAGCGCGACGTTCGCGCGGGCTTCAGTGTCCTGGCCGTTCTGCACGGCGCGCAACAGATTTTCCGCGATCAACTTCACGCCGCGCAAAGCGTAGGTGTCGGTGACGGGGTGGGCAAAATTGTTCGCGTAACCCTCGATGCAATGCGTAAGGGCGTCGAGCCCCGTGGACGCGGTGACGGCGGGCGGAACGGCGAGCGTCAGCAGCGGATCAATGAACGCCGCGTCGGGAACGAGGTGCGGACTGACGACGCCCTGCTTCAACTCGTCGGCTTCGTCGAGCAGCACGGCGATGGGGGAGACTTCCGCGCCGGTGCCCGCCGTGGTGGGCACGCAGACGAGCGGCAGCGCGCGCCCTGACAACAGATTGGTGCCAAAAATCTCCGCGACGTTTTGTGTTCCGCGAATGAGCGCGGCGAGCAGTTTGGCCACGTCAATCACACTGCCACCGCCGACGGCGAGGACGGCCTCCACCTTGGTCAGGCGCACGATTTGCAGCACGTTTTTAAAAAAGGCCCGCGTCGGTTCCGCCGGCACAAATTTATTTTCGGGCACCTCGATGCCGGCCTTTTTCAGCGCGTCAACCAGCGATGCGATTTGCGGACGGACGGACTTGCTCGTGACGAGCAGCACGCTGCGCACGCCTCGGTGCGCGAGAAACTCAACGGCCTGCGGCGCGCAGCCGTTGCCGAAAACGATGCGCGGTGGTTGGAGGAGCGTGATCGGGTTCATGGGTGAAGGGGGAACATTGAACATTCAACATTCAACGCCCAACGTCGAAGGTCGGTGACGCGCGTTCCCCTACTTGGAGGTTCGGCGTTGAATGTTGAATGTTGAATGTTCATTTCCTAAATCGCCTTCCGTTTCTCCAGCCAGCCCCACAGCGTCATGGCATGGGTGTCTTCATGCGGCGCGGGAAAGCCGTGGCTCGCCAGCCAGCCGATGCCGAGCCCGAGGACGTGTGCGATGACG
Source organism: Verrucomicrobiota bacterium (assembly GCA_043781315.1). Lineage (GTDB taxonomy): Bacteria > Verrucomicrobiota > Verrucomicrobiia > Limisphaerales > CAIQOK01 > CAIQOK01. The sequence continues at coordinate 3,259 of JAYWBR010000029.1, read as the reverse complement.
CCGATCATCACGCTGGGCCAGGTGTAGTTGTGGCCCGGCAGATCAAGAATGATGCTGGAACCTTTTGTGACCGGGCTGGTCAGCACTGCCCACACGGTGAACAGGAACGCGACGCCAATGCCGATCCACAGTCCCTGCTTGTTCGCGCGCGGGCTTAAGAACGCCAGCAGGAACATCCCCGCCAGGCCGGCAGACAAGATCGCCGTGGCCGCGTAGTAAAGTGTCAGCGCGCTTTCGCCACGCCAGGCGATGATGGCACCGATGCCGACGGCGACCGCACCGCAGATGGCGACGATGAATTTGCCGAGGAGCAGGCGCTGCTGGTCGGTCGAAGCGGGGCGCAGCTTGCGGTAATAATCCTCCACGCCAACGGCGGAAAGGCAGTTCAAGTCGGAGGACATCGTGGACATCGCGGCGGACATCAGCGCGGCCATGAAGATGCCCGCGAGGCCGGCGGGAATTTTCGTGGCGAGGAAAAACGGGAACACGCGGTCGGCGATAACCTTGCCTTTGTCATCCAGCAGATGCGGCGGCAGCACTTCGCCGGAGAGCTGGTAATACGCCCAGAGCAGAGTGCCGACGAGCATGAAGGCCGTCCACGCCGGCACGCACAACGCCGCGCCGAGCGCCGTGCCTTTGAGGGCGTCGCGATCGGTCTTGGCGACGAGGTAGCGTTGCACGAGGGTTTGATCGGCGGCGTATTTTTGCAGGTACCAGAACGAACCGTAGAGCAGCATCACCCAGAAGTTTCCGTTCTGCGCGAGGTTGAAATCAAAACTGCCGAGGCTGAATTTATTTTTGCCCGCCGCCAGATGAAACGCCGCGCCCGCGCCGCCCGGCATGAGGTAAAGCAGCACGCCGATGACGACCACGAGGCCCGCGAGCTTCACGATGCCTTGCAGCACTTCCGTCCAGATGACCGCCTCCAGGCCGCCGATGAGCGTGAAGAAAATGGTGATGAAGCCGACGCCGACGATGACGTGGTATTTGTCCCAGCGGTCATGCCGCAGATCGCGGTGGTGATGGTGAACAGCACGAAGCCCATCTTGGAAAAATGTCCGGCCGTGAACGCCAGCGCGCTGTAGGCCCGCGCGCCGTAGCCGAAACGTTTTTCAAAATACTCGTACGCGCTCATGCCGACGGCATGGCGGAAAAAAGCGATCAGGGTGGTGCCGACCACGAGCAGGACGCCCACCGCCATGAAACCGGGCACGAGCTGGTTCCAGTTCTCCTTGTACGCAGCGCCGGGATAGGCGATGAAGGTGATGCTGCTGATGATGGTCGCGAAGATGGAAAGCCCCATCGCCCAGTGCGGAATGGAACGGCGCGCAACGAAGTAGGCTTCGGTCGTGGTCTGCCGTCGCGCGAATTTCAAACCGATGGCCGCCACGCCCACGAAGTAGAGCGCGATGACCACCAGATCGAGAAAACGGAGCGAATTCATGCGCGCTTAATTTTTTCCCGCCGGCACCGGTGCGCGGGCTTCAGCCCGCTTCGACGTTCCTTGCTCTGGGACGTTGGAAAGTGCGGACGCGTCCTGCGGTTTGTCCGTTGAAGCGGCGTGAACGCCGCGTTCCCCGGCCAGCACGCCGTTCACAAAATGGCCGGAAAATTTCAGCGAGCCGTCTTCATTCCACTGGCGCACCAATCCGTCCACGACGAGTCCAAAAAAACTGCGCGGCAGATCGCGCGCCTCTGGTTTGGTGTTCCAGGTGGACTCGATTCGCTTGCCGCCGTTGGGCCAGTAGTGCGTCCAGACGCTCGTGTGGTTTTGTAAATCGTGATTCCAACTCCACACTTTGGCACCCGTCGGCGACCAGAACATTTCCGGGCCGGTCTTGCGCCCGGCCACGTAGGCGACTTCATGCTGACGGTGGCCGTTTTCGTAGAAGGTGGTTTGCGTTCCTTCCAAGAGGTAGCGGCCGTTCGGACAAATCCGCGCGCTCCACATGATCCGCAACGGGCCAGCGGGAAAGTTCTCGCTGAATTTGCGAACCACGCCGCCGCTGGTTTCGGGAGCGAGGTCGCCGGCGTCGGAAAAAATCCACGCCTCGTTCAGCTCGTAGTGCAGGCAGGGTTGCGTGACGGTTGTGAGAATATGGATGACGCCGTTCGCGCCCTGCCGCGCGGTGACATAACCGAGCGTGGGATGGTTCGTGCGCTGATGGCCGGGGAGCTGCACGGGCAGCGGTTTGATGTGCCACGACGCGCCGTTGTTAGTCGAGAGCGCGACGAAACAATTGTCGCCAAACTTCCAGTCCTTCGGCGCGGGCCGGTCGGCCTTGTGCAGATAGGATTCGCCGACATAGAGCAAGTTTCCCGACGCGAGTCGGATGAGCGACGGACGTTGCGCGGTGCCGAGCGGCGGAAACGCAGAGGGAAAACTTTCACCCCAGCTCGCGCCGTAATTCGTCGAGATGTTTTGCGGCGACCAGCCGTTGGTCGAGGCGTTTTTGCCGCCGATGGAAAGCAGGGTTCCTTTGTCATTCAGTGGAACGATCACGGAATGTCGCGCGCCGGTGCGCCCGCCCAGGTCATGCCAGTGAACCCCATCGTCTGTGCTGCGCCAGAGAAAACTTGAAGCCTCCACGCCGTCCATCGCGAAATAAATGTAGCGTCGAGCGTCCTCGCCTGACGTAGAGGGCGGCATCTTGCCGCCCGGACTGGCGTTCGAATGATTAGCGGCTGGCAAATTTGCAACGCGCGCGGGGCTGTCCACGGTTTTTCCGCCGGGCTGGAAGCCCGGCTCTACGGCAGGCAGGATGCCTGCCGCCACACCTCTACTGCGAAACGCGCTGGTGATTGGCTGGGCCGTGTAATGTTCCGCCGGCTTGTCCAGTTGCGGGAGTGACAAAGTCCAGGTCGCGCCATTGTTGGTGGAAGTTGCCTGCTTGAACGGCACGAAGTCGGACAGGCCACGACCCCCGCCGAAAAAGCGGATCGTGCCGCGGTCGTTCCACAGCAGGCCCGACTGGTCGTTGTAGCCTTCGGTTTTGAAAAACAACTCCGGCAAATCCCAATCCTCCGCGCCGTAGCGCAGCCGTGCCTGAACGAACGAAGTCGAAATGTCCGCCTCGGCCAAGCCCGGCGGCGTGCTGAAATAAACCGCGAGCGCATCGCCGTTCGGCAAAATTTCAAAACCCGGCGAGTGGTTGTGCGTGAAAACATTCGTGTCCAGTCCGGTTAGCGCGCCGTCGAGATTGGTCGCATTCTCCGGCGGCACCGGCAGCGCGAAACGCACGGTGAAATAAGGGGTTTT
>JAYWBR010000028.1:0-2705 GCA_043781315.1 Verrucomicrobiota bacterium | reverse complement strand
CACGCGCTCCAAGCCCAAGCCAAAACCAAAATGCAACCCGCGTAATTTCCCCTTGCTTTTGAACACCGTTGCTCCCCGCTCAGGCGGGGAGAGGGGGTGTGCTGCTCAAAATTTGGATGTGCGCCAGCCCTAGGGAAGCGCTGATTAAATCGGCATTCATAAAATTCAACTCGGTTTTGACTGTCGAAATCACCTTCGATTAAAATCAAAATCGCTCCTGTGTCATCCCGGGTGACATCTGCATATCTGGAGTTCAGGCAAAACAACTAACTCCGATTAAATCAGTGCTTCCCTAGGTGGCGGTCACAGCTCGCCGTTACAAAGAATTTTGAAACCGCTCCCGCCAAACATTCGACTTCCGGCCGGAGCCGCCTAAACTTTCCGCGAGCACGCATGAACCATTTCTCGCCATTGCCACGGGCCTTTTTTCAACCTTCGGCAAAATCCGTCGCGCCCCGCCTGCTCGGCCACTGGCTGATTCGTCGCACCCCGGACGGCTTCTGCGGCGGCCCGATCGTGGAAGTTGAAGCGTACCTCCAGGATGATCCAGCCTGCCACGGCGCGCCCGGTCCGACCGCGCGCAACCGCGTGATGTTCGGCCCGCCCGGCCACGGCTATGTCTATCTCATCTACGGCCTGCACCATTGCGTCAACGCGGTCTGCCATTTCGAAGGCGTGGCGGAAGCCGTCCTGATCCGCGCGGTCGAACCGGTGTTCGGAGCAGATCGGATGCGCGCGCAAAGGCCCGCCGGCCAAGGCGTCAAGGTGTCGAACGGCCCGGCGAAATTATGCGCGGCGATGGACATCACCCGCCGACTCGACGGCGTGGATTTGTGCAATCCGCAATCAGAACTCGTCATCGCGGAAAATCCCGGGGTGAAAAAATTCCGGCGCGCACGCGGCCCGGTCATCACGACGCCGCGCATCGGCATCACCAAGGCCGCCGCGCTGCCGCTGCGGTTTTATCTGGAGGGAAGCGACTTTGTTTCTCGCCGGTAGCCGCGCAGGGAAGGCGGGGAAACATTCAACATTCAACACCGAACTCTCAATTTTCCGCGAACGCCCGGGGACGCCAGCAATTCGATGTTGGGCGTTGAATGTTCCCGTCGTCACAGTTCCAGTGCCCGCCACAAATACCACGCCGCCGTGGTGCGATGCGGCCGCCAGCGTTCGCCGTGCGCCAGCAATTCCTTGGGCGTCGGCAATTCCGCCAGTCCGTAAGCCACGGCAAAACCTTTGCGCACGCCATAATCCGCCACCGGCAAAACATCCGGCCGGCCCAGCGTGAACATCAGCAGCATCTCCACCGTCCACGGGCCGACGCCGCGCACGGCGGTGAGGCGTTCGATCAGTTCGGCGTCGCTCATTTTGGAAACCGCGCGCAACGACGGCACGACGCCAGAAAGAGTTTTGTCCGCGAGGTCTTTGAGCGCGGCGGCTTTGGCGCGCGACAGTCCGGCGCTGCGCAATCGCTCGTCGGCGGTGCCGAGCAAATCTTCCGGCGCAGGAAATTTTTTGCCGGGATACAGTGCGATGACGCGTTTCAAAATCGTCATGGCCGCGGTGCCGTTGAGCTGCTGATGCGTGACGGCGGAGACGAGCGCTTCGAAGGGCTGCCGGCGTTTCGGCTTCAGCGTGCAGGGGCCGACTTTTTTAATCAGCCGCGCGAGGATTTTGTCGGCGGCGCAAAGGTGGGCGATGGCTTCGGGGTTCATCAGTCCCCGATTTTACGAAAGGGTTTTGACGCTGTCCACGCGGTAGATCAACCAGGTGCCGTCCACTTTCTTGAGCAGGAAATTAAATTCCAGCACGCCAAAATCGCGGTCGCCCGTCGGCGTCCACTTGCCGGTGAGGTTGGCTTTGGCCGATTGTTTGTCCTGGTCGAGCGTGAGGTTGATGTCGAGAAACTCCACTTTCAAACCGCGCAAGGACCGGGCGGCCCACAACAACGCCTGCTGAATTTCATCGCGCCCGCTAAAATGCAGCGGCTCCAGGCCGCGCCCGTCCACATTGATCTCCGCATCCGTCGTGAAGAAACCGGCGGCCTTCTGAACACTGTAGCCACGGGCAATGGTGCCGTCCGCAGGTTCAAACGAAATGGTCCGGGCCAGATTTTGCAACCGCGAACGGATCACCTTTTCCGGGCTGGGAAACAAAACGAACCAGCCCCAGATGCCCAGGCCGATCAACGCGGCGGCGGCGAGGAGGCGAAGAGATTTTTGCATAAAAGAATTTTCCCGACGATGCGCTGCCGTTCCGTTTCCCCGAACGTGTGCAGGTTTTGCGGCATGGAACGGTTGTCGCCCACCACAAAATATTTTTCCGCCGCCAGGGTCACCGGGGGGATTTCCCAGTCGGTCGGGTATTTGATGTACGGCTCGTCGAGCGGGATGCCGTTGATGCTGACCCGGCCGGCGTGGAAGGCAATCGTCTCGCCGGGCAGCCCGATCACGCGCTTCATCAGCATGACGCTGGTGCCGGAGTAACGGATGGTCACAACATCGCCGCGCTGCGGTTCGTGGGAGACGTAGGCGAGGCGGTTGACGAAGTTGACGCCGTTCTCCGCATAGGTCGGCAACATGCTCGGCCCCTTGATCCGCACGGGCAGCAGGACAAACTCGCGCGTCACCACCACCGCCAGCACCAGCACCACAATGCGGGCGAAGGTGAACCGGGGATTGCGCCCGATCACCACAGTGCGCGCG
>JAYWBR010000027.1:0-2706 GCA_043781315.1 Verrucomicrobiota bacterium | reverse complement strand
CTGGAAATAAAAGCCAAACAGCGCGCCGTCCTTGAAAAAATCGAAGTGCGGTTTTAGTTCGAGTGCGCCGCAATAAAAATCGCGGCTCCGGTTCAAGTTGCTGGCGAAGACACACAGATGAGCGAGGGCTTTGATCATAATGGTTGCAGTGATTGCACTATAAAAGTTTGCGCGGGCATTTCAATGCGCCGGATGAAATATTTATTTTTGAAACGGTTCATGCCGGCACGGAGCGCGGCTGTGTCGCCGCGACCAGCCGCAGCACTCACGCCGACAGTGACGTGTGGAATTTATCAAGAGCCGTCGCATTCTCCACCCGCTGCGGCTGGTGCCCGGCGCACACAGCCGCGCTCCCTGAGCATTGCGCGCTGGTGCCGCGATTTCAGCGAACAAAAGTTGGCGGACTTCCGCGCGACCGTGTAAAACAATTCCGTCATGCCGCTCAGTTGGAATGAAATTCGCCACCACGCCATCCGCTTCTCGAAAGAGTGGCGGCGCTCCACCAGCGAGAGCGCCGACAAGCAGACCTTTTGGAATGAGTTCTTCGGCGTGTTCGGGCTGCCCCGCAAAACCGTCGCCAGCTTTGAAGTGCCGGTCCTGAAAACCTCCGGTAACTTCGGCAAGATTGATCTCCTCTGGAAAGGCGTGCTCCTCGTCGAACACAAGAGCAAGGGCGAAGACCTCGGCAAAGCGAAGACGCAGGCGTTCGATTACATCCAGGCGATGGCCGCCGAAGGCCGGCACAAGGAACTCCCGCGTTACGTCATCGTTTCCGATTTTGCCAACGTCGTCCTGCACGATCTGGAGGAAGACACCCGCACCACTTTCCTGCTCGCGGAATTTCACCGCTACATCCACGCCTTCGCATTCATTCCGGGTTACAAGCAGCACAAGTTCGAGGAACAAGACCCGATCAACATCGAAGCCACCGAAATGCTCGGCGAGCTTCACGATGCCCTCGAAGCCGGCGGTTACGCCGGGCACAACCTCGAACAATTCCTCGTGCGCGTCCTGTTCTGCCTGTTCGCCGAGGATACCGGTCTGTTCCAACGCGAAACCTTCCGCCTCTACATCGAGAACCGCACCGCCGAGGACGGCAGTGATCTTGGCGCACGATTGGCACTCTTGTTTTCCGTGCTCGATACGCCGGTGGAAAAACGCCAGTCGCGGCTCGACGAAGAACTCCAGCCATTTCCCTACGTCAACGGCGCGCTCTTCTCCGAGCCGCTCGGCTTTGCCGAATTCAATCGCGACATGCGCAATGCGCTGCTCGCCTGCACGCGCTTCGACTGGTCCCGGATTTCGCCCGCCATCTTCGGCTCGCTCTTTCAATCCGTGATGGAGCCGAAAGCGCGGCGGCAGATCGGCGGCCACTACACGAGCGAGCGCGACATCCTCAAAGTCATCCGCTCCCTGTTCCTCGACGATTTGCGCGCCGAATTTGAAAGCATCAAGGCGGACCGCTCGAATCGCCGCCGTGCGCGGCTGGAAGAATTTCATGAAAAACTTTGCCGCCTCCGCTTCCTTGATCCGGCCTGCGGCTGCGGCAATTTTCTCGTCATTACCTACCGCGAAGTCCGGCAACTGGAGCTGGCCGTGTTGCAGGAACTGCACCGGGGCCAGCGCGAACTGACCCTCGATGAAGTCAACCGGCTCTCGCAGGTGGACGTGGATCAATTCTACGGCATCGAGATTAGTGAATGGCCCGCGCGCATTGCCGAGGTGGCGCTGTGGCTGATGGATCACCAGATGAACCAGCAAGTATCCGACGCCTTCGGCCAGCTTTACCAGCGGTTGCCGCTCAAGAAATCCCCGCACATCCACTGCGCCAACGCGCTCCGGCTGGATTGGCAACAAGTCCTCCCGCCGGATCAATGCAGCTACGTCCTCGGCAATCCGCCGTTCATTGGGAAGCATTATCAGAACAAGGACCAGCGTGCCGACTTGGTTCACGTCTTCCGCAATTTCAAGAACACGGGCGACATTGATTACGTCACCGCGTGGTTCTATCGCGCGGCGGAATACATCCGAGGTACGCAACTCAAAGTTGGCTTCGTTGCCACAAACTCAATCACGCAAGGCGAACAAGTCCCAATCATTTGGGGACTTCTCTTCGGCCAGTTCAAAATCAAACTTCACTTCGCCCATCGCACGTTTGCCTGGCAAAGCGAAGCACGCGGCAAAGCACATGTTCACGTTGTCATCATTGGCTTTGGTGCATTCGACACAACCAACAAGCGAATCTACGACTACGAAGGCGAAAAGGTTTCCGTCACCACGGTACCGAACATCAGCCCGTATCTTACGCCCGGCTCGGACGCCTTCGTAACCAAACGAACGAAGCCGATTGCGGATGTGCCCGAGATGCGTTGCGGCAACAAGCCGACCGATGACAGTAATCTGATTCTCACTGACGAGGAGCGTGCTGAGCTTTTGAAAGCTGAGCCGGACGCAGCGAAGTATTTGCGCCGCTACACGGGTTCTGAAGAATTTATCAACGGCAATATGCGCTGGTGTCTCTGGCTCACCGACGCGAATCCGGCCGAACTTCGGGCGTTGCCAAAAGTGATAGAGCGCATTGAAAGGGTGAAGGAGTTCAGGCTAAAGAGCACGGCTACGCCGACGCAAAAAGCGGCCAAGACCCCGTCGTTGTTCTTTTACATTTCGCAGCCCTCATCCGAATACATCCTCATTCCAGAAGTTTCG
>JAYWBR010000026.1:0-8308 GCA_043781315.1 Verrucomicrobiota bacterium | reverse complement strand
CGCGTTCGCGCACGATGGACATGGCGGTGGCGAACACCGTGGCGATTTGGAGCGCGATGCCGATGACGCCCGGCACGAAAAAATTCGGGCTGCGCATGGAGGGGTTGTAAAGCATCTGCGGCCGCACTTCGACGGGCAGGTCCGTGCGCCCGGTTTCTTTCAACAGCACGGCCAGCGATTCACGGAAGGCGATGGCCATGGCGGTGTTCAACGCCTGCAACGCGGTTGTTGAACTTGATCCATCCACGAGCACCTGGACGTGCGCGGTTTTTCCAGCGTGCAACTGGCGCGTGAAGTCCGGCGGGATTTGCAGGCCCACGTAGGCCTTGCCGCGCCGGATCGCGGTGGACATTTCCTCGATGCTGCCGACCTCGCCCACCACGCGAAACGTCTGTGTGTTGACGAACCGTTCAATGAACTGCCGGCTCGCCACGCTGCGATCCTCGTTCAACACCACCATGCCCATGTGCTTCACGTCGGTGTCGAGCGCGAAGCCGAACGCGATGATCTGGATCAACGGCGGGAAGAACATGAAGAACAGCGTCGTCGGATCGCGCATCACGATGGTGAATTCCTTGAGCAGGATGGCGGTGAAGCCGCGAAAGGGGGTTTTCACTTGGACGGCTTGATGCCGGAGAGTTTTGCCTTCAGTCCCTGCGCCGCGCCGCCATAAACCAGCCGCCGTTCGTCCAAGGCGGGCGTGATGATTTGCGCGCGCACATCAATGGTTTTGCCGAACAACTCGCGCCAGAGCAACTCGGTGTTATGCGCTGGATTGCCCGTGCTTTCCTCGTCGAACGCCGGGCGGAAAATATCCACCACCCGGCGCAGGGCCTGGATCAATTCCGTTTCGTTCGGATGTCCGGTTTTTTCGCGGACCAGTTGGAACGCCCGCAGATCCTTTTCTTCCAGCCGCTTGATCTTGGAAACCAGAATGTCAATCGGGTGGGGCAGGGTGAAGGTCACATGCCGCCGCTCGCAGCGAAAGGCGCGCACGAACCAGTCGGGGCTGGCGGTGAAGGCGATGCTGGTGCATGGCTCGACGTAAATAGCTGCCTGGCCTTTCAGCAATTTCGCCCGCTCGCAATGCGCCGTGATGTCTTCGTCGGAAATCACGTCCACATCACCGCTCAGAAAGCGGGAATCAATGCCCAGTTGCAGCGGCGAGGAACCGAAGACGATGATTTCCCAGTGGCGACTTGCGGGCAGCGCCTCCACCAGTTGATCTAGCACCCGGCCGGCGGGGGCCGACCAGTCCAGTTCAGGCCGCCAGGGTTGAGCGAAGGATTTCATGGTAGTTCAGATTTTTCCCGGCCCCGCAAAGACCTGCCAAAGCCTGGTCAATCAAGCGATCCGTCACGCCCGGATCATCCGCCAGCCACCGGGCCAGCCGGGCGTCACGCGGCCGTACGGCGTTCGACTGCCGTCGCAGCAAAATGCGCGCGGCAATTCGGGCCTTAACCCAGCAAGGATCGCGTTTCATATATCCTCTCGACCACAGGTAAAGTAGGGAGCCCGGGCAGGCCGGTCAATCTTGCGGATTTTATAAAGGGCATTTTCATTTGTCGCCTCCATTGTTCTGCGTGCTCAAGGCCACGAACACGTCTTCCAACGACGGCCCGATGTGATGGATTTCCGCCTGCGCGATTCCCGCGCGCGAAAGTTCGGCGCGAATTTGTTGGTCCGCCAGATTTTCATCCACCAGCAGATGCATGGACTGGCCGAACACCGTCGCGCTACGCACGCCCGGCACGCGGCGCATCGCCTGCAAGCCGACCGTGACGTGTTCACAGGTGATGTCGAGGCGTTTGGTGTTGGGCGGATTCACGGACGGCAGCGTCTTCAACTGATCTGGCACGCCGCAGACAATGAGCTTGGACATGTGGATGTAGCCGACATGCGAGCAGCGTTCCGCCTCGTCCATGTAATGCGTCGTGACGAACAACGTCATGCCCTGGCTGGAAAACTCGAACAGCAAATCCCACAACTCGCGCCGCGCCACCGGATCAATGCCCGCCGTCGGCTCGTCGAGGAACAGCACGCTGGGCTTGTGCATCAGCGAGCAGGCCATCGCCAGCCGTTGCCGCCAGCCGCCGGAGAGCAGGGAAGCGCGCCGATCTAGGTAAGGCTCGAGATGAGTGAGCGAGACCAGTTCGTCGTAACGTTTTTTCAGCACCGCGCCGCGCAGACCGTAGAGGCGGCCGTAAAAATTCAGGTTCTCATGCGCCGTCAATTCGTCGTAGAGCGAAAACTTCTGCGACATGTAGCCGATGAGGCTTTTGATGTCGTCCGTCTGCCGCGCGACATCAAACCCCGCGATGCTGGCGCGGCCTTCCGTGGGTTGCAGCAGCCCGCACAACATGCGGATGACCGTGGATTTGCCCGAGCCGTTCGGCCCGAGGAAGCCGAAGATCGAACCCTTGGCGATGGAAAACGAGACGTTGTCCACAGCGGTGAAATGCCCGAACCGTTTGGTCAGCGCTTCGCATTGGATCATGGTTTCGGCGGGCATGGCGGAGGGAACTAAACCTGTTTGGCGTTCAATCAGCAAGCCGTTCAAAATAGTTCCTGAACCCAGTTCCGCCAGTCGCGCCTGGTAAAACGACCGTCCCTCGCGGGTCAATAGTCACGATAAATTTCGCGGCGGTTGCCGACGGCCAGCAGGTGAATGATGTTCGACTCTGTGTCGAAAGTGTAAATGACGCGGTAATCGCCGACGCGCAGGCGGTGACGATTGTGTCCCTTCAAGCGGTGATGCGGAAAAGTATTCAGCCGAAGCCCCAGGTCATCAATCCTCGCCTCGAGGCGCGCTTGGACTTGAGGCGGAAGTTTGAAAAAGGGCGTGTCGAAACCGGAGTAGTAGATTTGCAGGGCCGCGCTCATGGGCGGCTCAAGGCTGGCGTGTGCGGGGGCGAAGTCCTTTGGCCAGCTCGTTTTCGGATTGCTGGATGTTGGCCTCGAATTGAGGCGTGAACTCCAAGTCGTCTTCGATCACGTCGTCAAGCCACGCGCGAACCTCGCGCAATTCAGCCTGCGAAAGCTTTTCCAGCTCTGATTCGATTTGGGCGACTTTGCTCATGCGGGCAGGGTGCCTTAACTTGGAGGCAATTTCAAGCAGGAGAAAAGGGGGGCACTCGTCTCGGCTTCTTCGCCGCCTGGGTCAGCGCCAGATAGTTCTCGCTCGTGACGACTTTACGGCCGCTTTTCTTTTCCAGTTCGCGGCGGGCGTTGCCGGTGTAGCGGCGGGCATCTTGCCTGCCGTAGAGCCGGGCTTCCAGCCCGGCGGAATTGGCGCACGAACATTCTAGAGTCATCCGCAATTTTTTGAGCCGTCGAACTGCCGTCGCTTTTTCCGGGCGGCAAGATGCGCGCCCTCTAGGGCAGGCTGTTGGCCCGCCGCTACAGTCGCGGACATTTTCGCGCTTGAGCTGCTTGAACTCGGCGTATTCGGTCGGCGTCAGGCCGAACGTGGCTTTGGAAATTTCAGCGGTGAGGATGGCGTATTCGCGCTGCTCTTTCACACCGCGCTTTTTCCATTCGTCGGTCAGCTCGTCGCGGATGGCGATGGAGCGCATCCGTTTCTCGATCCAGTCGGCGGAATAGCCTTTGGCCTAATAGATGGCGCGGGTGCGTTTGGTGGCGAGTTCCGGGTCTTCAATCTCCTGGATGCGCTCGTAGCCGATGCGCGCGAGCCAGCGTTTGAACGGCTCGGCCTTGGGGCTGGGAATGGATTGGATGAGGCGGAAAAGACCTTCGGTGTTCCAGCACTAAAGCATCTGCCGCCCGCCTGTTGTGTCGAACTCCAGACCAAGGGGGGCAATTTGCCCCCCTTTGAGGGCTTCGGCCAAGGACGGGTCGCGCTTGCGCATGTCCTTGAAGTAACCTTGTGGATTTGCTGAATCAGTCAGCACAGCGACCACGTCGGTGATAACGAACCACCACTCCTTGTTGTGGATGACGCGACGGACTTCCTTCCGCCGGAACAAAGCGATTCGCTTTTCGGGATTAGATTCAAGTTCGCTCATTGGTTCTTTCTATCCGTGTTCATCCGTGTCCATCCGTGGTAAAATTCTCACTTCGGCACGTTCGGGAACACCACATCCGCCGACATGCCGGCGCGGAGATCGTTGCTGGCGTTGTCCAGCCGCAGTTTGACACCGAAGACCTGCTTGATGCGTTCGTCCACGGTCTGCACGTTGCGCGGGGTGAACTCGGCGGCGCGGGCGATCTGCTCGACGACGCCCGCGAAATCTTTTCCAGCAAACGAATCCACCCGCACTTGCGCTGAATCGCCGAGCTTGATGTGGCCGAGCCACGGTTCCGGCACGAACACGCGCACCCAGATGTGATTCGTCAACAGCAGGGTGGCGATGCCTTGGTTCGGCGCGAGCACGTCGCCGACTTTCACATTTAACACTTCCAGCACGCTGTCGGTCGGCGCGGTGATTTTCATTTCGCGCAACTGGGTGTTCAGCTCGGCGAGTTGCGCGCGGGCTTGGGAGATTTGTTCCGGTCGCGTGCCGGCGAGCAAAAGATCGTAACGGCTCTTCGCGGCGGCGGCGGTTTTTTCCAGCCATTGCGCGCGCGTGGCCAGTTGATCACGCTCGGTGACGGAAATGGTTTTTTGCGTGAACAAGTCCTCGGCGCGTTTCGCATCCGCGCGGGCCTGATCTAAATTCGCCGACTGTGCTTCCCAGTCGGCCTGGGCGGCGGCGAGTTCCTGCGGGCGCGGGCCGGCTTGGAGATCGGCGAGCTGCGCGGCGAGGCGGTCGCGGCGGGCGGGGAGTTCCGCCGCATCCAGTTCGGCGATGATTTGACCAGCCTTCAGCGCATCGCCTTCCTGCGCGGAAATTTTTTCCACGCGCCCGCCGTAGCGGGAGGCCACGCGGACTTCGTCGGTCTCAATGGTGCCGGAGACGAGGTTGTCGGCGCGGTGGGTTGGGTTGCAGGCGGCGAGGAGAAGGGTCAGCGCCAGAACGCCCGATTGAGTGATGGCTTTCATTTCCAATTGACCGCGAAGCTAGCAGTGCCAGGACGGCGCGGCAAGTTCCGGCGGGGCTGACGCAAACCTTCAACTAGAGAATCTGGCAGCAGTAACTTTCCGTTCGTGTGTCCCCATAGATTCAGGCAAGCCAAAGATAAAACCCAACGGCGTCTTGGACTGCGGCGGGAAGCGCAGCGCCACGCCGCTTTTGTACGCGGAGGCGGTGTGTGGACCGAGGAGGTTTTTCACGCGCTCGAAAGCGGTGTCGCGGCGATGCCTTGCCACCGCAGTCCAAGACGACCCGGAAATTTTCTCGCTTGGTTTGAAATTCGCATTCGTTGGCTCTGCTCGGCAAAGCTCAACAAGAGAGCAGGGGTTCCTTCGCCGCTGGACTTCAAACCGGCGTTCCGGCATTTTCCCGCCACATAATTTTCATGGACGAACCAGCGCCGATTACTGAAAAGCCTCCGCTCCCGCCGCCCGCCACCTCGCTGGCGGCGCGGCTGTTGAATGTGTTTGCCACGCCGGGCGAAGTCTTCGAGGAGGTGCAGGCCGCGCGGCCCGCCACCGCGAACTGGCTGGTGCCGGCGATCTTGGCCGTCATCGTGGGCGTGGCGGCGGTGCTCATCCAGTTTGCGCAGCCGGCGTTCGTCCAACATTTCCGCGACCAAGCGGCCGGCACTTACGACGGCATGGTCAAGGCCGGCAAAATGTCGCAGGCCGAGGCGGACAAGTTTGTGGGCATCATTGAAAAAGTGGCGCAGCCGGCAGGCTGTGTGGCGGTGGTGGCCGGGAGTTTTGCCCGCGTGTTTTGGTGGGCGTTGGTGTTGTGGCTGCTCGCGCTGATTTTTTGGAAAAAGAAATTCAGCTACCTCAAAGCCGTGGAGGTGGCGGGGCTGGCCTCGATGATCAGCGTGCTGGGAAGCGTCGTCGCGCTCCTGCTGACGGTGAATTTCGGCAAGGAATCCGCACCCAGCCTGGCGCTGGCCGTCCCGGATTTCAATCCGAAGAATCCGGTGCATCTGGCGCTCGCCGCCGCGAACGTGTTCGACTTCTGGATCCTCGGCGTCATGGCCGTCGGTCTGGCGCGGCTGGCCCGGGTGCCGTTTGCGCGGGCGTTTTTTTTGGTGGTTGGCTACTGGCTGGCCCTGCTGGTGTTCCTGATTTCCCTCGGCACCTTGATCGGTCCGCTCGGGGGGATGAAATAGCCGCCGGTAATTTTCCTGGAACGAAACCGCCGGCAAGCTGTCTGCAATTACAACCGTTATGTCACAGAGCAACAAAGGCAAAAAAATCATCATCTTCACCGTCATCGGGCTTGCGCTGATCGCCCTGACGGTCGCGGCCATTTTGAAAAAGAAGGAGGTCATCATCACCGTGCAGACGGAAAAGGTCGCGCACCGCAACCTCACCGAACTCGTCGTGGCCAATGGCAAAATCCAACCCGTCACGCAGGTGGTCATCAGCCCGGAAGTCGCGGGCGAAATCACCGGGCTGCCAGTGAAGGAAGGCGATCATGTCAAGAAGGGCGACCTGCTCGTGCAGATCAAGCCGGACAACTACCAGGCCAGCCGCGATTCCGCCGAGGCCAGCTACCAGTCGGCGATGGGCAGCAAGGATCTCGCGCAGGCGCAGCTCGACAAGGCCGAGGCGGAATTCAAGCGGAACCAGGAATTGTTCAACCGCAAGCTGGTGTCCGACTCGGTTTTTCTGGAATTCAAAACGGCTTATGAAGTGGCCAAGCTCCAGTACGAAAATTCCATTCATCAAAGCGACCAGGCCAAATTCGGCCTCGCCAAGGCCGCGGATGATCTGAGCAAGACAACGATCCTCGCGCCGATTGACGGCACGGTGTCGCGGCTCAAGTCGCAGCTCGGCGAGCGCGTGCTCGGCACTTCTTTCAACATGGGCACGGAGATCATGACCATCGCCAACCTCAATGAAATGGAGGCCCGCGTGGACATCGGCGAAATGGACGTGGTGCTGATGAAGCCCGGCCAGATCGCGCATCTCGAAGTGGACGCCTTCAAGGACCGCAAGTTCACCGGCATCGTCACCGAGATCGCCAACTCGGCGAAAGGTCTTGGTCAGTCCGCGCTACAATCCAGCAGCCAGGACGCGACGAAGTTTGAAGTCCGCATCCGCGTCCAGGAAACCGAGGTCTTCCGTCCGGGCATGTCGGTGAACGCGGAAATTGAAACTCGCTCCCGCACGAACGTGCTGTGTGTTCCCATTGCCAGCGTAACGACGCGCCTCCCCAAAGACGCCAAGACGAATTCCGCCAGCAGCGGCACGAATGCGCTCGCCGCTTCCACCACGGCCACCAACCCGCCCGCCGGCGCCGCGAAAGTGGAGAAGAAGCCGAAGGACATCGAGGTCGTGTTCGCGGTCGAGGGCGACCACGCCAAGATGGTTCCGGTGAAGCGCGGCATCGGCGATGACAACTATTACGAGATCGTCGAGGGCATCGAGGAAGGCCGGGAGATTGTCTCCGGCAATTTCCGCGCGATCCGCGACCTGGAGGACGGCAAGAAAATCGTGAAGGGCAAGCCTGTCGAGGAGACGGAGAAAAAGACGCCGTGAGCCTGATTCGTTTAGAAAAAATTTCGCGCCGCTACCAGATGGGCGCGGAGACTGTCCACGCCTTGCGCGAAGTCTCGGTGGAAATCCAGCGCGGCGAATACGTCGCCATCATGGGGCCGTCCGGCTCGGGCAAATCCACGCTGATGAATCTGGTCGGCTGTCTCGACACGCCCACGTCCGGCCAGTACGAACTCAACGGCCACCAGGTCGCCGCGATGGACGACAATCAGCTTGCGGAAATTCGCAACCGTGAGATCGGCTTTATTTTCCAGACGTTCAACCTGCTGCCGCGTTCGGATGCGCTGCGGAACGTGGAGTTGCCGCTGATTTATTCGGGCGTCCGTTCCGATGAGCGGCGGCAGGTCGCGTTGCAGGCCTTGTCCGACGTGGGTTTGGCGGATCGCGTGCATCACAAACCGAACGAAATGTCCGGCGGCCAGCGTCAGCGCGTGGCGATTGCGCGGGCGCTTGTGAACAAGCCCTCGATCCTGCTCGCCGATGAACCGACCGGTAATCTGGATTCCAAAACCGGTGCGGACATCATGGCGCTGTTCGAGCAGTTGTCCGCGCGCGGCAACACCATCATCGTCGTCACGCACGAGGAAGACGTGGCCCGCCAGGCGCGGCGGATCATCCGCATCCGCGACGGCTTGATCGCGAGTGATGAAAAATCCGCGCGGGAGAATTAACAACGAAGCAAAGTTGTGAAACATCGAACGCCGAACATTGAACGCCGAACAT
>JAYWBR010000025.1:0-2710 GCA_043781315.1 Verrucomicrobiota bacterium | reverse complement strand
TTTTTGATTTTTAACCCAAACCTGCACCTGCCATGAAACCAACCAACCAACTGTCCCTGACCAAAAAGCTCGCGCTCGCCATCGTCGTGACGGGCCTCGTGCCCGCCCTCGTCATCGGCTTCCTCGCCATCCACACGGCCAACCACATGGCCGGCGACATCGCCGGCTCGTACGAAGTCATCGCGAAAAACATCGGCGAGAAAATTGACCGCAACCTTTTCGAGCGTTACGGCGACGTGCAGGCGTTCGGCGCGAACGACGCCGTGAACGACACGAATTCCTGGTACCAGACCGGCAGCGCGAAAAATAAAATCGCCGCCGCCGCCAACCGTTACGCCAATCTTTACGGCTTCTATCTGTTGAGCTACCTCGTGGATTTGGACGGCAAGGTCATCGCCGTCAACGACGCCGACCCCGCCGGCAAGGCGATTGACACCACGGCGCTCTACCAGAAAAATTTCAAGGACGCCGAGTGGTTCAAGGAATCGCTCGCGGGCCATTTCCTCAAGACCGACATCCTGGACGGCACCTTTGTGCAGGACGTTCACGCGGACGAGGACGTGAAAAAGGTTTATGGCGGCGACGGCCTCGTGCTCGGCTTCTCCGCGCCGGTCAAGAATGCCGGCGGCAAGATCATCGGTGTGTGGCATAACTGCGCCAACTTTTCGCTCGTCGAGGAAGTCATTGCCACCAGCTACGCCCAGTTCAAGCAGGACGGCCTGAGTGAAGCCGCCCTCACTTTGATTGACCACACCGGCCGCGTCATCGTGGATTACAACCCATCCGGCAACGGCGGCAAGGACGCCGTCCAGCACGATGCCAACGTCCTGCTCAAACTCAATCTCGCGGACGCCGGCGTGGCGGCGGCGCGTGACCTGGTCGCGGGCAAAGGCGGCGCCGGCGTCGGGGACGACGCCCAAAAACACAGCACCCAGGTGGCCGGCTATGCCGTGTGCGATGGCGAGCTGGGTTTTGCCGGCCTCAAATGGGGCGTGCTGGTGCGCGTGCCGAAACACCAGGCGCTCGCCGCGATGAGCAGCCAGGTCTGGCACATCAGCTACGTCATCCTGGGCAGCATCGCGGGACTGATCGCGATGGGTCTCTGGCTCGGCCGCTCGATCTCGCGGCCGTTGGCGCTCGGAATTTCTGCCATGCGGACAGTGGGCGATGAAGTGGCCCACGCCTCGGAGGAATTTTCCACCTCCAGCCAGACCGTCGCCGAGGGCGCGAGCGAACAGGCCGCGTCGCTCGAAGAGACGAGCGCGTCGCTCGAAGAAATTTCCAGCATGACCAAGCGCAATTCCGAAAACGCCACCAACGCCGCGACACTTGGACGCCAGTCCCGCGAATCGGCAAACGCCGGCCTGGACCGCATCAGCGAACTCAGTCACACGTTGAACTCCATCAAATCCGCCGTCGGCGAAATGCAAGCCGCCGTCAGCGAAATGCAGACCTCCAGCCAGCAGGTCGCCAAGATCATCAAGACCATTGATGAAATCGCGTTCCAGACCAACCTCCTCGCGTTGAACGCGGCGGTCGAAGCCGCCCGCGCCGGCGAGGCCGGCATGGGCTTCGCCGTCGTCGCCGATGAAGTCCGCGCCCTCGCGCAACGCAGCGCGCAGGCCGCCAAGGACACGTCGGAAAAAATCGAGGCCGCCGTCAAGCGCAGCGAACTCGGCGGCGTGGCCAGCGCCAAGGTCGTCAAGAGCCTCACCGAAGTCGAAGCCACCGCCCAGAGCATCGAGCAGGTGTTCAACGGCATCGTCACCCAGATCAAATCCCTCGACGAGGTCATCGCCGAGATCGCCGCCGCCAGCAAGGAACAGAGCCAGGGCGTGGGCGAAGTCAACATGGCCGTCAGCCAGATGGACAAGGTCACGCAGTCCAACGCCGCCGCCGCGGAGGAAAACGCCGCCGCCGCCAGCGAGATGAACAACCAGGCGCGCACCTTGCAGCAGGCCGTCACCGAACTCGAGGCCGTGGTCATCGGCATGACCTCCGGCGCTCCGGCGCACAAACCCGCGCCGCCCGCCGCGCCCCAGCCGGTGAAGGCGACCAAGCCGAAGGCGGCGACCAAGGCGGCCAAACCCGTTGCCCGCAAGACTTCCCTCACGGTGGCGCCGCCCGCCGCTCCGGCCGCCGATGACTTCGACATTCCCATGCCGGACCTGGGCGGAGAAAGTCACACCGGAAGCTTCAAGGATTTCTAAATCCCGCCGATATAAATCAATTGAAACACATGCACACCAGGGCAGGCATCGCTGGCGGGACGCACGCGCGGGTTGTTAATCCAGCCCGGATGAGAACACTCGGCCTGCTCCTCGCCGCCCTGAGTTTGTGGCCCAGCGTGAGTGTGGCCGCATCAGCAAAGGATCCTCACACCAGCAACGCGCCGGTTCACCACCCGTTCAAAGCCGCCGGCCGCCTGCTCAAACGCGCCGGCCATTGGTTGCATGTGGCCCGCCCGCTCGCCAAAAAATTTTCCGCCAGTCTGATCGCTCCCTATGCCTTCCATCCTTGAACCCCAGCCAATCTCCCGCGAGTCGTATCGCTTCATCGCGGACAAGGTCTATGAGCACAGCCGCATCCGGCTCGGGGACGACAAGCAGGCGCTGGTCAGCGGGCGGCTCGCCAAGCGGTTGCGCGCGTTGAATCTCGATTCCTACGAGGCGTATTGTGACTTGCTGAATTCCGCGAAGGGTACCGATGA
>JAYWBR010000024.1:0-8320 GCA_043781315.1 Verrucomicrobiota bacterium | reverse complement strand
CTTCCGTCCAGCGGTGACAGCCGTTGCCATTGCACGCATCGGGCGGAACGTCGAGCCGCCGCCACCAACGCTTGACCGTGCGCGGGTGCAGGAGCATTTCGGCGGCAAGGTCTTTGGTGGTCAGCAGCGGCATGTCAGCTTTTCAGATTTTTTTCCTCGGATGGTGTGGCAATTTTTGAGGGAACCAACGAGGCGCTTAACATCCCCAGCATTCAATTCACGAACGCTGGTTTTTACTTTGTGGTCTTGTCGGAGTCCGTTTGGCAGTGTCACCAACGTAACTGCACAGGTTGTCGTCAATCCATCCGGCACCGAGATCGGCATGTACCCTGGCGTCAAGATTGATGGAGTTCCGGGCTACACGTACCGCATTCAATCAACTCCTAATCTTTTGACATCGAATTGGGCGACGATGACAAACCTTACCCTTCAAACGACACAACAACCCTTGCACACTGAACACCGTTGCTGGATTGATACGAGCATCAACGCTTTCAATCCAGCCAATCCACAACGTTTTTACAGGGTAATACCCACAATGAATTCAGTTTTCAATTGAATGAACCCACCGGGGCCGAAGCCGGCAAATTACGCCGTCCGCCCAAACTTCTTTTCCAGCTCGCGATAATTCATCTCGATCAACGTGGGCCGTCCGTGCGGACAGGTGTAGGGCATCGCGCAGCGGCGCAAATCTTCGACCAGGTTTTCCAGTTCGCGGCCGGCGAGCGGGTCGTTCGCCTTCACCGCGTGGCGGCAGACGGTTTTGGCCACCACATGTTCGCCGAGCCGGAGGGAGTTCACCTCCTGACCCACGGCCTTGAGTTCATCCACCAGTTCCAGCACAAACCGGCGCGGATCGCCCGCCTTCACGAATGGGGGCAGCGCATCGAGCAGAAACGTGCGCTCGCCAAATTCACTCAAGCCCACGCCCAGCCGCGTGAGCACCGTCAGTTGTCCGCGCAGAAAATTGGCATCACGCGCGGACAGCTCGACGGTTTCCGGCAGCAAGAGCTTCTGTGAGTCCGCCGACTGTTTTTGTTCGAGGCGGTTCAACATCTGCTCGAATAAAATCCGCTCGTGCGCCGCGTGCTGGTCCAGCAGCACCAGGCCGCGATCCGATTCCAGCACGACGTATAATTTCCCCACAACGCCGACGAGGCGCAGGGGGACGCTCAATAAAGGCACGGGCGAGGATGGAGAATGGAAAGTGGAAGATAGAGGCGTGAAACGTGAAACGTGAGGCGTGAGCGCGGATTCGGCGGCGGGTGAAACCGGGGCCGTGGCGGACGAACTAAAACCCATTTTCAGCGGCGGCTGTTCGACTGGATAAGTCGGCCATTCAGGAATTGGTTTTATCGGCAGCGGAAACTCCGGCAGCGACGGCGTGGAAAATTCCGGCGCGGGTTTGACCGCGAACGTCCGCCCCATGACGTCGTCTGTGGACTTTGGACTTTGGACTTTGGGCGGTGCGGTTTCCATCGTGTGAAACGCGAGCAACGTTTCCCGCACCGCCTGCGCCACGAGCCGCCGCACTTCGCCCTCGCGATGAAATCTCACCTCGCGTTTCGCGGGATGGATGTTCACATCCACGGCGGCGGGATCAATTTCCAGAAAGAGACAGCACACCGGGTAGCGGCCTTTCATCAGCGCGGTGTGATAGCCCTCCATCAGCGCGAAATTCAGCCCGCGATTTTCCACCGGTCGCCGGTTCACAAAAACGTGCTGATCTTCACGCGTGCCGCGCGAAACGCCGGGCGAACCCATGAAACCCCACAGACGGAATGACGAATGACGAATGACGAATGACGAATCCGGCTGCTCGGGCTGGGCCGTCTCAAAGCTCGGGGTTTCTTCGGGCGGCGCATCTGATGTAAGCGCGGCGGAGAAATTGACCGGGATCAATTTCGTGTTGCCCATGAGCGCGCGGAGGCGTTCCTGCAGCGCGGGCAGGCGGGCGGGAATTTCGCCGCCGGATTTGTGCGCGGGCAGTTGCCAGACGGTGCGGCCGTCTTTGACAAACGTGAAAGCGACCTCAGGATATGCGAGCGCGGCCAGCGTGAGGTAATGCTGGATGTGCGCCGCCTCGGTCTCCTCGGCGCGCAAAAATTTCCGGCGGGCGGGCAGGTTGAAAAAAAGCTGCCGCACTTCAAGGCTCGTGCCGTGCGCGCTGCCGGCGGCTTTGACCTCGGTGATTTTTCCGCCGGCGATGATGATCTGCGTGCCTTCCGGCGAATCGCTTTCCCGTTCGCGCGTCGTCAGCGTGAAGCGGCTGACGCTGGCGATGCTGGGCAAGGCCTCGCCGCGAAAACCCATCGTGGCAATGGCGCTCAAATCTTCCGCCTGCTTGATCTTGCTGGTGGCGTGGCGTTCCAAGCACAGCAGCGCGTCGTCACGGCTCATGCCGAAGCCGTCGTCCGTCACGCGGATCAGGCTCCGGCCCCCGGCCTGGATTTCCACGGTGACACGCGTGGCCTGGGCGTCGAGAGAGTTTTCCACGAGTTCCTTCACGACGCTGGCGGGGCGCTCCACCACTTCGCCGGCGGCGATCTGGTTGGCGACATGGTCGGGGAGCAGGTGGATGCGGTTCATGGAAATTGAAACGTGAGGCGTGAAACGTGAAACGTGATAACGCGCCGCAAAATCCGGACGGGTGACGACAGGGTGTGTTTCATTTCACGTTTCACGCCTCACGCCTCACGTTCCCCAACGGCAGCGCAAACGCGAACACCGCTCCCTGGCCTGGCTCATTGCGCGCCCAGATGCGGCCGTGATGGTCCTCGATAATTTTTTTGCAGATGGAAAGCCCCAGCCCGGTGCCGTGTTCCTTGCCGAACGTGGCGAAGGCCTGGAACAGTTTTCCGGCGATCTCCGGCGCGATGCCCGGGCCGGTGTCGGCGATTTCCGTGACCAGTTCGCCGGCGCTTTGCTGAAAGCGCACAGTGACCTTGCCCCCGGCTGGCATGGCGTCGGTGGCATTGTGGATGAGGTTGTAAAACACGCGGCGGAGGCGCTTGGGATCCAGCGGCAGTTTCACCGCCGACAAAGCGCCGGCAATCTCGATCTGCGCGTGGCGCAGTTCCACTTCCGGCCGGATCTCTTCGACGATCTGCTTCGCGAAGCGGGCGTAGTCCAGGTGGCCAAAAATGGTTTCCACCCGCGCGCCCTGGGTGAAGTCCAGAATGTCACCCACCATTTCGGTGATGCGGTCCACCTGCGTGCGGATGGTGGCGACGGATTTTTGGCGGACGACGGGCGTGGTGTTTTCCAGGGCGGCCAGTTCCGCCGTCAGGCCGATGATGTTCAGCGGATTTTTCAGATCGTGGACAATCGCCCGGGCGAAACGCCCGATGACGGCGAGCCGCTCGGCCTGGAGAATTTCCTGGACATGACGCAGATCAAATTCACGGAGTCGCCGG
The DNA here is from genome assembly GCA_043781315.1 of Verrucomicrobiota bacterium. Lineage (GTDB taxonomy): Bacteria > Verrucomicrobiota > Verrucomicrobiia > Limisphaerales > CAIQOK01 > CAIQOK01. Next base: position 4,904 of record JAYWBR010000024.1, on the reverse strand, counting down.
CTGCTGTCGCGCAGCAGCTCCAGCGCAAAGCCCGGCGAATGATCAAGCAGTTCCAGCAGCGGTTCGCGCGGGATGAAATACACCGTGCTGTCCACCAGCGCGGTGGCAGTGGCGGAACGCGGCTTGGCTTCCAGCACGGCCATCTCGCCAAACGCCTCGCCGGGTTCCACCTGTGACAGGATGCTGCGGGAATTTTGCGTGACGGCGGCGGAGATTTCCACGCGGCCCGACTGCACGAGATAAAAGCCGTCGCCATGATCCCCCTCTTTGAAAACTTCCCGGCCGGCCGGGAAGTTTTTTTCCTGCGTGATCCGGCGCAAGGCCGCCAGCTCCGGCGGGCTGAGCTGCCGGAACAACGCACAGGATTCAAGTGTGACCATGCCGGGACTTTAGAAAACCCCCGGCGCAATGGCAAAGAGATTGGGAGCCGCCGCATTTGAACAACGCGCGTCCGTCAGGGGTTCAAAGAAAACACCAATCCCAAGATTTGGACGATACTTCTCCCTCTCCGCTCCCGCCGAGGGAGGGGAGAGGGTCGGGGTGAGGTGGGGGAAAGGGAGTTCAACCACGAAACACCCCAAACACACGAAAGAAGGCACAGAAAAATCTTCCGCCGTAGCGGCGCGTCGGCAGACCGCCGGATTTATTTAGTTTGCGGCGCTCTGCCGAGTCGCCGCTACGCCGCTTCAGTAAACCAGCACCAACACCGCCGCCTGCTTCGCCTTCTCCACGACCTCCTCAAATTTAATTTCTTTGGTGTTCGCCTCGTTGAGTTTCAATTGGCCGTCGGCAAAGACTTCCAGAAAGCTCAGGAGATAACCGCTCTTGACCGCGTAATTCACATTCTCCGGCAACGCCCCGCTCGACGCCAGCGCCGCCGCCGCATGGTGGCCGTGCGCAAGCACCTTGGCCGACACCACGCCCACCACGTTGCCGCGCTCAAATCCGCGTTCATCCTTTCCCATCCGCAGTTGAAAACCCTGTCGCCATTTCCTTCACCTTCCGCAAATCCAGCTTACCCGTGCCGAGCAACGGAAAACTTTCCACGCGGAAAAATTGTTCAGCACGCGGCTTCCATAAGTTCGGCAGATCGCATTGGGAAAGCTTTTCCAGACACGGCTGGAGTTTGTCGTCCGCAAGCTTGTGCAGCACGACGAGGCGTTCACCTTTCTTTTCATCCGGCACCGCCGCGACCACAAAGGTTTGTTCCGTGCTGCCCGCGAGTTCGTGCAATTTTTCCTCAACCTTGATATGCGGCACCATTTCGCCGCCGATCTTGCTGAAGCGGCTCAGACGGTCGGTGATTTGCAGGAAGCCGTCCTCGTCAATCGCCGCGATGTCGCCGGTGATGTACCAGCGTTGCGCCGTGGCGTCAGGCGTCCCGCCTGACGTGGAGGGCGGCATCCTGCCGCTCGGACTGGCGTTCGAAATGGGAGCGGTTTCAGAAACTTTTACGCCGTCCGCAGTCGCGACGTTTTTTCCGCCGGGCTGGAAGCCCGGCTCTACGGCAGGCAGGATGCCTGCCGCTACCAAAACCTCCGCCGTTTTTTCCGGCCTGCCCAGATAGCCCTGCATCACGTTCGGCCCGCGCACCAGCATCAGGCCGGGCTGGCCGATGGGGAGCGGCGCGTGCGTTTCCGGGTCCACGATTTTCACGCTTACGCCGGGCAGCGGATGCCCGATCTTGCCGCGCTTGGCACCGATCTGCCGGAAGCCCGCCGCGCGGAAGTCGTGGCTGTTCACGGCCACGCAGGGCGAACATTCCGTGCAGCCGTAGCCTTCCAGCGGCCGGATGCCGAAGTGTTCCTCGAACGCAGTGGCGAGCCGGTCGGGTAATTTTTCCGCAGCGGTCATCACCACGCGCAGGCTGCCAAAATCTTCCGGCGCGCAGCCGCGCATGTAAAATTGCGCGAACGTCGGCGTCGCGAGCAGGAACGTGACGGAGTATTCGCGCACGAGCGGGCCGATGGTTTTCGCATCAAGCGGATTGGGATGATAGACCACGCCGACGCCGAGCATCGCCGGCAGACACAGCGTTCCGGTGAAGCCAAACGAATGGAAGAACGGCAGAATCCCCAGGAAAGCATCACGGCGATCCAATCCAAAAACCTGCTCAAGCTGCTCGATGTTCGCACCGATGTTGTAGTGCGACAGCATTACGCCTTTGGGTTCGCCGGTGCTGCCGCTCGAAAAAATGACTGTCGCCAAATCGTCCAGTTTGACTTTGTTTGCCTGCCCGAAAGAGCGTTCCAGCAACGCGCCGGGCAGCACGGTCGCCGCTAGCACGGCCAGGATTTTTTCGCCGATGCCGGGGTTTGCCACCACGTCTTCGAGAAACACGACTTCGCCCGAGACCTTGATTTTCACCTTGTCCAGAAAGCCTCTCGACGAGATGACGGTTTTGATCTGGCACTGACGGATGCAGGAGGCGAGGGCTTCTTCGGAGATCGTGTAGTTCAAGTTCACCGGCACTTTTCCCAGCAGCATCGCCGCGAAATTCACCAAGGCTCCCGGCACGCTGGGCGGTAGAAGTATCCCCACCATTTCCATAGTGGCACGGGCGTCCCGCCCGTTCGAATCCGGGATGTGTCCTGTTTCCGGGCCGCGTCGAACGGGCGGGCCGCCCGTGCCACCACGATCCCAGACTTTCTTCAACCGTCGCGCCAGAAAAATTGTCTGCATCAACGCCTCGGCAAAATTTACTTTTTTGTGTTGCCCGTCCGCCATTGCGAAGCGCAGCGGATGGCGTCGCGCCGTCTTGATGAAGGCGCGGTGCAACGTTTTCATCCCGCCCTTGCGATGAACCCACGTTTCGGCCAGCAGTTCCGACACAACCTGCCGCACTTCAAACGGCGTGGCAGTCGGCGGCAACGGCGCGCCGTAACTCACGGTGATCGGATACGGCCAGCGCCGCGGAAATTTCCAGAGGAAGCGGCCCTGATTGAAACTGAAGACGCTGCCCCACACGCCGTCGAGCGCGATGGGAATGATCGGTGCCTCGAGGCCTTTCATGATGCGCTCGAAGCCGCGTCGAAACGGCAGCAGGTGCCCAAGGCGCGTGATCTGGCCTTCGGGAAAAATGCAGACAACTTCGCCGGCGCGGATGGATTCACTGGCGATTTGCAGCGACTTGAGCAGCTCGCGCGGACGTTGATCGGAAGAGATGGGAATGACGCCGAGAATTTTCGCGAACGGTTTGATCCACGGCTGCTCGTAAATCCCTTTGAACATGATGAAGCGCACCTGTCGGTCGGTGGAGGCGAGCAGCAGCAGGGCGTCCACAAACGAAACATGATTGCAGACGAACAGCGCGCCGCCTTTCGCGGGAATGTTGTCCCGGCCCACGACGCGGATGCGATAGACGGTTCGCGTCAACGCCCACAGCGCGAAACGCAGCAGCGCGTCGGGCAGGAGCACCATGACGTAAAGCGCGCTGACGAAAGTGAGCACGCCGCCCACGAGAAAAATACCCCGCGGTGAAAGCTGAAATTTCTGCGCCAGCAGCCAATGCGCGCCGGACGCGAGGAACACACCGACAAAGGAACACCAGTTGGCGACGGCCTGCATCTCGCCTTTGTTTTCGCGCGCGGGCCGGTGTTGCAGCAGGGCCGCGATGGGCACGATGAAAAAGCCGCCGGAAAATCCCAGCGCCGCAAGCAGCACGAACGATCCGGTCAAACCCACCGGCCAGTTGCCGAGCCACACCGAGCAGAGCGCGAGACCGCATGCGCCCAGCGGCACCAGGCCGTATTCGATTTTGCCGCCGGAGAGATAACCGGCCGCCACGCTGCCCAGGCCGATGCCCAACGCCAGCGCCACGTTCAGCAGGCCGATGTGCGTTTCGGTGACGTGCAGGGTTTCCGATCCATAGAAAAAAAGATTCAACAGCAGCAGCATCCCGAGGAAATTAAAATAGGTGTTGCCCAGTAGCGCGAGCCAGAGCGGGCGGTCGCCGCGCGTGGCGGCCACCTGTTTCCAAACTTCGGCGAGAAAGTTCGGGCGAAATTCTTTCCGTGGATTCGCCGCCGGCACCTTGGTGATGCCCAGGCAGGCGAAGAATCCGGCGACGGCGAGCGCAACGAGAATCAAACCGGAAAGCCAGTGGCGTCCGTGAAATTGTTGCGACATCACCGCTGCGGCCACCGTGCCGAGGATGATGGCCATGAAGGTGCCGAGTTCCAGCAGGCCGTTGCCCCAGGAGAGGCGTTTCTCCGGCAGCAATTCCGGCAGCGAGCCGTACTTGGAAGGTCCGAAAATGGCGCTGTGCGTGCCCATGAGAAAGACGCTGGCCAGCAGCAGGTTTGTGTTCCACGACCACAGTCCGACGAAGACGAGGCTCATGATCAGCAGTTCGAAAACTTTGACCCCAAGCATCACCGAGCGCTTGGAGAACCGGTCGGCCAGAAAACCGCCGGTCATGGAAAACAAAATGAAGGGCAGGGCGAAGAGCGCGCCGATCCATTCGCCGTAGCTGTTCTTTGCGGCGAGGGTCATGCCGGTGCCAAAGAGGGCGACGAACACGACGAGGTTCTTGAGCACGTTGTCGCTGAACGCACCTTGGAACTGCGTGACGATGAGCGCCCAAAAGCCGCGCCGGGAAGTTTGGTGTGTGAAACGTGAAGCGGGCGAGGGTTCGTCGTGATTCATCGCCGGCAAGTTAGCAACTCGCGGGCGGGCTAGGGAATGGAAAAACTCGCGCCGCAAGCTGGCCGGGCAATTTCAAGTGGGCGGAGAACACTGACAAGCCAGGGTGTGATTAAAGTCGGGTGAGGGTAGCAGGACCAGGACTGACCCGGGCGCGGTTGTCGGCGGGAGCGCCGGCTTGCAGCCGGCTTTGCGGCGAAGCACTACGATTACTGCCCCTTTTCACAAGGGTTCGATCCGCTGCCAACTGCCACGCCCTA
>JAYWBR010000023.1:0-2716 GCA_043781315.1 Verrucomicrobiota bacterium | reverse complement strand
GAAAAGATTCAACGCCTCGTGCGCCGGCCGGGCCGCTTGAAAATTTCCGGCGGGACGCCGCGCGGAAAGCAATTCGGTTTCGCTGATGTACGGCAGGCTGTGCCAGGTGTACGCGCCGTGATAAAAATCCAGGTGGAGGGGCGCGGTTGTATTATCACAAGAAACTTTGAACCAAATGCAGGTGACATAATCACGCTCGTGGACGTGCAGCAGTTCGCCGCCCGACTGACGCAAGACCTCACGGAAAACTATGACGGCCCGTAGCAAATCCACGCGTCGAAAAAAAACATCCAGATCGTGGCCGATTTGCCCGGGAAACGATTCGTAGTTGCGCAGCAGGAGGCACGGAACGGAGGCCGTCTTGAGCTGGTCGAAAAGCCGTTCAAAAAACTGTTGCTCTGGTGCGGATAATGGCCGGCCGTGCATTTGGTTGTTTCAGCGCACGGACACTCGGTGCGCGGCGCAGGGGCAATGTAGCGAACAACACGTCTCGAAAACAATGGCGGTTTTTCTGCATCCGCCTGCGCCAGCGCTTGACAGTGACCGCCTTGCCCCCATATAGGAAGCCGGTGATGCATAAGTGCCAACAGCCCGTCGAGCCATGAAAAATCCCCCGCTCCCTTCCCGGCCGGGCACTGGCGATTCAACTTCAGCCGCTCTCCTGCTTTGTCCCGTTTGTCGTTCGCCGGCGAAAGTTTTTTATCGGTTAAGCCGTCTTAACTGCAAGGCATGGCGGTGCTCCGCCTGTGGTTTTGTCTGGATTGATCCACCGTTGCGAACCGCCGATGCCGAATATGTGGATCACTACCAGCAGCCCGCCTACGTGGAATGCGTGCGGGTGATGGATCGGGTGAAATACCAGCACCACCTTACGAATATTCAAGCAGCGGTAGATCTGCAGACGGTGCCAAATCGGAGATTGCTGGAGGTCGGCTCCTCGTATGGCCACATGCTTGAACTCATGGCCGAGGCTGGATTTACTGTCGAAGGCATCGAACTCCTCCAGGCCGGGGTGGCTGCCAGCCGGGCACGCGGACTGACCATCCACAGTGTTCCCTTTGAAGATTTCAAGTCCAGCGCCCAATTCGGCGTCGTGCTTTCGACGCATGTCGTCGAACATCTGCGGGACATTCAAGGCTATTTCCGGAAAGCAGCCGAACTGCTAGCACCCGGCGGGCTTAGCATTTTGCTGACGCCCAACGCCGACGCGACGCTCTTCAAACTGCTCCGGCAGTTCTGGACCGGGGCGACCCCGGACGAGCACAATTTGTTTCTCAGCTTTCGCGCGGCGGAACTTCTGGGCGCGCAACACGGCCTGGAATTGGTTGCCATCAAAACCACGGGCCGCTATTGGAGCACGTCCCGCGGTATTCTTTCCGAGCTATATCACATGCGGAAAGCCGCGCGCACAGGGGCCTCGACGGCGCAACCCACAAAGCCCGCCGTCCCGGCCGGCCCGCGCCGGCCCGGAAAACGGGATGCGATTTTCAAACTGATCGAGCGGATCGAGTCTCCCTTCCTGACGCCGCTGCACAAGTCTCTCGCTCGCAGCGGCCGATCCGATGAGTTGTTGGCAGTGTTCCGAAAAAAAGCTGCGTGAACGGTGGCGATGCTTTATCTGGGTGCAACTCATCCATTGGTAAAGCTCACAATCCTTTATGACATTCGGCAAAAAGCTCAATGAATCTTGGCATATCTGACTCGGGGACGTCGCACGGCCAGTTGATGATGTGGCGGCCAATCCGTTCAGCGACCGGACATTCTCCAGGCTGGTAATTAAAACTTGCCGGCCCCTGCGTGGCAAATACCACCGGCTCGCGGAACCATACATAATCCAAGTCAACCGCCGCCCGCATGCGCCGTTCGATTTCCGCCGCCTGTGGATGCTCGTAAGCGAGCCGCAGGGGAACCACCTCGTTGCGGGGATCAAAATACCCGGACGGTATCAAGGACCGCACACTGGCTGGCGCGGCTTCCAATAATCTGCCTATTACGGAACGCCGGTGCGTGGCAACGCCCGGCCACCGGGCCAGTTCAAACAAGCCCACCTGCGCCAGAAAAGCCGGCAGCCGCGCCGGATACGGATAGGCATCGGGCTTGAGCCGCGGTTTGAAATCAGCATCAAGGAACACCGGTTCGTCCCGGCGGGAAAACCGTTCGCGCAGTTTACGCGGCACATTGGCGGCGGCCGCGACCGCCCGGCCCCGGCCGAATGCGGACGGCTTGAAATATTTTCTTTCCAGCAGCAGCCTTCGCCAGAGGCGGCGTTGCTGGGCCGCCCCCAATGGCGGCGCCGCTTGCTGGATGGCGCGAACCTTGGCGGCCAGTTCGCGGTTGCGCGTGACCAGCAGGCCGCCGATCAGCGTGTTCAAGGGCTTGCTGTGGTCGGTGGAAAAAATCGCGGCGTCTCCGTGAAGACCCATCGTCTGCCCGTTCCGTTGCGATCCCAGCGTGAGCGCGCAATCCTCAATGAGTGGGAGGTGACGTTCCCGGGCGATGGCCGTCAGCGCTTCGATCTGGCAAGGCAATCCGAAGGTGTGCTGCACCACGATCATCCGGCTGCGAGAATTGAGTTTGCGGAGGACATCGGCCGGATCGGTCCCCAAGGTCTCCCCGCTGATGTCGGCATAACGCGGGGTGGCCCCGGTGCGCCAGACGGCATTGGACATGACGGCGCAGGTGAAGCCGGTCAACAGGACTTCATCCCCCGCTCCGA
>JAYWBR010000022.1:0-8329 GCA_043781315.1 Verrucomicrobiota bacterium | reverse complement strand
TTGAAACGGAGTTCCGCATCCGCTACCGCGTGGACGGCGCGCTCTACGAGATGGCCCCGCCGCCCAAGCATCTGGCCATACCGGTGGTGTCGCGCATCAAGATCATGGCGAACCTGAACATCTCGGAATCCCGGATGCCGCAGGACGGGCGCATCCACATGCCGCTGGGCGAACGCTCGGTGGACTTGCGCGTTTCCACTTTGCCGACGGCGTTTGGCGAGTCGGTCGTGTTGCGCGTGCTGGACCGCTCGGCGACGAGCCTTGATCTGGAAACGCTGGGGATGCCGAAGTACGTGTATGAGTTCACGTCGGAAGTGATTCAGCGGCCGAACGGAATTTTCGTTGTGACCGGGCCGACCGGTTGCGGCAAAACGACCACGCTTTATTCCTGTTTGCGCCGGGTGAACACGATTGATACCAAGCTGCTCACGGCGGAGGATCCCGTCGAATTCGACATCGAAGGCATCATGCAGGTGGCCATCAATGAAGGCGTGGGCATGACGTTCAGCAAGGCGCTGCGCTCGTTCCTGCGGCAAGACCCGGACATCATCATGGTGGGGGAAATGCGCGACATCGAGACGGCGCAGATTTCCATCCAGGCCTCGCTGACGGGGCATCTGGTCTTGAGCACGCTGCATACGAACGACTCGCCCGGCGCAGTGACGCGGCTCGTGGACATGGGCGTGGAACCGTTTTTGATCTCGTCCACGTTGATGGGTGTGCTCGGCCAGCGGCTGGTGCGCAAGGTCTGTCAAAATTGCCGGACTTCGTTTGAGCCGACCGAAAACCAGCTCTCGCTGCTCAATCTTTCGCCGCACGATCTGGGCGACAAGGTTTTCCATTATGGCCGCGGCTGCTCCAACTGCAACGACACAGGCTACAAAGGCCGCAAGGGAATTTACGAGCTGCTCATCGTTGGCGATGCCATCCGCGCCTTGATCAATGAGCGCGCGCCGACGGTGGTCGTGCGGCAGCGGGCCGTTGAACTGGGCATGGTGACGCTGCGGGAGGATGGCTTGCGGAGCATCTTTGACGGTGATACTACTATCGAAGAAATCGTAAAATATACCTGACCCAAATTTTTTAAGGATCGTTATGCCGAAATACAATTACGTGGCGATGGATCAAAAAGGGAAGGAAACCAAGGGCACCTTGGAAGTCGCCACCCAGAACGAGGCCATCACGCGCGTGAAAGAGATGGGGTTGTTTCCCACCAAAATTGTCGAGATTGACAAGGCCAAGGAGAAGGCCGATCCGAAATCAAAAGCGGCGCCCAGGAAGGCCGGTGGCAAAAAGAAGGGTGGCGGAAACATCAACATCAAAATTCCCGGCCTCGGCGGCGGGGTGAAATCCAAGGTGCTGACGGCGTTTACGCGGCAGCTCGCCACGCTGGTGGATGCCGGTCTCCCGCTGCTGCGCGGTCTGCGCGTGCTGGAGAAACAGGAGCGGAATCCGACGCTCAAAAAAATCATCGGCGAAGTCGCTTTGTCCATCGAAGGGGGCAGTACATTTTCTGAGGGGCTGGCGCAACATCCGAAAGTTTTCAACCGCCTGTTTGTGAACATGGTCAAGGCCGGCGAACTGGGCGGTGTGCTGGAAGTCGTGCTGCAACGTCTTTCCGAGTTCATGGAAAAAGCCCAGAAGATCAAAGGCAAGGTCGTCGCGGCGATGTTTTATCCCGTGGCCGTGCTCGTCGTGGCCACGGCCATCATGGGTGTTTTGATGACGCTGGTGATTCCGAAATTCAAGGAAGTCTTCGCCGGCCTGGGCAACGGCAAGCCGTTGCCAGCCTTCACCACGTTTGTCATGGATATCAGCGACGGCATTGTAAACCACATCGGTTGGACGACAATCGGGGTGATCGCGGTGTGCGTGGCTTTTTCGATGTTCGTCAAAACCAAGTTTGGCCGGCTTGTCTTTGACAAAGCCAAATTAAAGATGCCCGTTGTGGGGCCGGTGGTCACGAAGGTGGCCATCTCCCGGTTCACCCGCACGCTTGGCACGCTGGTCAGCAGCGGTGTACCGATTCTTCAGGCATTGACCATCGTCAAGGAAACCGCCGGCAATGTCGTCATCAGCAACGCGGTGGCCGCAGTTCATGACAGTGTGAAAGAGGGCGAGACCATCACGGCGCCGCTCGAAGCCTCGGGCGTTTTTCCGCCCATGGTCATCAGCATGGTGGACGTCGGCGAGCAGACGGGCGCGATGCCGGAAATGCTTTTGAAGATTGCAGACAACTTCGACGAAGAAGTGGATAACGCGGTTGCAGCCATGACTTCCTTGCTGGAACCCATCATGATTGTCTTCCTGGCCGTGGTGGTTGGCAGCATCGTCATCGCCATGTTTCTGCCGTTGATCGCGCTGATGGACAGCATGGGTGGTGACGAAGGTGCCAAGGGCGAGAAATAACGGTCTGTGAACGAAATCTTCTTGGCCACCAGGAACTCCTGGTGGCCACATTTTTTAATGATTTTCGAAAAACCTTGTTGACGGTTGACAATGCTCATGTGTAAATACATTGTATGGACATTGCACTGGCGTTTCGGATTCAATTGGCTCTTTTATGGAGTTTGATTGGAACAATACGCCGGTCAGTCTGGACAGTTCTTTGACGCAACGAGAGATAGAAGAATCGTTTGAAGACCCGTTTGCCTTGCGGGTGTTGCCTGATTCACCCCGGTTTTCCGTGCAGGCCCGGTTTTTTAACCTGGGCATGTCAGCCGGCAGCGTGGGTGTGTTCAGTGTCTATCGCACCAATGGCAAACAAATCCGCGTCATTTATGCGCGGTTGTTTGAGCCGGAGGAACGGTTCTTTTACCAGCGCAAAGTGGATCAGACTTTGACGCCCTGATGAAAACTCGTTTGCGCAAAAGCGTCCTGAAAATGAACCGAACATGCGTGCCATTGCCAGTTGGGAAGAAGTGCCCATCTTCGACAGCGAAGAGGCCGAGGCGAGTTTCTGGGCGGAGACCAAGCCCGACCTCCGGCTGTTGGAAGGTTCCATCGCGGGCTTGGGCGGCGACTCGGCGGAGTCCGTCAACATCACGCTCCGCATTGACCCGCGGATGTTGGCGCGCATCAAACGACTGGCCCGCTCACGCTATTTGAATTACCAGAGCATGATCAAACAATGGCTCAGTGAACGGATGGAAGAAGAACTGCGCGAACGCTAAACCCGGCAACCTATGAAGAATCAAAACCAAACTCCGACGCGGCGCGCCGCCGCTTTCACGCTCATTGAACTGCTCGTGGTGATTGCGGTGATTGCCATTCTGGCGGCCTTGATTTTCCCCGCCTTCGGCTCGATTAAAAAGAATCAAAAAGTCAAACTCGCCCAGGCCGAGCTGGCGCAGCTTGAGACCGCCATCGAAGCCTACAAGGCCAAGCGCGGGACCTATCCGCCGGACAATCCGAACAGCGCGCTGATCAATCCGCTGTTCTTTGAATTGAAAGGCACTATTCGTTCCGGCACGGGAGATTACAAAACTCTCGATGGCAGCGGCGAAATTAAAGCTTCTGAGTTTTCCGGCTTTTATTCCAATCTGGCACTCACCGGTTTCGTAAATTCCTCCGCCAGCGCCAAAGGGGATGATGAAAAAGCCGCCGCGCAAAATTTTCTTCCGGACTTGAAACCCGGGCAAAGCGGCGCTCCGCGTGCGGCCCTGCTGCCCAACATCAAAGTGCTGTCCTCTGCTGTTCGGGTGGATGAACCTGCGAACTATCCGGTGGTTGGCAGCGATCCGGCCGGGCTGAATCCGTGGCGCTACGTGTCCACCAAGCCGCCCAACAATGTCAACTCCTACGATCTGTGGGTGGACTTGGTGATCGCCGGCAAGACCAACCGCGTCAGTAACTGGAGCAACAAGCCTTGATTATCGCCCGCCCGCTTTGACCATGAAACGCATCCGAACAAATCTGAACTGCCGGCAGGCGATCCCGCTCGTCTGGCAGGATGATGTCTGGACGATGCGTGTCCATGTCCGGCTGGCGTCCGGCTGCCTGGATCGGCGCGGGTTCCTGCCGTTTTCACCGTTCCGAGGCTTTCACTTTCCCCAAACCGCCACTCAACAATTATGAACCATCCATCCCCTCATACGAAGTTCCTGATCCGCGCCTTCACGCTGGTGGAACTGCTCGTCGTCATCGCCATCATCGCCATCCTGGCAGCCATGCTGTTGCCCGTGCTGATTATCGCAAAGGAAAAGGTGAAGGTGAGCAAGGCCAAACAGGAAATCACGCTGCTGGTCGGGGCTATTCAATCTTACCACTCTACCTACAGTCGTTATCCTTGTTCGACCAACGCCATGATCGAAGCGGCGAAACGGAAGGAGGACTTCACTTATTTTGATGGCGCATTCACGGTGAACCAGACCCAGACCCTAGTGCAATATGACGCTCCGAATTCAGAGGTGATGGCTATTCTGATGGATATTCCGGATGGCTTCATCGGTGCGTTGCCTAATCCCAACTGGAATCATCAGAAAAACCCGCAGAGTATCAAAGCTTCATTCCCAATATCTGGCTATGACCCGGCCACCGGTGGAACTCCATTGCCAGGAGTGGATAAAAATTATGTCTATCGTGATCCGTGGGGAAATCCCTACTACATCTCCATGGATTTGAACTACGACGAGAAATGCATGGATGCAGTTTACCGACGGAAGGCGGTGTCACAAATTACCGCCGGTAAACCGGACGGCTATAACGGACTCGTCAACGCCGCCGACAACACCGGTGCTACTGACGAGTATAGCTTTAATGGTGGCGTGATGGTCTGGTCACTTGGCCCGGATAAAAAAATGGATAGAAACCCTTTGAGTGCGCCAGGAATAGATGCCAGCCAGCCACCCAACAAAGACAACGTCCTCAGTTGGAAATAACCCCATGAAACTGCGGCGTATTCAAGCGGCCTTCACGCTGATCGAACTCCTGGTGGTCATCGCCATCATCGGGATCATCGCCGGCATGGTCGGGCCTACCTTGCTGAACTTCCGCAAGGGCGACGCCATGCTCGCGGCCACGCGGATGATGCTGGATGGTGTGGCCCGCGCCCGACAACTTGCCATCAGCCAGCACACCACGGTCTATATGGTGTTCGCACCGACCAATTTTTGGGCGGATACGGCCTATGGCTCCGGAGGTAATGCTAATCTAACCCAGGCCGACAAGGACGCCGTCACGAATCTCCTCGAAAAACAACTCACCGGGTTCGCCTTCGTCAGCCTGCGCAGCATCGCGGATCAACCGGGTCAACCCACGGCCAAGTATTTATCTTCCTGGCAAACCCTGCCGGACAAGGCCTTCATCGCGGAGTGGAAATTCAATCTGGCTGTGGACGCGTTCACAACTATTCCCGATGGGAACGGCGGGGCACCGTTCCAGGTAGCTGGCTTCAACACCGCCACCAACATTCCGTTCCCGCTGGCCGTGACCAAACCTTACACCCCTGGCACCCGTTCTTACGTGGCGCTGCCCTACATCGCCTTTGACTACACCGGGCAACTGATCTCCGCCCTGCCGAATGCCGACGGCGAATTCATTCCGCTGGCGCACGGCAGCGTTTCGCCGGTGTTCGACAAAGCGACCCGGCGGCCGGTCTTCGACGCTCCCAGCGTCCAGGAACAGCCGCCCGGCAACAGCGGCCCGGGCACCGCCTACAATTTGATTCACATAGACAAGTTCACCGGCCGCGCCCGGCTGGAACATCAGAAGGTGAAATGAAAACCCCGTCGAAACATTTCCGATTTCCGATTTCCGATTTCCGATTTCCGACGGGGAAGTCGGCGGCGGCTGGTTTTCCAAAAATCGGCAATCGCCAATCGGCCATCGCCAATGCCCGCTCCGCTTTTACCATGATTGAGATCGCGCTGTGCCTGGCCATCATCGGCTTTGCGCTCGTGGCCATCATCGGCGTGCTGCCCATCGGGTTGAATGTGCAGAAGGACAACCGCGAGGAAACCATCATCAACCAAGACGCAGTAGTCTGGATGAACGCCATCCGCAACGGCACCCTGGGCTTCGAGGATCTCACCAACTATGTGATCGGCATCACCAACATTTGGACCACCTATCAGGTCAACCCAAACTCTAACAACGTGGTTTACTCCGGGATTGATGGTTATGCTTACACTGGAACCAAAGTCACCTCGGTGCCGCCCCCGCCGTTTCCCCCCCTCTTTCATTTGAGCAGCGCCAACATCATCGGCCTGCTCAGCACGCCCAAATATTTTGCCCCGCCTTCCACCACGCCGGCGACTTTTCAAAGCAACTACTTCTTTGCCTACGTCCGGGCCTTTAGCGGTTCGGCCGTGGAGAAAGCGCCGCAAGGCAACCAGACCATTTTGGACAGCGCCTTCACCTACAAGCTGATCGTGGAAAACATTCCCTATGTGCCGTTCCATTCGGGTGCAACGAATCTTTCTCTGTATCTTGCCCCCAAAGACCTTCCGCAATGGATTGCAGCTTCAAACTACATGCGCGTTGCTTTGAATCTGATGACCAATTCCCACGACCTGCGGCTGACCTTTCGCTGGCCGGTGTTGCCCAATGGTGACATTGGCAATGGTCGGGTCACGTTCCGCGCCTTCACGAGCGGCTGGCTGCTTCCCACCAGCGATCTCATCGAGCCGCGGCAGCCCCTGTTTTTCTTCCAGCCCTCCACCTACGTGCCATGAAACGAGTGCAACCATTTTCAAATTCCGAGTTTCGAGTTTCGAATGTGACCGTACGGAACGGTTTGGGTTACGTTTCACGTTTCACGTTTCACGCTTCACGCGCCGCCTTCACCCTCATCGAAGTCATGATCGTGGTAGTGCTGATGTCCGTGATCATTCTCGGCTTGATGGCCATGTTCAGCCAGACCCAGCGTGCCTTGAAGGCCGGCATGACCCAGACCGACGTGCTGGAAGGCGGGCGCATGGCTTCGGAAATGATTGCCCGCGAGCTGGAGCAGATCGTGCCGGGCTACTCGACGAAGAATCTGGGCCGGACAAATTTTCTCGCCGTTTTGGAAACCGAGTTTGCCCAGACCCTGCCGGCCAACAACGCCCGTCGCACCAACTTGCTCAGCCAGATTTTTTTTCTCACGCACGAGAACCAGACCTGGACCGGCATCGGTTACTTTCTCGTGCTGGATGCCACCGTGACGCCGGCGAATCCCGTGGGCGTATTGAACCGGTTTGAACAAACCGTCAATGCTGCTGAGTTTGGTCGCAGCCCCTGGCTGATGATCTCCAATTTTAACCGGGCCATCATCGGGGCGAACTATGCGGGCAACGTCAGCAAAATCCTCGATGGCGTCGTGAGTTTCAACGTGCGCACCTACGACACCAATGGTTACTGGATCAATCCCTCCCTGGCATCAACCCCGATCGGCCAGATTTGGACGCACTCAGACTGGTCGGTGAATTTACCGATCCCTAAATACCCGCCGCGCGCGGACTACCATTTCGTGAGCAACGCCGTGCCTGCCTACGTCGAATTCGAACTGGGCATCTTGGAGCAGGGCGCGCTCGATCACTACAAGTCCATTCCCGTCTCCGACGTTCAATCCAACTACCTCGCGCAGCAGGCCGCGCGCGTGCAGTTGTTCCGCCAGCGCGTCTCCGTCCGCAACGTGGACCGATCAGCCTATTGAAGAAAATGAAACGAACATCGAACATCGAACCCCGAACGCCGAACACTGAATGGACGCATGGCCGTCGCGGCTCTGCCTTCGACGTTCGATGTTCAATGTTCAATGTTCCCCCCGCCGTTCCCGCGGCGTCGCCTTGATCGTCACGCTCATCATGCTGGCCGTGATCACCTTCATGGCCACCACGTTTCTCGTTCTGAGCCGGCGCGAGCGCAATTCCGTTTCCACCAACACCGACCAGACCACCGCGCGGTTCACGGCGGACACCGCGGTGGAACGCGCCAAGGCCCAGTTGCTCGCGGGCGTCATCGCCACCGGCAACGACCAGAACTTTGACCTGATGGTGCCGACGAATTTTTTCAATCCCTACGGTTTCAACACCACCCTGCTCAATTTCGATCCGACGAATGTCAACTACAACTATCGCAGCATCGGCGGACCCTTGACCGCGCCGGATCAAATTCAGAACATCGCCAACCTCCTCTACGATCCCCGCGCGCCGGTCTATATCACGAATGCCAAAGTAACCAACGATTTCCGCTACTATCTCGATTTGAACCGCAACGGCCTGTTCGACGACACCGGCAGCATTTCCAATGTGTACCGGGACACTTTGTCCGGCAGTCTCGTCACCAACGGTCTTATCAGCGTCATCGGCGATCCGCAATGGATCGGCGTGCTGCAATTCCCCGACCG
>JAYWBR010000021.1:0-2719 GCA_043781315.1 Verrucomicrobiota bacterium | reverse complement strand
TCTCCACATGGCTGGCGATGACCCATTCGGCACGTTTGGCGGGGTCGTTCTTGTATTTGTTGCGCACGATGGTGTTCACGATGTGCAGGGCGATGGCGGCTTTGTGGGTGGTGTCTTCGATGCCGCCGGTGGCGCCGCCTTGGGCCAGTTGCCCGCTGCCTTTGGCGCTGATGGCGGTTTCATACGCGGTGATGTGGCCGTCGAGGGTGGTGAGGAAGTTGGCGTCGAGGCCCACGCTGATCATGCCGGCGCTGAACGCGGCGGCATCGGTCTTGAAGGCGCGGGCGGTGTTGAGCGTGTCTTGCGCGCCGTGGTTGCGGGGCAGATGGAATTTCCCGTCCAGCCCGGCGGTGCCGAGGAGCACGAGTGAGTGCGCGGCATCGGTGATGGCCAGCATGTCGTCGTGCACCAGTTTGTAGGCGACGGCTTTGGATTTGACGCCGGCTTTGAGCTGGCCGCCGCCGGAGGCTTGGGTGGAGGCGAGGCTGCCGGTGGCGGTCACGGCGGCGCTGATGAGGGCGAATTGTTGTCCGCCCAGGCTGGGGGCCGGAAAGTCGGCGATGTATTTGGTGCCAAAGGCGGCGGCGGTTTTGAACGTGGCGAGCAGGCTGGTTTCGTGGAGGTCCATAGATGTTTCCTTCCTACATGGTTGACGATTTGGTTGTTTCCGTTCCCATAATGACCGGAGGTGTGGCGATTATGCGAAAGGGGGAGGCGGATTCAAGTGTTTTTTTGCTGTTTTCACCCGCGCAAAGTGAACTGTGGCCGCGCAAACCGGAAACAGGTCCGCGCAAAACGGGGGTTGGCGCGCGCAAAGCGGAAAATCGCCGCGCCAAGTGAATTTCACCCGCGCAAAGCGGATTTGGCCCGCGCAAAACCGGCCCCGCCCCGCGCAGGGTGGTTTTCCGGCGCGCCGAACGGTTAGGCCCAACCACGGCGGCGATCGGCAGTCAATGGAGTTGCAGAGTCTCGTCGCGTCCGCACTTTGAATCTTGAACTCGGCTCCGCACGCCTTACGCTGGCGCGATGTTCGATTCTTTAAGCGGCAAGCTCCAGAACGCCTTCAAAAACCTGCGCGGCCTCGGGAAAATCTCCGAGGCCAACATCGGCGACGCCTTGCGCGAGGTCCGCATGGCGCTGCTTGATGCGGACGTGAATTTCAAGGTGGCCCGCGATTTCATCGAGCGCGTCAAAACCAAATCCCTCGGCGCGGAAGTCGTCCAGACCGTCCAGCCCGGCCAGCAGATCATCAAGATCATTTCGGACGAACTGACCGACCTGCTCGGCGCGCAGAACGCCGCGCTCGATCTCTCCGCGAATCCGAACTGCATCCTGATGGTTGGCTTGCACGGCGCGGGCAAAACCACCTCCAGCGGCAAGCTCGCGCGGCTGTTGCACAAGCAGGGCCGCGCGCCGTTGCTCGTGGCGGCGGATGTTTATCGGCCGGCGGCGATGGATCAATTGGAGACGCTCGGCAAGCAGTTGGACGTTCCGGTTTTCGTGAAGCGCGGCGAGACGGACGTGTTGAAGATCGCCCGCGAGGCCTTGGACTTTGCCAAGGCGAACAATCGCACCACGATCATCTTCGACACCGCCGGACGTTTGCAAATTGATGAGCCGTTGGTGCAGGAACTCGTCCGCCTGCGCGATCTCGTGAAGCCGCAGGAAATTTTGCTCGTGCTCGACGCCGCCACCGGCCAGGAAGCCGTGAACGTGGCCACGCATTTCGATCAGGCGCTGAACATCACCGGCTCGATCCTCACCAAGCTCGATGGCGACGCGCGCGGCGGCGCGGCCTTGAGCATGAAGGCGGTGACTGGCAAGCCGATCAAGTTCATGGGCACCGGCGAAAAGCTGGAAGACTTCGAGCCGTTTCATCCGGAGCGGATGGCGTCGCGGATTCTCGGCATGGGCGACGTCGTGAGCTTGGTTGAAAAAGCCGCCGAGGCGGTGAGCGAGGACGACATGAAGCGCCTGGAGGAGAAGATGCGCAAGGGCGAGTTTTCGCTGGAGGATTTTCTTGAACAGTTGCGGCAGATGAAAAAGCTCGGCCCGCTGGAGAACATCATGAAGATGCTGCCTGGCGGCGCGGAAGCTTTGAAGGGCCACGACATTTCGAAATCCGAAAAAGAATTCAAGCACATGGAGGCGATGATCTGCGGCATGACGCCGCAGGAACGGCGCAGTCCGCAAATCCTCAACGCGAAGCGCCGCATCCGCATCGCTAAAGGCAGCGGTGTGACCGTGACGGAGATCAACACCATGTTGAACAAATTCACCCAGATGCAGCAGATGATGAAAAAGATGGGCAAGATGTCCAAGCTGATGGGCAAGATGGGTGGCGGGATGCCGGGGATGTTTGGAAGGTAAGTAGTAAATCTCCAGATGTGAACGTTCCTTTCTTGTCCGCACTCCGGTTCAACGGCAGTTGTGTTCGCGCTTGATGGTTTTTAATAAATTCTCGCTACGGTTCTGAAATGGGCGTATCCGGCAAACAGTTTGAAATTTGGGGTTTCAAGCAGATGATAATCAACAAAACCAAAAGAATGCATAAACCACAACACAGCCCATACGAACAAATGATTGGGAACCAATGACGCTTCCAATTGCACCCCGTAATTCGGATATGTTCCGTTCTGCCACGCATTGTAAAGCGTTGTCATGTCCACCGCATACCATTGTCCCGACGTGGGCGTGGGCAATTGGCTCCCGTTCCAAA
>JAYWBR010000020.1:0-2720 GCA_043781315.1 Verrucomicrobiota bacterium | reverse complement strand
CGCGCGACTACGCCTACTGGCGCGATTTCAAGATGAGCACGTCGGCGGAGAAGAATTACCGCTTTCTCAGTTTCGATCCCGCCGACTTGAAGAAGATCGGCTTCGATCCCGAGACGCGCAAAGGCTTCTGGACCTATCGCCGCATCGCCGACCGCGATTTGTTCGAGCCGGGATTTTATCGCGGCGATCTGAGCATCGTGAACTGGCCGCAGAATGACTACTCGTTCGGCCTCATCACCGATGTCAGCGAAGCCGAGGCGAAGAAACACCTCGAACGCGCGAAGCAACTCAGCCTGTCGCTGGTTTACTGGCTGCAAACCGAAGCGCCGCGCTCTGACGGCAGCACGGGCTGGAAAGGCTTGCGCCTCCGCCGCGACATTGTCGGCACGGAAGACGGGCTGGCGAAGTATCCCTACATCCGCGAAGGCCGCCGCATCAAGGCCGACTTCACCGTGCTGGAGCAGCACGTCACCACCGAAGCGCGAATGCACGAGACGGGGTTGAAAAAATCCGAGGTCACCGCGAAAAAGTTTTCCGACTCGGTCGGCATCGGCAGCTATCACATGGATTTGCACATCACGACCACGGGCGATCACGGCGCGTACGGCAGCACGCTGCCGTTTCAAATCCCGCTCGGCGCGCTGATTCCGCGCCGCGTGGAAAATCTTTTGCCCGCCTGCAAAAATCTCGGCGTCACGCATCTCACCAACGGCTGCTACCGCCTGCATCCGGTGGAATGGAACGTCGGCGAATCCGCCGGCGCGCTCGCCGCCTTCTGCACCGCGCAAAAAAAATCGCCACGTGAAGTGCGCAGCCAGCCCGGGCTGCTGAAAGATTTTCAGGCGCTGCTGCAACACGACGGCGTGCCGCTGGACTGGCCGAAAGAGGCGGGGGCGATTTAGAGTCTATCTGAACAATGTGGCGGCGGGCATCCTGCCTGCCGTAGAGCCGTGGCTTCCAGCCCGGCGGAAAAGGGCTGGAAGTTGGGATGTCTTGCAACAACGGAGCACCTCCTTGACGCGAACGTTTTTTCCGGGCGGCAAGATGCCGCCCTCTACGGCAGGCCGGGAGGCCCGCCGCCACTCGACCCACTTGGGCGCCTCCAAACCCACACAAAATCACAGGAAATGTTACAATGCTGAACTCGCTGCCGGGAACCTCTGCGCTATAATGAAGCCGTAAACCCGATGAAAAGTTTTTTTATTTCGACCCTGGCGCTCACCGCAGTTTTCACCGCCCAAGCCACGACCAACGTGTTTGAAACCGACATCTGCGTCTATGGCGGTACGTCGGGCGGAGTTGCCGCCGCCGTCGCCGCCGCGCGGCTTGGAAAATCCGTCGCGCTGGTTTCGCTCAACAACCACGTCGGCGGCATGACCGCCAGCGGCCTCGGCGTCACGGACATCGGGCCGGGCAACGACACCAGTTATCTCGGCGGCATTTCGCGGGAGTTTTACAAACGCGTCGGCGCGGCTTACGGCTCGGCGAATCTTGTGATCTGGTTTGAGCCGCACGTCGCGGAATCAGTTTTCACGCAGATGCTGACAGAGACGGGCGTGACGCTTTACACGAATCTACTGCTCGCATCCGTGACGATGACCAACTCGCGCATCGCGCAGATGAACATGCAGAACGGCACGGTTTTTCGCGCGAAGCAATTCATTGATACGACGTACGAAGGCGACTTGATGGCGGCGGCGAGCGTGACCTTCACGTGGGGCCGCGAGGGCACGAACACCTACAACGAATCGCTCGCCGGCATCCGCTCGGTCGGCGGGACTTACAACTACGATCCGTACGTGACGCCGGGAAATCCCGCGAGCGGCTTGCTGCCATTGGTGCAAACCAACACGGGCGGCAACGTCGGCGACGGCGACAAGCGGCTTCAGACGTATAATTTTCGTTTGTGCCTCACTCAGAACGCGACCAATAAAATCGCCATCACCGCGCCGACGAATTATTCCGAAGCCAATTACGAACTTGTGCGCCGTTACATTTCCGCGCGCGTGGCGGCCAGCGCCTCGACCGCGTTGAACCAGTTGATTGATGTGCAGACGATCATTCCGAACGGCAAGACCGACATCAACGCGAACGGCGAACTGTCCACCGATTACGTCGGCTACAACCACACCTGGGCGACGAACACGTACGCCGGGCGCGAAGTGATCCGCAAGGCGCACGAGAACTACATTCGCGGCCTGCTCTATTACTACGCCACCAGTCCGAACGTGCCGGCTGCGCTCAATGCCGAGGCGTCGTCGTGGGGTCTCGCGAAGGACGAGTTCACCGACACCGGCGGCTGGCCGTGGCAGATTTACGTCCGCGAAGCGCGGCGCATGGTCAGTGATTACGTGATGACGCAATCGAACTGCGAAGCGCGCACCACCGCGCCGGACGGGATTTGTCTCGCGCGCTACAACATTGACTCGCACGGCGTGCAACGGCTCGCGTCGGGAAATTTTTCACGCTGGGAAGGCAGCCTCGGCGGCACACCGCCGTTTCCGTATCCAATCAGCTACCGCTCGATCATTCCGCGCAGCAACGAATGTCAAAATGTGTTTTCGACATTTGCCTTGTCGGCGAGCCATGTCGCGTTCGCGTCGTGCCGGATGGAGCCGGTGTTCATGATGGCGAGCCAGAGCGCAGGTACGGCGGCGGCGTTTGCGATTGACGACAACGTGGCCGTGCAGAATTTGAATTACGCAAAGCTCGCCGCGCAA
>JAYWBR010000019.1:0-2720 GCA_043781315.1 Verrucomicrobiota bacterium | reverse complement strand
GGCGTTTCCTTCGTCGTCTGGCCGGTGAGTGTGCCGTCCTTGACGCTCCAGAATTCGGGCTGGCCCTTCCAGCCGGTGAGGTCTTTGCCGTTGAAGAGGGCTTTCTCCTCCGCGCGCACGAACGGCGCGGCAAGAAGGGCGAGAGCGATGAGTGGGAGGATTAGTTTCATAAGTTGAATTTTGTTGTGGAAAAACGCAGGACAATCCGTGCGCGGCATTTGTCTTAGCAGGAACTTTTCCGCGATGCAAGGCCGTTCGGGCATGTGGGCGGGTAGGGACGGCTTTCCAAGCCGTTCTCCGAGGAGGGCGGAATAGCGGAGGCCGGTGGGTGGGCGAGCCAGCGTGGCAGTTCCTCCGCGCGCCGGGATGGATGTGAGCCTCGCGCGCGTCGGGTTGCAGCGGCTCGAACGAGGAGAGGGGGAATTTATTTTGCACCTTCAGCGCAGGGAAAATGGTATGAATATGACTCCGGCAATTAAACAGGTGGCATTTCGCGTCGTAATCTTAATCCCTGTGCGAATTGAGATTAAGGCGGAAGGGCCTTCCTTTTAGTCGCCGGGTTAATAATCACCCGAAAGGGAGAATTTGAATATGACCAAAGACCCCATCTGCGGAATGACAGTGGACGAAGCAACAGCTCTCCGCGCCGAACGCGACGGAGAGACATATTACTTTTGCAGCGAGCACTGCCGGAAGAAGTTTCTGTCCCAAAACTCCCCTGCCAAAACGGACGGCGGTTGCTGCGGCGGTCACGAACGCCACGACGACGCGACGGTGAAACCCTCGTCTGCCGCAAAGTATTTCTGCCCGATGTGTCCCGGCGTGGAGTCGGACAAGCCGGGCGAGTGTCCGAAATGCGGCATGGCGCTGGAACGCAATCCCTCAACTCTCAACTCTCAACTCTCAACCACCCGCACCCTCTACACCTGCCCGATGCACCCGGAAGTGCAACAGGATCATCCTGGAAATTGTCCGAAGTGCGGCATGGCGCTGGAACCGAAAACCGTGTCAGCGGTCGGGGAGGAAAATCCCGAATTCACCGACATGACGCGGCGGTTCTGGATTGGCGCGGCGCTTGCGCTGCCAGTCTTCCTGGTGGCGATGGCGCATGTCATCCCCGCCTTCGGTCACGAAAACTGGACGATGAGCGATGCGTCGCGCTGGATTCAATTCCTTCTCTCAACCCCCGTTGTGTTGTGGGCGGGCTGGCCGTTCTTCAAGCGCGGCTGGCGTTCACTCGTTACGCGACAGTTGAACATGTTCACGCTTATCGCGATTGGTGTGGGCACGGCCTATTTGTTCAGCGCAGCGGCGATGCTCCTGCCGGGCGCGTTTCCCCATTCGTTCGCGCCCGATGGCAGGGTCGGAATTTATTTCGAGGCGGCGGCGGTGATTGTCGTGCTCGTGCTGTTGGGCCAGATGCTTGAACTGCAAGCGCGCAGCAAAACCGGAAGCGCCATTCGCGCCTTGCTGAATCTCGCGCCGAAGACAGCGCGTGTGGTTCAGGATGGCGAAGAACGCGACGTGCCGCTTGAATCCGTTCAAGCCGGGGCAAAATTGCGCGTGCGTCCCGGTGAAAAAATTCCGGTGGACGGCGTCCTGCTCGACGGCAAAACCTCGGTGGACGAATCCATGATTACCGGCGAGCCGATTCCGGTGGAGAAAAATGCCGGCGACAAAGTGACCGGCGGCACGCTCAACACCACCGGCAGTTTCCTCATGCAAGCCGAACACGTTGGCAGCGAAACCGTGCTCGCGCGCATCGTCCAGATGGTCGCCGGGGCGCAGCGAAGCCGTGCGCCGATTCAGGCATTGGCCGACAAGGTTTCCGGTTACTTCGTTCCGGCAGTAATCGGCGTCGCGGTGTTGACTTTCATCGCATGGGTCTGGCTTGGTCCGGATCCCCGCTTCGCTCACGCCATCGTCAACGCGGTGGCCGTGCTCATCATCGCGTGTCCGTGCGCGCTTGGCCTCGCCACTCCGATGTCGGTCATGGTTGGCATCGGACGCGGCGCGCAGGCAGGCGTGCTTATCCGCAATGCCGAAGCCATCGAAGTCATGGAGAAAGTCACCACCGTCGTCGTGGACAAAACCGGCACACTCACCGAAGGCAAACCACGACTCACGCAGGTCATTCCGGCACACGGCATCGGTGAGGATGAATTGCTGGTCGCTGCCGCGTCCGTCGAGCGGAACAGTGAACACCCACTGGCTGCGGCGATTGTTCACGGCGCAAAAGAGCGTGGAGTGAAGCTGCAAGGCGTGACGGACTTTACTTCCATCACCGGCGGTGGAGTTATCGGAAAGATAGGCGGACGCGAAATCGCCGTTGGCAAACTAAAGTTCCTCCAGGAGCGCGGCGTCGCGGACTTGGGAGTTGTCGAACCCAGGGCAACGGCGTTGCAGGCGGAAGGACAAACGGCAATGTTCGTCGCCATCAATGGAAGGGCTGCCGGAATCCTCACCGTGTCCGATCCCATCAAGGCGTCCACGCCCGAAGCCATCGCGCAACTTCACAAGCTCGGTCTGAAAATCATCATGCTCACCGGCGACAACGAGCGCACCGCGAATGCCGTGGCGAAAAAACTCGGACTCGATCAGGTGGAAGCGGGCGTTGAGCCGCAACACAAACACGAACGCATCCGGCAACTCCGCCAGCAGGGTCGCATCGTGGCGATGGCCGGCGATGGCATCAACGACGCGCCCGCGCTTGCCGCCGC
>JAYWBR010000018.1:0-2721 GCA_043781315.1 Verrucomicrobiota bacterium | reverse complement strand
AGTTGGAAGAACACGGCCTGAAAAAGGGCGAGGTGAAAATTCCCGACGCCACCATCCGCGCACTGATTCAAGACTACACGCGCGAAGCCGGCGTGCGGCAGCTCGAACGCGAGATCGCCTCCATCACCCGCAAGGCCACGCGCAAAATCGTCAGCAACGGCGCAATGAAGAAGCCCTTGGAGCTGAAGCCGGAGGGGCTAAAAGATATGCTCGGTGCGGCGCGGTTTGTTTCGGAGACCGCCGAGGCCATCAAGGAAGTCGGCATCGCCACGGGCATGGCCTGGACGCCCGTGGGCGGCGAAGTCCTGTTCATCGAAGCGACGCGGATGCCCGGCAAAGGCGGCCTGCTGCTGACCGGCTCGCTCGGCGACGTGATGAAGGAAAGCGCCCAGACGGCGTTGAGTTATCTGCGCAGCCAGTCCAAGACGCTCGGCGTGGACATGACCGACTTCGCCAAATTCGACATTCACGTCCATGTCCCGGCGGGTGCCACGCCGAAGGACGGGCCGAGCGCGGGCGTCACGATGCTCGTCGCGCTGGCGTCGCTGCTGACCGGCCGGCGCGTGCGTGCGGATTTTTCCATGACCGGCGAAATCAGCCTGCGCGGCCGCGTGCTGCGCGTCGGCGGCATCAAGGAAAAAGTTCTCGCCGCGTCCCGCTTCGGCATCAAGCACATCGTCCTGCCCGAACAAAACCGCAACGACTGGTCGGAGGTGCCGGAAGAAGTGCGGAAGAAACTCCAGGTTCATTTTGTCCGCCACATCGCGGAACTCCTGCCGCTGACCTTGCGCGCGAAATGATCGCCCGGTTCCTGCTTTTGTGCGGCGTGTTTCTGCTGGCCGGCTTTACTGAGCCGCCGTTGCCACCTAGGACGCTTGACCCCTTGGAAGCCGCCCGGCAAGGCCGCGAACTGGTGGCGGAAATTCTTGCGCAGAAACCCGCGCAAAACTTTACCAGCACCGGCGTGCTGAAAATCCGCGATGCAAAAAACCGGCGGATCGAAACCCCGGTGAAGTTTGAAGTGATCGTGCTGGAAACCAATGTGGCGAGCTGGTCGAGCGTCTATGAAACAACCGCTGCCAGCAACCTTGCCAGATTGACCATTCTCCATTCCACCCATCAAGCCGGCGTTTACAGCCTGAGCGCAGACATTGCCTCAAAGTGCCTGACCAACAATCAAAGCATGATCCCCTTCGCCGCGTCGGACTTCTGGCTCGCCGATCTCGGTTTGGAATTTTTCCACTGGCCGGATCAAAAAATATTGAAGAGCGAGCTGCGCAAGACCCGCCTGTGCCGCGTGCTGGAAAGCATCAATCCACACCCCAACTCCAACGCTTACTCCCGTGTGGTTTCGTGGATTGACGACGAAAGCCGGGGCATCCTCCACGCGGAAGCCTATGACGCACAGAACAAGCTGCTCAAGGAATTCGACACCAAGAAATTCAAGAAGGTGAATGGCGAGTGGCAGTTGGAGCAGATGGAAATCTCCAACGTCCAGACCCGCTCGCGCTCGCAGATCGCATTTAATTTCGACGCCCAATAGTTCGCACCTAATTCTGGCACTTGGCGCTTGGCAGGGGAAACCCGATGCGTATCATCTGCGCCCATGTCAAACGATACTGTTCTGCAACTGGATTTGCCCGGCATTAACAAGCTCAAGAGCGGCAAGGTCCGCGAGATTTTCGATCTCGGCGACGCCTTCCTGCTCGTGGCCAGCGACCGCATCTCCGCCTTCGACGTCATCATGCCCAACGGCATTCCGCGCAAGGGCGAGGTGCTCACGCAAATCTCGCACTTCTGGTTCGAGAAATTTGCCGCGCTCGTGCCGAACCATCTGCTCGCCGGTGCGGATGATCCGTTGCCGAAAAATTTGCAGCCGTTCGCCGACAAGGTTGCCCGCCGCTCAATGATCGTGAAGAAGGCCAAGCCGCTCGCCATCGAATGCATCGTGCGCGGCTATCTTTCTGGCAGCGGCTGGAAGGAATACAAGAAATCCCAGACCGTCTGCGGCATCCAACTGCCCGCCGGCCTGACCGAATCCGCCGAACTGCCCGAGCCGATCTTCACGCCGTCCACCAAGGCCGAGGAAGGTCACGATGAAAATATCTCTTTCGAGGAAGCGTGCAAAATTGTCGGCACCGACCTCGCCACGCAGGCGCGCGACTTGAGCCTGAAGATTTACAAAGCCGGACGCGATTACGCCAAGCAGCGCGGCATCATCATCGCCGACACGAAATTCGAGTTCGGCCTGTTCGAGGGCAAACTGATTTTGATTGATGAAGTGTTGACGCCGGATTCCTCGCGCTTCTGGCCCGCCGACCAATACGCGCCCGGTCGAGGCCAACCGAGCTTCGACAAGCAATTCGTCCGCGACTATCTCGAAACGCTGACATGGGACAAAACCCCGCCCGGCCCGAAATTGCCGGACGACGTCGTCGCCAAAACGAGCGCGAAGTATCTGGAGGCGTATGAAAAGCTGACAGGGAAGAAGCTTTGAACTTTTGAGTATTCCGGGACTTTAGTGGGTAGAAGACGGAAAAGACAGCTTTTAGAGGGAAAAATCATGGAACCCGCGACAAGAGGAGTGAGTCGGCCTGGGTGGATTCGGGTTCCTGCTGGGACCGTGCAACGAGGCGCGCTGTTATGTGTTTGGCTCCACTGCCACAGAGGTTTTGCTCCAGTGAGAACGGGCTGGCTGGTTTGGCGACGGTGCCAAGCACC
>JAYWBR010000017.1:0-8353 GCA_043781315.1 Verrucomicrobiota bacterium | reverse complement strand
TTTTGGTGCCGCAGTGGTTTCTTTTCAAACCTCCGGTGGAACGTAGATAGTGGAATAAAATTCCCGCAGCAGATGGAATTGCTCGCCAGCCGCGAGAGCGATCAACACCGATGAATCAACGATGACCGCTGGCATACGCGATGTCGTGTGAAAGATCGGTCATTGAGTAAGGCATGGGCACGCGACGTTGCCGCAGGATTTCCGAGAACTGATCTTCTCCGAGGCCTGCGATGCGGGCGGCGCGGCCCACGGGCAAACTGCCCGAGCGATAGAGCGCGATGGCAAGCTCAAGATGCAACTCGGCCTCCGCCGCCTGTGGCTGGGTTTCCAACCGCTGGGCAAAATCATCCGAGACATTCAAGGTCACGCTCATGTCCGCACTTTAGTTCGGGGTTTGAAACGAAGCAAGCCGGGTAATTCTTGACTCAAGAGCGGCAAAGGCGGCATCACCGCCTGGAGCGAGGAGATTGATTCCAACGTGCCGAGGTATTAACCCAGCCGGAATTCAACGCAAAGGCGCACCCGCCTTCGCTCTGCTTCGGCGCGGCAAGAAGCGCGGAGAAAGGCCCGTCAGGGCGGGCATATTTGTAGCCCAGCCATCGCACACGAGCCCCAGCCCCGTTCAGGGGCGGCATCGTGTGGTAGGCCAGAATATGTCGCTCCGATGGAGCTTGTGATTGCGTTGGGCTGATGATCTACAAAGATGTCGCACCGACGGTGCTGGCCGGTGAAATCCCTTTGCGACTTGGCCCCTTGGCGTCTTTGCGTTAATCGGCGTTTTCCCACAGCTTGCACGCGGCAAAGCAACGGCGTATTCTGCGGCCATGAGCGCAACATTTGCCACGCTGGTTGAGAGCGTCCGAAGCTGTTCCACGGAGGAAAAGCTGGAATTGAAATCCCTGCTCGAACGCGCATTGATCGAGGAACGACGTCGCGAAATAAAGGCCAACGGGCAGCGCAGCATGGCGGAATTGAAGCGCGGCAAATTGAAATTTTCCAGTTCCATCAGCGAGCTAAAAAAATCCCTGGCCGAATGACGGAGATCGCCTTCAGTTCGTCCTTCAAACGGGCTTTCAAGAAGCGGGTTGAAGGCCGCAAGCCGCTGGAAGGTAAGTTTTGGAAGCGGGTTGAAATGTTCGAGAGCGACCCGCATGACGCGCGACTCCGCACGCACAAACTTTCCGGTGACCTTCAGGAGTATTGGAGTTTCTCCATCGAATACGATGTCCGGGTTGTCTTTCAATTCGCCAACGGGAACCGCGCGGTCTTCACGGACATCGGCAGCCACGACGAGGTTTATTGATTCCAGTGCGCCAAGGTATTGATCTGAAGGAACCGCGGCGCGCAGCCTACTCCGCACCTGACACCGGTCGTCCGCTGCCCAAAACTTTCAAGGCAAACTGTTCGTACGGCGTCAGCACGCGGCCGTGCGCCAGTGTTTCGTGAACGGCCTGGAGGCTCATGCAGAAGTCCAGTTCGTGCAGTGGGCGGGCGCGCAGGATACGCTGCTTCCAGCGCGGCTCCTCCGTTACTTCGGTGATTTCCCCGGCAACTCCGGGGCGGAAGGACATCAGCCAATGGTCACGTTTGATGAAGCCTTCGCCTTCGCCCTTGGCTTCAAACCATTCGTCGCAGAGCAGCAGGCACACGGATTTCCCCCGGCTCGAACCGAGACGATAAAAAACCACCCGCGCCTCGTAGTCGCAAAAGTGTGCGTAGGCGATCTGCTCCGCGTCCGGTGGCGGCGGCGTGATCTGGGTTTGATAGCCCAGCTTGAAGCCGTCCTTTGCCGTTGGCTCTTTTTCAAAGCACAGGTTCTCGTCGAAAATCCAGACCAGCTCCGTGGGCAGGTTGCATTTCTGGAGAATGGTTTTCCATTCGTTCACGGCGGTGCTGAAGGACGGGCGGGCGAATTGGGGAAGTTGCGGCATAAAATTAAAAAGCGGTTTGCTTGAACCAGTCCACGAACAACGGAATGCCTTGTTCGATCTTGGTGTGCGGATTGTAGCCCAGCCGGGCGCGGGCTTTGGAGATGTCAGCGAAGGTTAGCGGCACATCGCCGGGCTGCATGGGCTGGCGGTCAATGGTGGCTTTTTTGCCGAGGGCATTTTCCAGCAGCTCGATCAGATAGCTCAACTTCACGACCTGCGATTCGCCGAGGTTGAAAATCTCGTAGCCGAATTCCTTCTGCGTGCAGGCCTCGATGCCGTCAATGATGTCGCCGACGTAAGTGTAATCGCGCGCAGTCGAGCCGTCGCCAAAAACCGGAATCGGCTGTCCCGCCGTGATGAGCTTGGCGAATTTGTAGATCGCCAGATCGGGCCGCTGCCGCCGGCCATAGACGGTGAAGAACCGCAGCATCACCACGTCCATGCCGTAAATGTGATGGTAAACGTGGCCGAGCGCCTCGCAGCACAGCTTGCTCGCCGCGTACGGCGAAATGGCGGAGAAGATCGGATCGCTTTCTGAAAACGGCACCTTGGAATTCAAGCCATAGACCGAGGAGGTCGAGGCGATGGTGATTTTTTTGACGCCGGCGTGACGGGCGGCTTCGAGGACGTTCACCGTGCCTTCCACGTTCACGCGCTGATACAGCACCGGATCCACGAGGCTGGGACGCACCCCGGCGCGGGCCGCGAGGTGGATGATCTGGTCGAACTTCACGCCGGCGAACAACTGATCCAGCGCGGCGCGGTCGGTGATGGTGCCTTGGACAAACTGAAACGGCCGCCCGAGCGCCTGGATTTCCGCGAGGTTGCGCCGTTTGAACTTGGGGTCGTAGAAATCGTTCAGCTCGTCAAACGCCCAGACCGCATGTCCCGAACGCAGCAAACGCTCGCAGAGATTCGATCCGATAAAACCGGCACCACCGGTGACAAGAAAATTCACGCGGGGAAAATTAGACAAGGCCGCCCCGGCTGTCGAGCGGCGAGAAACGCGGGCCGGGCGGAATTTTCAGTCCGACTGCCGCAGGGGTGTTGAACTCGTCGCCCCTGGCATCCAAAAAACGGCAACGGTGGAACCGCCCGGTTTTCAACTGAGTCGCACCGTTTGACGGCCATCGAGGCGTTTCGTGAGATCAACGGGATCACCCACGGCCACCTGCTGCGGATTCACCTGATAGGCCCAGATCTCGAAATGCGACAGCACCGCCTCGCCGTAGATCGTTGCAAACGCGCCGTGCGCGACCTTGACCCGCCCGATGCGCGGAACGTTAAACGCGGATCGAATGTGAGCCATTCGTTGCCGAGAGACACTTCGCAGTAGGCATGAAAATCCATCGGCGTGCCGGGATCAATAAAACCGATGTCCGGCAGATGTCCGGTGACGTAGCGCGCGGGCAGATTGAAGGCGCGGCACAGGGCGATGGCCGCGTGCGCGAAATCGCGGCAGACGCCGTAGCGCCGGGCGATGACTTCGGACGCGGACAAGTCGGCGCGACCGGACATGTAGCGGTACTCGATGTTGTTGTGAACCCAGTCGCAGATGGCCTGCACGCGCGGCAGGCCGTGCTGAATCTGGCCGAATTGATTCCCCGCAAAATTCATCAGCTTGTCCGAATCGCAATAGCGGCTCGGCAGCGTGTAGCGCAACAACTCGTGCGGCAGTTGTCCGACGGGAATGGTGTTGCCGAAAATTTCCCGGCTGTCCGGCAGCGAAGAAACGGCCACAAGCGCGTCGTGCCGGATTTCATTCCGCCCCGGCATGAACGTGGAGCGATAGGTGATGTTGCCGTGCGAATCCTGAAACTCATACGATGGCAGGCCGATGCCGAACGACAATCATTGCTGCATCACCAGCACCTTGCCTTCGAGCCGTGGCTTGAGCACGAACAGCACGGGCGTTTGCACGGTGGTTTCGTAGGCAAGGTTACAGCCGACGCGGACGGTGAGATTGAGCGGGTACCAGTTCATCGAAACGGGCGGCCGGGGATTTTTAAAAAAGTTGCATTACGCGCCGCCATGCTACGCCGAAGGACTGACGGGGGTATGGGGTGAAACCCTACCAGAAATGTTCTCCTCTCGCCCAAACGAGGGCGGAGAATTTTAAACAATCGTCAACTGCACGCTGCTCTCGATGATGCCGGCGCTGATGGCGTAGCGGGTGAGGCCGGCGGTGTCGTGGATGTCCCGCTTCTCCATCAAGTGCTCGCGATGTTTCTCGACGGTCTTGATGCCGATGCCGAGTTCGGAGGCGGTTTCCTTGTTGGCCTTGCCTTCGGCGATGAGTTGCAGCACTTCCATCTCGCGCGAGGTCAGTTCGACCACCTTCTTCTTGAGCGAACCCGTGCGGTCGAGCGAAGCCGGATGGAGCCGCTGCTGGCGTTTGGAAATGGCCGGACAGAAAAAAGTTTTTCCACTGTGAATCTCCCGGATCGCGCGGCACACGTCGTGCGCGGAAGTCTGCTTGAGCAGAAATCCCACCGCACCGGATTCAATCGCGTTCTGGACATACGCATCATCGCTGTGCGCGGAGAGCATGAGCACCTTGGTGGTCGGCAAATCTTTTTGCAACTGGCGCGCGGCCTCCAAGCCATTCAACAACGGCATGGCGATGTCCATCAACACCACGGCCGGCCGGAATTTTTTTGCCAGCGCGACGGCCTTGCGCCCGTCCTGCGCCTCGCCGACGACTTCAAAATCGTCATCGAGTTCGAGCATCTTACGAAAGCCCTCGCGCACAATCGTATGATCTTCGGCCAGCAGGACAGTAATTTTTTTCATAGTCTTGTGGTGACAAGGTTGGTTTCCATCATCTGCGCCCGGGCGCGGTTGGTTTCATTTTCGCCAAAGTGATAGGCCGGCTCAAAGATCATTTTCCGGTTGCCCGCAGTGAACCACAGCTTGAGCCGGCCGCCCTGGCTCCCCGTCGGCGTGGCGGTGGCCCCGATGATGCGGCACTTCCCGTTTTTGCGGCTCGGCGTGGCGGTGCCGGTGATCGTCACCACCTGGCCTCCCGTAACCCTGGACAGCGATTCGTCGGATACGAGGATCTCCAGCCGGCCCTTTTCATTTTTCAAAAAGTAGGGGAACACCTTGACCTGATAATCGCCCGTGTAAACGCCGTCGGCACGCCGGAGTGCGCCGATCGTCAGCGTGGCGCTGCCGGCGGCCACCGGCATGGTGCTCGGATCAATCAGGAGCACACGCTCAGCCGCCGCAGTGTTGGTCGAAAGCGGTGCGGCGTGGGCGGCGCTCCAGCCGGCGGCGAGCAGCGCGATCAAAACAGTGATTCGTTTCATATTAATGATCATTTGGTTTTAGCGCATTAGATCAGCGCGACTTCTTCTACCCCCCGATGGGCGACGGATTAGGGAAATTTGTGCCGTGACGGTGGTGCCTTGGGCGAGCGTGGGTTCAACCTTCAAGGTGCCGCCGACGCAGGTCGCGCGCTCCCGCATGGCGAGCAGGCCAAGGCCGTCCGATTTTTTTTGCCGGGCCGAACGCGGTGCCGGGTCGAAGCCGATGCCGTCGTCCAGAATTTCCAGTCGCACAAAGTCGCTCCGCTTCGTCAACCGCACGGTCACCTGCCGGGCGTGGGCGTGCTTCTCCACATTTTTCAAGGCCTCCTGAAGAATGCGATAGAGCGCGAGTTCAATGTTGGCCGGCAGCCGAGCGGTCAACTCCACGCAGGCCAGCTTCACGGCCAGGCCCGTCCGTTCTGCAAACTGTTGACTGGTGTCGCGGAGGACGGCGACCAGCCCCAGTTCATCCAATACCCCGGGCCGCAAATTGCGTGAGATGCGCTCCACTGCTTCGGCGGTCTGGCTGAGCAGCTTGCGGAGCTTGATCGCTTCCTGCTTCGCGGCCCCGTCGCGCGCCGAAAGATTGTTCGCCAGCGTCTGGCTGCGCACGAGGACGGCACAGAGAAGCTGGGTGACGTTGTCGTGCAATTCCAACGCCACGCGTCCGCGCTCGGTTTCCTGCGCCTGCACCACGCGATGGGTCAAAGTGCGCAGCCGTTCCTCGTTGCGGCGGGCCTCCGTCAGGTCCGTCACCACCATGCCGAGGGTCACTTGCTTGGAACCTTCGTTGGCCAGTTCACGAATTGAAAGCAGCGCCGGGACCAGCGCACCGTCGCGGGCATGGAGCTGCACGGAGATTTTGGAGCCGGATTTGGCGGACCGTTTCATGAGCGATTTGAGCATCGCCCGGTCTGCGTCCGAAAGAAAGCGGCGAAAGGAGCTGCCCGTCACCTGCTCGAGCGGATATTTGACCATGCGGGCGAAACAGTGGTTGGCGTAGAGAATCATTTTGTCCCGCGTCAACGCCAGCTCGGGCTGCTGATAGATGTCTATGACTTTCAGATCGCAGTTATCTTTCAATTCCGTTGCGCACAACTGCCGGACGCGCAGGATGGCCTGACGCGAGCGATCCGTGGCGCCCGCCACGAACAAGCGCAGGACGTATTGATCCTTGCGACGGGCCGGTTTTTTCTTTGGAATTTTCATCCCGGTTAATCCGCCGCGCGCAAATCCAAACCGACGAGCACGCGCGCGGTGTCAGACAAAGTGCCGATGAGGGTGCGCACCGGCTTCGGCAATTTCCGCACCACCGTGGGAATGGCGAGGATCTGGTCGCCTTTGGCCAGGTGCGGCTGCTTCAGCAAATCAATCACCTTGATGCGATAGCGGCCTTTGAGGTGCGTCTCGCAAAAGTTTTTCAAGTTCGCGAAGGCGGTCACAGATTTGGGCGTATGATCCACCACATAGAGGCGCAGTTGCCAGAGTTTGGCGGCGAGGCGAGGCGCGCGGGCTTTAGCCCGCTTCACCGTCCGACCAACCACAGCGCCCGCAAGTGACGAAGCGTTTCCGTTCGCGGACGTTGAAGCGGCGTGAACGCCGCGCTCCTGACCGCCATTTCCGGTCGCACCTTTGTCGGCGGCGCGTTTCCTCGTTTTTGTTTTCATCAATGCGTCCTCCCGAGTCTGGGTTTATTCTGCGGACTGGCCGCGACCTTGGCATCCGCCTGGCGCAGGATGCCGGAGGCGGTCCGCTCGGTGGTCAGCATGAGCGTACGCGTGCCGACCTGTTCGGCAATGCGCCGCAGTTCCAGCGCTTCACCTTCATAATCGGAACGCAGATCGCTGATCTGGCGTTCGAGCGCCTTGCGTTTGCGTTCCACTTCGCGCTTGAGCTGCGCGGCCTCCTGCTGACCGGCGAGCACGGCGGCCTTTTCGAGATCGCCTTGCGCCACGCGCGCGGAGCCGGTCAACACGCCGCTGGCACCGATGTAGGCGTCCACGACATCAATGCCGTGATCCGAAATCAGGAACTCGCGAATTTGATTCGAGTGTTTCATGCCGCGCGCCTTGAGGACGTAGAGCACGCGGTTGCGCTCCCCGTTGCCCTCGAAGTCCTGCAACAAAATCCACGCGTCCATGAGCGAAGACATGCCGGCCTCGCTTTGTTGCAACGAGTGCCCGCCCTGCGTGAGACTGGTGAAGACCGAGGTGATCTGGCGGGCCTTCAGATAATCAATCAGCCGCGTCACCATGCCCTTGCCTTCGAAGATCGTGCCCAAAGCCGCCGCCGGTGATTTCGTCGAGGCCCTGGATGCCGGTCGGGCACTTGGGTAAAAGGGGTTTCGCACCAATGGATTTGGAACCGTTATTTTTCATTTGGAATTTTTCTTTCGGAGGGCGGCGTTTCGAGGGCGGGCCAGGGGGGCGCTTTGCCGGATTGTTTCCGCGCGGCTTTGGGCGCTTTTGCCGGACGGAATCAGCACCGCGATGGTGGTGCCCCGGCCGGGAGCCGATTCCACGCAAAAAGTGCCGCCGACCATTTCGACGCGTTCCCTCATGCCGAGCAGGCCGAGACGTTTGCTGCCCTTGGCCTGCAAGCGTTGTTCCACGCTGAAGGATTTGCCGTCGTCCTTGATCTTCATGCCGATACCAGCCGCGAGTTTCTGGATGCTGATCTCCACGCGGCTGGTTTGCGCATGGCGGGACACGTTGGTCAACGCCTCCTGCGCGACGCGGAAGAGTGCTGTCCGTTTCGCGCTGTCCAGGGCTTCCACGCCGGCAAAGGCCGCCAACTGGACATTGATGCCCGTCAGTGTCTGGGCGATGACATCATGCAGTTCGCAGCTGATGCGTTTGCGCTCCTCTTCCTGCGCCGACAGAATCTGGCGGGACAATTGCCGCAACCGTTCCTGCATCTGCAACGACTGCTCCACCAGCCGGATTTGATGTTGCTCGCGCTGCTTGAGGGATGTCTCCACGGCCTGCCGCCGGACGATCTCCGCTTCCAACTTTCGGTTCGAGGCGGTCAGCACATCCAGGCGGCGGCGCGCTTCCTCGGCCTGTTTGCGTTCAGTGATGTCGCGCGCCACTTTTGAAACCCCGATGACCC
>JAYWBR010000016.1:0-23114 GCA_043781315.1 Verrucomicrobiota bacterium | reverse complement strand
CCGGTGAGGGTCCTTGGATTCCCGGGAT
Organism: Verrucomicrobiota bacterium; assembly: GCA_043781315.1. Classification (GTDB taxonomy): domain Bacteria; phylum Verrucomicrobiota; class Verrucomicrobiia; order Limisphaerales; family CAIQOK01; genus CAIQOK01. Next base: position 23,086 of record JAYWBR010000016.1, on the reverse strand, counting down.
GGAGTTGACCCGAGGTTGGCTCTGGGCCGCAACTCTCGAAGGCCAGCGTAGTGTTGCATTCGAACTCGCGAGAAACAGTTTTACACCGGCTCAAGCGTCCCGTCTTGTTGTCTCCTTGGTTTGGAGTCAAGACTCGGGGATGGATCTCAAGAACAACTCGCTCCAGATTTTTCCCATCGGAGGCCGAAACGGTGTTAAGGAATGCTGAAGTAAATACCAGCGCATTTGCTGTAAGAAATAAGAATAGTCTCATCGGTTTTAATTTTTGTCTCTCCCGCAAGCGTCGCATGCTGGAGATTGTTGCGCTTATTCTGTCCGCTTCTTGGCACTATCTGGTGCGGAGCCAATCCGCCGGGCCTGGATCGATGCGCCGCCGCTGCGGGTAAATTTCTCGACCGCACCCACATTCCCCTCGACAACCCAGTAGTTGATGTCGGCAACGCCTAAATTCTTCGGGTCATTAACATCACTGACGAGCGTCTGCCAAGCGTTTTGGGCGTCCGTTTGTCCCGGCCCCGGTTGTTCCGTGTTCATCTGTGCGATCGAAAACCCGTGCCTGCCCGAGACGGTTATGTGATGAGTGTTACGGTATGTGCCTACCCGGCCAAAGCGGGAGGCATGATGAGCGAAAAGAAATTCCAAGCCGTTAATGTTGGAGGCCACCACGATGTTATCCCCATCCGTGTGCTCGTTGACCACAATACCCGTGTGATATCCGGTCACGACGACATTCCTCAGAATCGTCAGAGCTGCGTTATTGCACGCCGGAGTGATCAGTCCCTTGGTGTCATGGGTTGGTTTGGAGGCCTGCACGTTGTAAATGCCAGTGTTGATGAACACATTCTCAATCTTGCATTGCATGGCGTGGCGCAGATCAATCCCGCCAATGCCAGGATCGTCATAGGTCCGGACATCCAGATTCTGGAGGACCACATTCACCGCCGAGAACGCTGCGTAGAGGGAATTGGTCGAACGACTGGCCGTGATAACCGCAGGACCTGATTTGGAGAGGCACTTGACGATCGTGCCGTTGTTCTGCAACGGGAATGATCCGATCGTCCCAAAAACGGGTGTTGGTTCAATTTCGCCCACGATTTCCACCGTGATCCAACTCGGGATGGGCTTCGAAACCGGAGGGATGGTGATCCGGCCTCGATAGACGCCGCTCGGCAGATACATTTTTCCGCCGCCGGCTTCGATGACCGCCTTCAGACATGCCGAGAACGTTTCGGTATTGTCAGTCTTGTCGTCGCCCACCGCCCCGTAGTTCTGAACATTGAACACCCGCGATTTCACGGTACCCGCACCTGGACTGTCTTTTCCACCGCCTTCTACTGCGAAAGCTCCACCCGTCAATAGCAAGACACCTGTCGCCATCAAAACCATGGTTTTACAGATAAAATCTCCGCCCTGCTCGCCGCCCAACCAATTCTTCCCAAATGTCATTGCTTGTTTCATTTGATCTACCTTTCAGTCATTACTTGTTTGTTTCGGCCATTATCAATCCTTTATTCGCAGGCGTCAGTTCATCTCTTTCCTTCATATCCCTTCGGGAGCGGAGGCCTGACGGCTGGATTGGCGTGCGCTGCGTGATAAATTTGGATCAGTTCGGCGAAGGCCTCGTTGCAACGCTCGTTCGGTTTTCCACCATTGGTCTTCAACTCGGAGTCGAGCAGCGCCCGCAGATAGAGCTGCCGCCAACGCCAAGCTTTCTTTGCCTGCGGCGTCAGTAATCCGTCAATCCGCTGCATCGTGGCATACGCCTCTTCCGCGCCGGGATCGGCACGTGGTTTCGCTCCGCGCGAAGGAAACCAATTCAGGTCCAGTTTGACGCCCTCAAGTTCGCCTGGCCACGAACGCCAGTGATGGTTCTGCTCCAGCGTACCCATGACCTTCACAATCTCATCCACGGCTTTCGGCGAATACTCGAAGGCGGCGTATTCCCGCAGGGTTTCCACCGCAGGCCGGTCGTTCCAATAGAGCTGACTTATCACGGCTTTGGTAACGTCCTCATAAATGCCCTCGGAGTACGGGAAGCCGCCGCTGGATGATTTCTTCACGGCGTTCCATTGCCTTTCTGCCCGCACGGTCAGCGGCGTGGCACCGAAGCCGCCCCAAGGAAACGTCTCGTGCATGCTGATTTCGGGGAAGCCGACCATGGGCAGCTTGCCGGGCATGGAGCGCGTCGTGCCTTCGGCCAAAATATAATCGGCAAAGGGCGAGTTTAATGCGAAGGCCTTGCCCAATCCTTGCCATTCGCCCTCGTCGAAGAGCCACGTCGATAGGATAATCTTGGTTCCGGGCAGCTTCTGGCGGGCCAGCGCCGCCACGGGCTTGGCTGCTTTCAGGAATCCGTTACTGCCCCAAGGTCGGCATTCCGGGCAACCACAACCACCCGCATCGTACGGCCACAAGATTGTATAACGGAGATTCAGGTCGGCCGCCCAGTCGAATTCTTGACCCAGCACTTGCAAAATGTAGCTCATGCCTTCGGGCTTGCTCGGACAGATGTTCCATGGATACACCGCGCCCCTCATCCCACCAGCGTCCGCTCGGATGGCGTCAGGAGAGTTCTGATAGGATTCGTTGGCCAGCATGATCAGCGCAACATCCAGACCGAGCCGCTTGGCTGACTCGCCGATGGCGTGCAGGCGTGCGCGAAATGTGACCGCCGTCGGGTCGTCATAACCGTTCCCGGCATATCGCATGTCGTACCAAACCGCGATTACGTTGAAGCCCCAAAGTCCCAAGTCTTCCACATAGCGTTGAATCTCTTCGACGGGAGCGTCGTGGTAGAAGTTGTGGAAATGAGTCGCGAAATAGATGCCGCGGATGGGTTTTTGCGGCACGGAAGTCCCGCGCCATGTTCCGGCCGTGAACCCGCCTTGGTCGTAGCGCGAGGTGCGCAGGAACTTGCCCACGCCGTAGAGCAGTCCACGCTCATCATTACCCACAATGCGCACACCACCTCCCCGCCGGTCTTCAATCCGGTAGCCCTCCGCGCCGATGCCCTTCACGACCGCAAACTCCACCGTCAGGGGCGCCTTGCCGCCCATCACAACCTTGGCCTCGCATCGCTGCTGAATTTGGCGTGCGAACACCTGCCCGATGTTCTCGATTACCGGACCTGCCTGTGACGGAAGTGCAAGCAGAACCGACTTCGTCCCATCGGCACACACCGGCAAGACTAGCCAGCCGAGCAAGAGACCGGCTGATACCATTTTTCTCATCACACTCGGATCGTGCACGGAATAGAGACCCAAACTTACTTGGCCGTAGCACCAAGCCAGCGCACGGCATTTTCAATCACGCGCAGAGGTTCGGCTTGTTTGTAAACCGGATAAATCTCGTGGCCGGGCCGGAAATAAAACACGCGGCCCTTGCCGACCTGCCAGAGACTACCGCTCCGGAAGTGTTCGCCCTTATCCCAACGTTCTTCAAAGACAACCGCGTCCGGCGGCGGGACGTGGAACGGTTCGTCATACATCTCTGTCTGCGCCACATCCCACTTCGCGGGAAGTCCGGCGGCAATGGGATGTTCTGGCAGCAACGTGGTGACATGCGATGGCGCACCGTCAGGGCGGTACGCGGGGAAAACACAGATCGGCAACGCGAGTTTCCAGACATTGCCTTCATGCGAGAGCGACGGCGTGAGTGGATCGCCGCACTTCGGAGCTTTGTAAGTCGTAACCTCATTCGAGAATTCCCACTTCGCCGTCGCCCGCTCGGAGGCGGGCACTTGCGCCAGCGCATCGGACTTCGCGCGCTCCTGCATGAGGCGGACAAACGGCTTTGACCAGTGCGCCGAGTGCAGCGCGATCAAGGCCAGCTTGCCTTCCTTGACGCGGGAAACCACCCGTTCGGCGAACGCGTCACTGACAGTATTGTTTCGGACGTGCCCCCACCACACGACCACATCCGTCGCATCCAGCGTGGCTTCATCGAGACCTTGCTCCGGTGCGGCCAGGTTCGCAGTCTTCACCGAAATGCCGGATTTTGCGGCGAGATGCCTCGCGATGGTTTCACCGAGAAACTGGTTTCCATACGCCTGCTTCTGTTGTGGCTGCTCCTCATCCCACATCAGGACGCGGATTGGTTTCGCTGTCGAAACAACAGGAGCAATGGGTTTGTCACCCATCAATGCGGCAACTTTCGATTCGATAGTCTCAGCCCAGACGCGATGACCCAACGGAGTGGGATGTTCAAAGTCATACATCAAGTCCCGCGAAATCGCGCCGTCCGGCTGCATGTAAAAATGGTTGATGTCCATGTAGAAATTCATTTTACCGTCGGCGAGCTTCGAGGTGATCTCGCTAGCCTTGTCTAAAACGGCGCGTTCTGGCGTGGGATGTTCGCGACGCTGGAAGATCGCGAGCAACAGAATTTTTGTGTTCGGAATTTTTGCGCGGAGCTTCTGCACAATCGCGATGACGCCCTCCGCAATTTCTTCGCCGGTGTTGATCCCGCCGTTGTTCTGACCGATCATCACAATCGCCAGCTTCGGATTTATCCCCTCAATATTCCCATGATCGAGCCGCCACAGAACATGTTCCGTGCGGTCGCCGCTGATGCCGAGATTCAGCGCGTTGCGCGGCGCGTAATATCTGTCCCAGGTTTCTTTCCCTTGGTTGTCGAAATGTTGAACGATGGAATCGCCGACGTAAATGAGGTCAACATTCCCCTGCTTCGCGCGTTGATTCATCGCCTCATGCCGCGCGATCCACCCCGCGTTCGTCTTCGCGACCGGAATGATTGCGGTGTTGACGCTTACCAGCTGGAGGCCTTGCGGATCTCGTGGCGGCGTGAGGGCGGGTTCGACGGCGTGGACAGCAAAAGCCCCAATGCTGAGGAGCAAAATCAGAAGAATTGATTTGAAGAGTTTGGTTTGCATTTGTGCGTGATTCTGGCGGAGACGTGTTGGGTTCGACAACCGTTAGTTCGTCGTGGCGTTGACCCATTTGTGTCAGCGCGCGTTTGGAAAAGTTGAGCGAAGACCCTTGGGTGCGCATTTGTAGCGGCGGGCATCCTGCCTGCCGCAGAGCCGGGTTTCCCAGCCCGGCGGGAAAGGCCCGAACAATTCCAAGCGTGTGACCATTTCAAACCGCTCACTCGATCCACCGTTCTTCCCGGGGGCGGCAAGAATACCTGAAACCACATTCTCTGTTCGACTTTGGCGTCGACGGTTATTTACCGAATCCTAAATCTTCCCCCTCATGAAACACGACGCCGATTTGTTCGATCCCTCCGTGGCGGCCGTTGTACCAAAGCAGCCATTTTGTGCCGTCGTAGATCGCGTAGGGTTTGTAACACGCGTCGTGATCCCACCGGTCGTTGCCCGGACGCACGATGGAATTTTCGCCATGCTGCTGCCAGTTCGTGATGCCGTCGCGCGAACGCGCAATACCGATCTGCGCGTGCTCTTCATCGCGAAACCCAATGTAGAACATCACATACCAGCCATCGCGCTTCTCGACCTGGCAGGCGGTGACCTTGTATTTTTCCCAGGCGCTATTCGGGTCGGGAACAAAGACAGGGTTGGCCTCGTTCTTCGTCCAGTTCAGGCCGTCGGGACTGGTCGCATAACCAATCGCATTCGGTTCACCCTGCTCGCCCCCGGAATACCACATCCGGAATTGTCGGGCATCCGCATCCCACAAAACGTGCGGACACATCACCGCCACTTTTTCCCACGGCTTTTCCGAGGAGATGACCGGTTGGTCGCTCATGCGCTTCCAAGTAACACCATCGTGACTCGTGGCGTAGCCGATCCAGGAATGCCCCTTGGCCTGACCGGTGTACCACATGTGATAACCGTCCTCGCGCTTCAGGACCACGGGGCGGTTGATGTCGTCCTCCCAGTCGGATTCCTTGCGCGGCCCAAGCACAACCTGCGGTGGCTCGCTCCAGTGGATGCCATCGCGGCTCTCGACGAGCGCCACGGAACCTTTCGGTCGCCATGAGAGCCACATACGGTAGGTGTCGTTTTCGCGCAAAACGGAAATGTCAAAGCATGTGTCGTAGGCCTCCTGTGTGCGCTTCAGTTTATGCAAGCTGATCTCAGTGCAAAAACCATCAAGGCTTGCGTTTGAAAGCGACAACTCGAACCATGCCTTCATGCCCGCAGCCAAAGCATGTCCCTTCTGCCAGCTCCCCAAAAAGCGCATCTGGGTGGAAACTTCGGAATCGGTTGCATTCCTTGATGGCTACCCGGTTTCACCAGGGCATTCACTGGTCATTCCAAAAACGCACGTTGCCAGCATATTCGATCTGTCAGCCAAACAACGCGCCGACCTGTGGAGGTTGGTGGAAAAAGTTCGCAAGGAGCTGCTAAAAAAGTTTAATCCCGAGGCCTTCAACATCGGCGTCAACGATGGTCTGGCTGCGGGCCAGACAGTTCCCCACGCCCACATCCACGTCATTCCCCGGCGCGCAGGTGATGTCAAAGATCCACGGGGGGGCATTCGCTGGGTGATTTCAGGCAAAGCCAAGTATTGGTAAAAGCTGTGGCCACCCCAAATTCAGGCGAACAGGTCAAGTTTCTGGTCAACATCCAGCGGTTGTTGGCTGAAGGTCAATTCGTGGCGACCTACAAATACGCGCTGCTCCTGGCTGTGGCAGACATCGCGGTGGAAAAGGGAAAAGACGATTCCTCGGCCTTGGAGATCACGACGAGACAGATTGCTGAAAAAGTCATCCTCTATTACTGGCGGCAATGTTCCCCGTATGCAGCCCTGAATCAACAGCGGCATTTTGCAGTTCTCCGGCAAAACACGGGCAGACAGGCAGGAATCGTTGGGCTGGTTGAACTCGCAAGAGAACGATACGAAGGCTCACTCACAGCTGCCCGACGCGATATTTCTGGATGGCAGCAGTTGGTTTCCCAGGTCAATCAAATCGTGAAGGAGATGCCGTTGTGGAAACTGCAGACTCTGGGCCGGGAGAAATTTGATTTTCTTTATGAGAACACGGGGCAGGGCAGCACGATCAACCTCAAAGCCAACATCGCTTTCTGTCTTCGCAAGTTTCATGGCCTGGTCACGGATTTAGTTCGCGGGGCCTGGGTTCGTTACGTTCGCCGCTTCAACCCCGACGTTCTGGGCACCACCTCAGACCTGCAGGAATTTCTGTTTGGCAGTGAGCGGGCGGACTTAAGTGACGTGGCCGGGGTGTTGCATGAAGTTCAGGGCGGCCAGTGTTTTTAATGCCAGGGTGGTTTGAAAGGGATGTCAGCTCATGTGGACCACTTCATCCCCTGGTCGCGCTATCCCGTTGATCTGGCACACAATTTTGTTCTCGCGCATCAGACCTGCAACAACAACAAATCCGATCGCCTGGCCGGAACCGAACATCTGGAGCGCTGGGTGAATTTGATTGAAACGAACGGCAAAGCTTTGACCGCCGAGTTTGATCGGAAAAGCATTTTGAATGATCTCAACACTTCCGTCCGCGTCACTGGCAGGCGAGAACGGAAGAATTTTTGAAAAGGTGTCCGAGGATGTGGCCTCATCTTATTACCCGATTCAACCGCCATGTCCAAACGCTTGGTCTTCTCGCAAAACTTAAAGCGCATTGCCGACAGCGATTAAAAATCCGCTGTGCGGCTTCGTCAGCTATTAGCCTTCAACCTCGCCGGCAAGAACCCGATTGCCCTGCTGGTTGCGGGGTTGGAAAGGTCTGGCACTGGTTGAGAGGAACGAAGTCAAAATAAGTCCATGGAGTCCGTTGGTCCAGGGTGAGTCTGACGTGGCTTTGGTATGGGTGCGGAATTGAGCCCTGTGTTACCCACAACCGATCTTTTGGGCCAATGGAGCCAAACCGCATCGTTCCATTTAAGCGCGGAGATATTTTGCGACGGCTTGGGCCCGCGAGCGGACGTGCAGCTTTTTGAAGATCCGCTCGACATACGTGTGCACCGTGCCGTAACTGATTTTTAGCTGCTCGGCGATTTCTTTGTAAAGATAGCCCTTGGCCAGAAAATCAATCACCTCCTGCTCCCGGGGGGTAAGGTTTTCGGTCTCTCCACTGGTGGGAGCGGGTTGCTTGAAGGTTTGCACCACTTTGCGTGCGATGTCGCTCGTCATCGGCGCGCCGCCGGTATAGACGTCCTTGACCGCCGCGAGCAGTTGCGCGGCACTGATGGGTTTGAGCAGATAGCCTCCGGCCCCGGCCGCCAGCGAGTTGAAGATGGTGTCCGTGTTGTCAAAAACGGTAAGCATGAGCACCTGGGTTTTCGGCACCAACTCGCTCAGCCGCCGCACGCAATGAACGCCGTCCATCCCGGGCAGGTTGATGTCCATCAACACGACCTTGGGCAGCACTCGCGGAATTTCGCATAAGGCCTCTTCCGCATTGCCATATTCGCCAACGCAAACCACACCCGTGCCGCGCTTCAAGATTCCAACGAGGCTTCGCCGCACTTCGGCATCGTCCTCAACGACCGCAACCGCAATCAAATCGTCATCAATTTTTGCCATAAGTTATAATCGCAAGCTGCATGCAGTTGAGGCAGGGTGAGCCAGCGGCCTGTTTGAGACGTTGCCGTTCGACAAATCGTGGTTGGGTTTTCATGACTTCCAGAGTGGCAACATGAAGAGCACGATCGTCCCGCCACCGGTCCGGCTCTGTTGGGCGAAGCGGCCGCCCAGTTGCTCCATTCGTTTCTGCATGTTGGCCAAGCCATGCCCGACCAAGCCCGTGGGAGTCAAGGTGGTTGATTCGGCGGCACAGCCTTTGCCGTCATCCTCGATGACCAGCGTCAACTCGTTCGCGTCGAGCTTCAGCCGCAGCCAGACATGGGTCGCTTGCGCATGCTTGACGACGTTGTGCAGCGCCTCCTTGGTGGCCAGAAAAAGGTTATGCCGTTCGGGGGCCAGCATCGGGTGATAGGGCACGAAGTCTGGGAAATCCAGACGGCAGCGAATTCCGGCCAGACTTAGGTAGTGCTGGGCAAACTTGCAGATGAAACTGGTGAATTGTTCCAACGTGTCATTCGCGGGATTGACGGCCCAGACGATTTCATTCAACTGCCGCGCCAATCCGCCTGCGGTCGTGAAAATCTGGTGGAGATGTGTCCGCGCCAGTTCCGGCTGGGCGAGGTCCGCCGTGGCCAATTCGCTCAACAGGGCGATCTGGGTGAGACTCGCCCCCAGATCATCGTGCAGATCGCGGGCGATGCGCGCCCGCTCCCGCTCCACCGCGCGTTGCCGCTCCACGATTTCCAGGCGTGCGTGCAACTTGCGCCACGTCAGATAGCGCACGCCGACGACCAGCACTCCAAGCGCCACCACGAGGGTGCCGCCAAAAAACCACCGTGTCTTCCAGAAGCGCGGCGTCACCAAAATTGCCAACGAGGTTTCTTCGCCCGTTCCGGCTCCGGTCTCCGTGATCGCTTTGACCCGGAAACAGTAATTACCCGGTGGCAGATAAGTGTAGCTCGCCTCGCGGGGGCCACCCCAGCCAATGCTGTACATTTCGTTCCATTGTAATTCGAGGAAGTCACCTGGGCGGACCGGAATCACGAAATCCTCGCTCGTTCGCCAAGCGCCCCATTTTTTGGAATCGGTGTCCACGACCGCCAGGACGTGCCGTAGTTCTTGTGGATCCAACTTGAGCATTTGGGCGATGGCCGGTTGGGATCCGTCGCGCATCCAATGCTCCGGAACTCCCAAGGGATGGTCGAGATCCTTGCCGCTGGCCTGACGGGAACTGAACAACAAAATCTCGGGCTGGGCGTTGGTGGCGCTGGCGTGGGACATCGTAAGTTCATCAATCACCATGATCCCGGTGGTTTGTTCGTCGCCGCCGGAGAACAATTCCATCTGGACTCCGGCCGCGCGCGGCGGCACGGTGACTTGTTCACGATGTTGCACAAATCGGGAATCAACCAAGTTGCCGGCCCATCCCGGTGTTTCGCCGCGCGCCACGAAATCCAACGCGCCAACAATGTTGTTAGCTGAGTCGAGGAATTTTACCGTCAGCCGCATCTCGCCGCCAGCCTCCCGCCAATCCTTGTCGACCCCCTCCAATTGGTAGCGCAAGCGCACCGGCGGATTTGATGAGCTTGTTCCGGGGCCAAATCTGAATTCCAACCGCTGCGTCGGTGAAGCGATCCGGAGCGGGTTCGGTTTTGCTCTCCCACCGGCAGCCACTTCGCCCGGAGTTGCCGACGCAGTGGAAGCCTCTGCGGAGAATGGTTGAGAACGGCCGTCCACTTGTACCTCGTGAATCACCACCGCTGACGTGGAGTCCTGCGACCGCCCCGTCCCGCTCGTGCCGGCCGCCATACCCGCAACAACCAACATCATCAGCCAGCAGTTGGCGGCCCGGGCGATGGCGGGTTGCGGGAGAAGAATCCTTTCAACTGGGCAGCGCACGCTCATGGAGTTTCAGGCCAACTCAGACACGGGCGCAGCGGGGAACAGGTCACTCCATGACTGTCACCCTTTGCTTGAGAAGAGCAAGGACAATGAATTTGATAAATGGGTGCAGGCGTGCTTATGCGGGAGTGCGACGGCGCACTTTGCGGATCGCCGGTTCATGGGTTCACCTGCTTCACTCGATAGAACCGGCTGTTTGTGCCAGGCAAACCGCCAGTCAGCGTCCCGTCATCCACAAAAGTTTTCATGCTCTCCACCCCTGCGGGCACGTTGGTTTCTGTCACTGTCAGTGCCGTGTTGAAATTCGCACCGGAGACCGTGAGGCTATTAGCATATTCTACGGCGTAGGTCTTGCCACCGACCGAAGACCAAGTGATTTGCGGGTAGCCCGTGTTCGATTGCAGGTTGGCTTGCACGCGGAAAGTGGAATTGGGATTGGTCGGGTTCAAACCCAGCCAGTAGTTTTGCAGGTTGCTGAAGCCATTGGCCGCCGGCGACTGCGGCAGCGCGTTGGTGCTGCTCCCGTAGTAACGGCTTTCCCACCAGTCCGGCAGACCGTCGCTGTCGGTGTCTAGCGTTGCGTTCCGGTAATCAATGATGACGCCACCCACTAGAAGCTTCTGGCCGGATTGGCTGATGGTGTTAGTGGCCGGACATAAAACCAAGACTATTGCTGAATCCGGCGACAACGTGAGCGTGGCGGCTCCTAAAACATTGGTGGCGAGGAACGCGCCAGTGACGAGGTTGTATAGGTGCTTCGCGCCCGGCCCGACGCTCACTGTGACCTGCTTCACGATGGCATACGGATTGTAGTAAAGGTAAGTGGGACAAGTCGCAGGTGGAAACGCTTCGGTGGCGACGCAATCTATTTGGAGGATGCCCGGCACGTTCGAGGTTTGGAACATTGCCGCCATGAAACCGCTGCCCCAAGTGCCGTAGGGATTCACGTCCTGAATCGGCGCGGCGGCGTCGCCGGTCGCGTAAGGAGTCGTGGTTCCGAGATGACGGACACCTTCGTACGAGATGCTTTGCACGCCGGTCTGTTGCACCCACACCGCGCTCGACTGCATGTTCGTTGGAAGCGTGTTCGGATAGAACAGATTCGCGTTGGCGGCGACATGCAACAACCAGCGCCCCAGCAACCGGGCATACTGCGGCTCGTAACGGACCACGGGCGTAATGACGCCGGGGGCGACGTAAGAGTTCATCGAAAAAGCGTATCCACTCGAATCCGTGGTGCTGCCCATGAGACCGTAGGCGTCGTAATTTCCCCAGCGTCCGTTCTCGCAACCCCAGCCGGACCGCGCATCGGAGGTGGGGGCAAAAATCCAGTTGAGATGTTTGCTCGTCGAGTAGTTGCGGCCCAGCTCCGCGTTCATGCGGGCGGCCAGTGCCGGGCCAAAAAAGCCCAGCGTCTCGTAGAACGGATTCAACGACCGGCTGTTCATCTGGGTCATGCAGGTGTCGGCGGCGGCGAGATAGTTCGTGTTGTGGAATTGCAGGTAAGCCATGTATTCGAGCCACGCGATGCCGATGGCCATGTCGGGTTCGTGCCAGGCGAAATCCGTCGGCGTCATCGTCGTAAAGTTGAAGCCGGTGTGCTCCCAGTTATTGCTCAACACCGGCAGCGCGGCGAGCCAACTGTCCGCAATGGCGGCCATCTTCGTTTGCAACGAAGCGCGCCCCGGATAACGCGAACCGATTTGATAAAGGAGTGTGCTTGGGAAAATGTCATACCAGGCCGAGCCGGAGCCTTGCGAGTTGAGATTGTTCAAGACCAGTCCATGTCCATTGACGACGCAATAGAACGCCTCGCATTGTTGAACGCGATCCTTGCCATTGAGTGAAGCCAGGTTCAAGCCCGCGAGTGTGCCACCCAACACCGCACCGAGCACCGTGAGACCTTCCCCACTGTCGCGTGGATTGCCGACGTAACTCGGCAGACCGAAGGCCGGCCCGGAGTAGCCGGCCGAAGTGTTCGCGGTGTATTCATAGAGCAGTGGCAGGTATTGACCGGTGGCGGAAGCGTTGAAGGCAAGCTGGTGATAATCGAGGGCGGTTTGCTTCCAATCCCGGATGACGAGTGGATTCGGCAACAACGGGAAGCTTTCGATGTACGGCACAAGGGAAACAACATTGCTCACCGTGGCCAGGGAAATGTCGTCCAACCAAGCAAGGCCGGTGACATCCACCCCACCGCCGGAAGTGAAGTGGAGTTCCAGCTTCGCTGCGCCAACCGGAGCGGTGAACGACTGCGTGAATTCTTCCCAGAAATCGTGCGCGCCGGAAAACAGATAGCTCACTCCGGGTAATGACGCACCGGCAGCAGTGTAGAAGTTCACGCTCACGCGCATCGGCCCGATATTGGTGATGGTGTAGCGAAGGTTGTAGCGGAGTTGATAGTTTGTGCCAGCAGTGATGTTGAGCCGGTCGGAAAACCACTCGCCATAATCGGTAGCGCTGGTGTCGTTGAGTTGGAAGGAATGGGTGGGGCTGACCGACAGCGTGGTGGTCCAAAGATCAATCGGTGTGTTGCTCCCACCTTTGTGCCAGAAATCGGGAGTGCCATCGCTGTTGGCGTCGAGTTCGAGGGTTGGATTTGGCCAGACGTTGCCGGGCAGGAGTCCCGCTTGGAGGAGAGAGTTGCCGGACACCAACGAAAGCATCGTCGTCAGAACACAAACAAACCGCCGGAGAACGTGGTGTGGGTGGGACACGCTCAGAGCATAACACATGTTCGTGTTCATCATCGCACTTACTTCCCCAAAGCAAGAATTGGGAGCTGCGTTCCCGCTGGTGTGGCTTCTCCCGCTGGTGTGTTTGCGGCGCAGCCTTTCAAAATCCGTCTGGCCACGAACACCGAGAGCAGTTGCAGCACGGCGACGATGAGCAACGCGAAGCGCAAGGCGAACGTGTTTGACACTTGAGTGGCCAGCAGGATGAACAACCCACATCCGGCGAACCGCCCAATGTAGAATCCGAACTCCTGAACAAAGATGTAGGCGTACTGATTGCGTTTCTCGATTGCGGAGACGGTGTCTATCACCAGCAGTTGGATCGTGAAATAAGCGATGTCGGCCAGGGGACGTCCCAGGACCAGCAGCACCATGAAGAGCAGCACGCCGAGCTTGTTGAAGAGAATTCCATTCGCGAGTGCGCCCAGGGCGAACAACGACAGGCCGATGGCGAAGAGGTAGATGCGATGCTTCGGTTTGGTAGTCCGGCCAAGAACGTAGAGCAAGATGGCCGACAGGACACTACCGACGGAAAGGATCGTGCCTAGCGAGCCTTCCTTGCCAACATGCGTCATGATCAGCATGGCCGGCGCCGTGACAATGTAACCCTGAGCCAGTCCCTTGAGGATGGCGAGCAGTTGCATCCGGTTCCAAATCCAGTGAAAGCGGAAATACAGGAACTGGGTCCGAGGAGGATTCTTGAACTGACCTTGATGCACAATGACCGAAGCCGCGATGGTGATGACGAACACCACCGCCGTGACCACCTGATAGGCGCGGGAGACCTGGCCAGCAACATCGCCGCCATACCAGCCAATGAATGCTCCCACCGCGAACGGCACCACAATGCCTACGTTGGTGGCGAAGAAAGTCTCCAGGCCGTAGTAATAGTTTCGGTTGCCGTCGCTCGTGGTGGACAGGGCCAGATAATCGCGGTTGGCCCAATAAAGCCCGAAGGACATGCCCATCAGCAATCCGGCCACACCCAATCCCACCAGGCTCAACTCGTTCAAGGACATCATGACCACCATTGAAACCCCGCTGAGCAACATGCCGCCGGAGTATAGGCGCTTGACACTCACGAATTGCAGCAGCCAGCCGTTGACCAGAAACGTAAAGGGTATTCCCGTGTAAACCGCCAACTGGTAGATGACGACCATTTTCACGTCGTCCGATTTCCGCATGACATAGGCGCCGATGAACATCTCGATCACCGGCATCACAAGTCCATAGACCAGGTTGGTGATCAGGAGAACCCGCATGTCGCGTGGATACGAGAGGAAGTGCCGGTATTCGTGAAGAAACTTTTTCATAGAGCGGGTGGGCGAAGAGTTTGTAGAATCTCCCGGATGGAGAGGCGCGCGCCACAGATGACGCTGTCGGAGGCACCGTAGTAAAGAGTCACTGTATCGCCGTCCACCATGTGGCCATTCGTGAAGACGACGTTGCCGAAGAAACCCGTGCGTTCGTAATCGGCGACGGGTTCCATGATCGGCTCGCGTGAGCGGGCGAGGACTTTCCAGGGAGATTCAAGATCCAGCAGCAGCGCGCCGAGGCAGTAGCGGTGATCGCCATTCGCGCCATGGTAAATTTCCAGCCAGCCCTCCGGCGTGCGGATGGGCGCGGCCCCGGCCCCAACACGAGCGCTGTCCCACATGCCGGGCCGACTATGCGCGAGACAGCGATGATGTCCCCAATGCACGAGGTCGGGCGATTCTGCGAGCCAGATATAATTCCCGCCGAGAGTCGGACTACTCGGACGGTGCAGGGCGTAATACTTACCACCGATTTGCTCGCCGAAAATTGCGCAGTCCTTGTTGTGGGGCGGGAGAATCATTCCGTGTTGGCGAACGTTGCGCCAGTCGGTGGTGCTGCGCAAGCCCACACCCACGCCGTGTTCCGATACTTCGGTAAAGGTCAGGTAATAGGTTTCACCAATCTGCACTACACGGCAGTCTTCTATGCCGTAGGATTCCAGTTCGCCCTGGCCGAACAGCGCTGGATAAGACGGGTCTTCGGCAAAATTGATTCCGTCTCCACTGGCGACCAGTCGCAAATGCGACATCGTGGTCAGGTAATCCTTGCCGTCATATCCAATGACCCTGGGGTCGGCGCGGTTGAGCTTTGGATCGGAGTTGTCAAATTCCAGGATCTGCAACGCTCCCTTGGCGTCCAGGATGGGGAACGATGTCTTGCCCGGCTTCTGCTCGGGGCGCTCGGCCACGCGCAAGAGGAGCCAGGTCTGTCCATTGAATCGGAAGACGCCCGGATTGAGCAGACATTCCACTTTCATTCCCGCGATGCTCGGACGGATGTCCGCCGGCCTCAGGATGGGGTTTTCAGCAAAACGTTTCGCGATGTCAGGCATAGTCCAGTTTGTTTCTAGTCCGCGTAACGCACGATGATGTTGTTAATGATGGTTCGTTTTCCCTCGTGCAATAATTTCCCTCCGACCGGAACGAGCACCACGATCCTTGCAAAATCTGACGGGATGGTGATGTGTGCGCGACCTTGAACATTTTTCTGGAGAAATTGATCGCTGACCGCATCGTAAATATCCCGGGCTTCTGCCCCGACTTCTATCTCGACGGTCTTGGTTGAAGTGTAGGGGTTGTAGTAGAGATAAGTCGGATAGGCCGGGGCGTGGAAGTAATCCGTTTTCAAAAGGTCCAATTGCAGGATTTTTTCGACGTTGGTTCGCTTGATGATGCCGCCTAGAATTCCCACATGGGAACTGCCGTAGAGCCCCAGGTCGGTCGTGGCCGAGGCGGGGCGATAGAGCACAATTGGAACGGTCGCTTCTTTGAGGAGGTCAATGAATGACACCACCAGGTCACCTTGGGCAAACGGGCTGATAGGGGATTGAGAGGAAATCGCCATGGCGTCCACTGCCAGCTTGTCCTGGCCGCTCCAACCGACAGATTGGTCACTGCTCGCCGCCTTGACGTAGAGTTTGTTGCGAAGGTTCGAGGGCAGCTCAATCAATTGAGCGGAACCCATTCCAGACACCGAGAAAGCGGGCGTGTAGTGCCCTTCAGGACTACCCGAGAAGGAAAAGTTGAAGACGTTACCAGCATGTCCACCACCAAGGCGTTCGGCCTCCACCACGAGCCAGCTCGCCTGCGCTTTGGGAAGGTTGAACTCCCAGATATGTTCAAACGGCGTACCGTTGCCAGCCGACTCTTCAAAGACTTCACGAGCGGGCGGCAGATCGGCCCGAAATTGAGTGGACGCGAAACTTCCCTGCACGATTTTTCCCCGCGTGGTGCGGTAATCTGAAAGGGCTGTGGCCGCTCCGCGCTTCCACTTGCGGATTCCCTCGTAGGCGATCACCGATTTTGCGTCGTGCGCTTTGGCCCACGCGTAACTTGATTGATGCTCGGCGTCGTGGGCATTGGGATAGAACAGGCGTGCGGCATTCGCCAGGTTCAGCGTCCACTTGCCAATGTCGCGCGCGTAGCGTGTGTCGTAGCGGGCCAGCGGCACCAGTGCGCCCGCCCATTCAAACGTGTTCATGGCAAAAGCGTAGCCTCCGCCGTCCGTCGTGCTCCCGACGAGGCCATGTGCATCCAGACCATTCCAGCGGTCAGCAATAACTCCCCAGCCTGGTCGCGCTTGAGGCCGGCCGCGCGGTTCAAAGCAGGCATTCACCAGCTTGGATACATCATAATGACTGCCCTGCTCGGCGTTCATGCGTGCGGCGATCAGCGCGCCATACGGCAAGAGCACTTCATAGAGCGGACTTTGATCATCGGGTTTCGCCTCCAACGAACGAATGCACCAGTCGGCGGCGGTCAGGAAGCGCGGGTCTTTGAATTTCAGCCACGCCATGTATTCGAGCCAGGCGATGCCGGCGGCACCTTCGGGTTCGATCCACCCCTTCTCCACCGTCTGCATGGTTTTCAGATTCAATCCGGTGTGATCGAAGCTGGGCAGCGCGAGCGGATCGGTTTTGCCGCCCAAGGTCACACATGCTGAATACCACTGCTGCGCCACCGAGCGCGCCTGATCTTCGCGCGCTGCATCGCCAGGATACAGGTCGTTAAGCTGGTAGAAGAGAACATTGGGAAATATGTCATACCAGAATGATCCGCCGGTGCCGCCGCGCGGGCGGTTCACATAGACGCCTTCTTCCGCATTGAAAAAATTCGTGCCCAGCGTCACCCAGTCATAACCGCGATGCTTCCGCATGTCTAAGCCGACGAGGGAACCGCTGATGACCGCCGCCAGATAGTTGACGGCTTCGGGATCTTTCGGCCCGCCAACATAGGACGGGAATGAGACCATCTCGTGTTGCTTTTCTATCCAGGCAACGAGCGGCAGATGGTCGCCGCGCTGTTCGAAGTCGAACACGAAGTTGACGTAATCACGGGTCACTTGCGACCAATCCCGCATCACAAACGGCTGGGGCAGATTCGGCATCCGCTCAACGCGCGGGATTGGGGAAGGCGATGTCTCCGCCACCGCATCAAGGCACATTGCGCCACTCATCGCCATCAACCCGGCAACAGCTGGAAGGTTTCGCAACAGGGTGGCAAGATGTTTCATAATGGGACTAATTGCCGACCACGACATAATCGAGAACTGGCACCGAGTACGGGCGGGACAGATTGGCAACCGTTACGATAGTGATTGGCGGGGCGCACTTGTTAGTAGGGCACGGCCGTACGGTCCATCAGCCAGCGGTTATCCTCGCGGCCTGTGGCATCAAATGTGGGTGGGTTGTAAGCGGATGGGTTGGGGTTCATGGTGAGCGGAAACTTCGTGGTGTCGCTTCTCCACTTATGAATTTCAGAATGGCCGTCCGCAAAGGAAATTCCGCCGGCTCCGCAGTGATAGGATGCAGGTGTATCCCCCCACTTGGTGGCACCCAAAGGATTATTCAAGAAGTAACCATCGTTGATGGAGTCGCCATGTTCATCAATGATGACAAAGGCATTGGCCGGCTGCCGGACACCTGCGAGTTTCAGCCATTGCCGGTAGTTGGTGAGAAAGGCGTTGCGGCCGAGCGACCAGGTGCCGGCGGGATTGTTGTTATACGCCCCGAAAAATGCATTCATGGACATGCTACGGGTCCGGCCCGTCCAGCCGAGCGCGCGCTGCGGCGAACTGACATAGAAGTCAGCCGGGCATTTGTAAACGCCCAGATTGGCCCCGACGTAAGGAGCCAGCACGCCGTTTTTGATCAGGAGGGGGTCGGTGTTCCAAGGGTTGGCGTCCCAGCTCATTATGTTGTTGACCCAGTTGCGGAAGGTATTGCCGGTGATTTCGAGACTTGTATCGGTCACTCCGAAGTTATTGGGCACCCGGTCTTGATTGTCGTTCGTGTACATGATCCAGCCGAGCATCAATTGCTTGGTGTTGTTCATGCACTGCGCCGCCTGGGCCCGGCACTTGGCTTTACTGAGCGCGGGCAGGAGCATGGCCGCTAGGATGGCGATGATGGCGATGACCACCAGAAGCTCAATCAGGGTGAAAGCCGAATCTTCCGCTGGGCGTTTCGCGCGCGGACAATTTTGTTTTGGCCTTGATATATTCATAGACTATTTCCAGCTAAGGGGTTTGGACCCTCTCGCCCTGTAATTATCCCTCCCACAGAATATCCTATGCTCCTCCCGGCCAGTTCATCGTTCAGCAACCGATGAGGCAATGGTGTTAAAGCAATCATCTCGTCCACCGCAGGGCTTGGCAGATCATGAATTCTGCCAAGTAAGCCTGCTTTTGTTTCATCCCCAGTGGGATTCATCCGTTACTGTTGTAGGATGCGATAAAAGCCGCTGTTGCCAGCATGGAAAACTGAATCCACATACGTGTTGGTCAGGGATAGGTCGCCCGCCTGGCCAGTAATAAGCGAGGTCCAGGCCGTGGGCGAACCCAGGGCCGTGGCGAACTGGACCGTGTAGAGTTTGCTCGGCATACTGAGCCAGGTAATGGTCTTGCCGCTGATGTCCGCCGTAACACTGGTGATGGCCGGCCGGCTGATCCGTACGGACAAATCGTCTATGACCATCACGCCCGTCACGTCGCCGGCCCCGCCGGAGGCGAACTTGACCGAGAGCTGCCCGGTGCCGGCGGGAACAATGAACCGGCTCGAAACCCGCTCGAACGGCGAGTTGGCGACGCTGCCCTGCCAGCCGGGGCTTTGGCCGCCCGACTCGAAATTGTATTCCGGCCCAAAGCTAAGGCCCCCGGCCGTGCGGAATCCGAAGGTCAACCGCATGTTCCCGTTCACCGTGTTGTAGAGTCGGAACCATTGCACGTCCAGCACGTCGTCGGTTCCCACGCCGGTGAGCGTCAGATACTGATACCATTCGCCGTAGCTAAAAGAGTTGTCCACCAGGGAGAGCGCGTGGGTGGGGCTGACGGAGTTGCTCGTGGTGACCTGATCAATCGTGGTGTCATTGCCACCGCGCGTCCAACCTGCTGGAGAAGCACCCGCAGGATCGTCCAACAAGGAGCCTACCTCAAAGGTCGGGTTCGGAAAAAAGTTGCCGGCCAGGACAGTCGGAGGTATCGCTGCCGCGGCTGAATTCAGGGCCACGGTCAGGTCGTCAATGGCCATCACCCCGGTGGGAGTTCCTGAGCCGCCGGAAACCAGGAGACAGCGCATCCGCACCGCGCCGGTCGGCACGATCAGGCTCCCGTTCCGCTTGGTGAACGTGGAATCCGCCAGGCTGCTCACCCAGCCGGCGCTGCTGGTGCCGGTGGTGGTGAAGTGAGTTTCGCCGACGAGGTCGTTGGTGGCGTTGAAGAACTGCGCGGTCAAGCGCATCTCATGTTGGATGCCGGCGCTGACGCTATACATTTCAAACCATTGGATGTTCAAAGCCTGGCCGTTGGTGGCGTTGCCTATCAGCGTGACGTCGGAGTACCATTCGCCGTAACCGAAATCAATGTCGGAGTTGGCATCTATGACGACCAAGGCATGACTTAGACTGACGGAGTTACTCGTTGTCACTTGATCAATACTCGGGTCGCCGCCGCCGCGCGTCCAATTGGCGGGTGTTCCATTAGTCTGGTCGAGATCAGTGCCTAGCTCGAAAGAAGAGTTCACCCAGAAGTTGCCGGGCACCGGCGTCCGCGCCACGGACAAGTCGTCAATGACCATTGCCCCGGTGGTGCCGGGGAAACCGCCGGAGGCCAGGGCGCAGCGCATCCGCACCGCGCCGGCCGGGACGAGCAGCGTCCCCGTCCGCTTCGTAAATGTCGAGTTCGCGATGGTGCCCGCCCAGCCGGCGCTACCCGTGCCGGAAGTGGTAAAATCGGTGGTTCCGACGTTGTTGCTGCTCGCGTTAAAGAACTGCACGGTGAGGCGCATGAAGGTGCTGGAGAACTTGTTGGTAAACATTTCAAACCACTGGATATTCAACAGGTCACCGGGACTGGCATTGCCGAGCAGGCTGACATCAGAGTGCCACTCGCCGTAACCGCTGACCGTGTTCATGTTGTTATCAACGACGGCCAACGAATGACTGGAACTGACCGAGTTGTTGGTCGTCACCTGGCAGATGGTCGTGTCACCGCCGCCGCGCGTCCAATTGGCGGGCGTGCCGTTGGTCTGATCTAGGTTGGCGCCGCTCTCGAAAGTCGAGTTCACCCAGAAATTGCCGGGCAGCAGGTTGACGCGGGCCACCGATAAATCATCAATGACCATGACTCCGGTGATCGTCGGGTCTCCGCCGGATGCGAGCGCGCAACGCATCGTCACCGCGCCCGCCGGCACCACCACCGCCGCATTGCGTTTGGTGAACGTCGAATTCGCGACCGTGCTCACCCAGCCGGCGCTGTTCGTGCCGGTGGTGGTAAAGTGGGTTTCGCCGACGAGGTTGGTGGCCGCGTTAAAAAATCGCGCCGTCAAGCGCATCTCGGGGGCGCTGAGGTTGTATAGTTCATACCACTGGATATTCAACACGTCGCCATTGGTCGCGTTGCCGCTCAGGCTGACATCGGAGCGCCACTCGCCAAAATCGCCCGTGGCGTTGTCTATGACGGCCAGTGAATGAGTGGCACTGACCGAGTTGTTATTGATCACCTGACAGATGTTGGTGCCACTGGCGCTGCCGTCGCGCGTCCAATTAGTCGGCGTGCCATTGGTCTGATTGAGGTTGGTACCGCTTTCAAAAGTCGGGTTCACCCAGAAATTGTTGGGCAACAAAGCCGCCCGGACGGGACTGGCCGCGAGCCACGGCACGAGGACACAAAACAAGCGGACGCGGAAATTCAGGATCTTCATATGGGTTAGTATTATTGGGTGGCGGCTGGCCGTATTGGGTTTTGCGAAAACACTGGCTTAATTCGCACGGCACTAGACGTTCAGACGAGAAAAATTGCCCGCCCTATGGTCACGGCAATTTTTGGAAGATGGCCTGGCTTCAGCGCGCCGCGCCCATTGCGGGCTGCCGGACGCGCGTGAAGCTGGCCAGCGATTAACCAACGATTTTACGGCGGCGAAGTCCGCTTAAACCAGCCAAGCCGGCTAGGGACACCAGCGCGAGGCTGGAGGGTTCCGGCACGACAAAGGCGGAGAGATCGTCAATGATATATTGGCCGCCCAGGTTCTCCGGGCCACCGGACGCCAATTGGATGCGCAGATAGACCGCGTCCGCCGGCACCACCAAGGCCCCCAGCACACCCGCATTGCCGCCAAACAATTCATTCCGCACCGAGAAGGTGGAATTTGCGATGGTGGTGTTCCAACCGGTGCTGTTGCCGGACACCACGAAATGGTGGTCGCCGCTGTTCGGGCCGCCGCCACCGCCATCCAAGAACCGCACCGTCACGCGCATTTCATTGCCGCTGGCGATGTTGAACATCTCATGCCAGTGCAAGCCGATGATGTCGCCAGCGTTGGCTGAACCGGCGAGGGGGGTGTCGGAATACCATTCGCCGAAGCCCGGGCCGGAGTCAATCACGGCCAACGAATGCGTGGCGCTCACCGAGTTGGCCGTGGTCACTTGGTCAATGGTCACGTCACTGCCACCACGGTTCCAGTTGTCGGGCGTGCCCGCTGTCAGGGCTTCGAAGGTGGGATTGATCCAGAAGTTGCCGGCCGGGACACCCGCCCGCACCGAAGTGGAAGCGAGACACCAGGCCATGGCAATGGGGACTAATTTGGTTTTAATAATTTGCATAGGTTTGTTGTTGTTTGGGACTGCGCAGCGACGTTACACGGTTATGGAAGCACGACTAGTCAGCTATTCTGCTGACAGACGGGAAATCTGGCGCGATGAACCGGAACGCCGGCAAGCCGTTCAATTGGGGCAGCCGTTGCTGCAAGAGCCGGTTTAAGGAAACGCTGATATAATCCGCCGGTTTTACGATTTAATTCCAGACGGTTGCGGCTGGGTTTTCTAAACTCCTAGGCATGAACCCATCAGCCGAGTTTTTCCCAGGCCGAGTTTGCCACCAAAAAGAAAACTACCCGCCGTGAAAAGTTCCTCACGCGCATGGGAGACCTCATTCTGCGGGCGAAACTGCTGGCCGTCATCGAACCGCACGATCCAAAGGGCGAACGCGGACGCCCGCCCATCGGATTGGAGCGGATGTTGCGGGTGTATTTTCTCCAGCCACCCAGCATGGCTTCCAATAACACCAGCGTTCCGACTGCCGTGGATTGCTTTTGAGGTTCCGCGTCGCCAAAGCCCCCAAGGACGCCATCCTCGGCGTGAAGAAATAATTCCGGCTCTCCATTTTCCCAAGGCACTCTGTTCATTCAGGGTGCCTTTTCTATTTTGACCAATCCTTCCAGCAAGATTTCTCAAACAGGTGACGGTCACTTTGCACGGGGTTCAATGCAGCGGACTTGATGGGGACGACAGAAACGGGCAGATGGGGCACTTTAGAAATTAAGAGAGCGGTTGAAAGAAACGCAACGGTGCCGGTGTAAATCTTTTTCTGTAAATTTGGTGAGCATCTTAAACTGAGGGCTGGGTTGGGGTTTCCATGGTGAGGTAAATTTTTCCGGCTTCCCAATCG
>JAYWBR010000015.1:0-8377 GCA_043781315.1 Verrucomicrobiota bacterium | reverse complement strand
TGGCGCTGACGTACGCGCAGCAAAATCCCACCACCCTGCCCGCCAACATCAGCGTGACGGAACTGGCCAAGGACATCGCGCTGGCCAAACAGATCGTGCCGGTCAATGCCAAGGCGGAGCAGGAGGCGAATCAAACCAGGGCGAGTTTGATCGCGGTGTTGAGCGACGCCTCGGTGACGAGCCGCGCGATTTATCGCACCGCCCAGGCGCAAGGGCGCACGCCGGAGACGACGGCGTTTCTGGATGCGTTCGGTGCGCGCTTCGCCCACGCGCCGACGCCCACCACGCCCACGCCCACGCCGCCGCCGGGGGTGTGAGGTGGAGAACAGCCCCGCCCTGTATGGCGGGGCTGTTTTCAAAGGAAGGGAAGGCGCTGTTGCCCCGAGAAATGCTGCGGGGTTTTCCAGCCGCCGGGGTAATACCAACAACGGTTCGGCGGTTTTTGATACCGTCAACCGGATGAGAACAAAAACATCCAAACAAAAAAGAAACTATGAAAACCATGAAACCCCTGACCCTCGCCAGCCTCGCTCTGGCTTTAGTGACCCTCAACGTCTTCGCCGGTGAAGCGCTGCTCTCGCCACGTGCCAAAGACAACCAAATCAAGACCGTCGCCGGTTCGGACACCAGTCCGAACACCGTGACACAAAACCGGAACGTCACCGCCTCGCCGCGCACGATTGATAACCAGATCAAAACCGTCGCCGGCACCGACACCAGTCCGGACACCCTGACGTGCACCCGCAAAATGCTCGCCAGTCCCAAGGCCATCGGTGAATGCACCAGCCATCCTGGGCCTTGCGCGTCCGCCTGTTGCATGGTCGGCAGCAAATGACGAATCGCTGATTGTTCCGATGAAACGAATCGCTTAACCTGAAATGGCGGCGGACAAAAACTCCGCCGCCTTTGACTCAATGACCAACAACCATCCCAATCCCGACGACGCGAAACTCAGTTCACTGCTGCGCGAATCCCGCGTCGCTCTGCCGCTGCCGCCGCGTTTCCAGGACAATGTCTGGCGGCGTGTCGCCGACACCGAGGCCGGAAAAACGGCCGGTTCGCCGGGCTGGCTCGAGGCCGCCATCGCTTTCGTGCTGCGGCCGCGATTTGCTCTGGCCGCCGTCGCAGCACTGGTGGTCGCAGGGGCTGTGATCGGGGTGCATGACGGAAGCCAGCTCGCGCGCCACGACGCCCAGACGCGGTATCTTGCTTCCGTCGCTCCGAATTCGCTGCGCTGAATCATGCGCCGCTCGCTGTTCATATTGATGGGCGCGCTCGCCGTGGGGGCGGTGGTGTTTGGCGGATCATTTTGGATCGCCCGGCAATGCTGCGTCAAACAGATGGCCGCTCCCAACGACGACCTCGGCTGGCTGCAAAGCGAGTTTCATTTGAACGATGCCGAGCTGGCGCGCGTTCGCCAGCTTCACGAAGGTTATCTGCCCAAATGCGGCGAGATGTGCGCGCGCATCGCCGCGAAAAAGAGCGAGCTGGAATCCGCCCGCGGCCAGTCCACCAACGTCACTCCGGCGGTCGCGCAGGCGCTGAAAGAAATCAGCGAACTCCGTACGCAATGCCAGGCGCAGATGCTCCAGCACTTTCTTGAAGTCAGCCAGGCCATGCCGCCCGAGCAGGGCCGTCGCTACCTCGCCGAGATGCAGCGACTCACCCTCGGCACCCACGAACAGATCGAGCAATCCATGTCAGATCACGCCGGCCATGAGCATCACCAGCACTGATGCCGACGCCGCCGACCGGGCCGACATGGAACGACTGGCCGCCGGCCACGACGCGGCGCTCAATGATTTGATGCAGCGTCATTCAACGCCGCTTTTTCATTTCCTCTGCCGGATGCTGAACAACGAGGACGACGCCCAAGATCTCGCGCAGGAAACCTTTGTCCGCGTCTATCGCGCCCGGGAAAGTTTTCGGCTGAACGAAAAATTTACAACCTGGCTTTTCACCATCGCCGCAAACCTGGCCCGCAATCATTTCCGCTGGCGCAGCCGGCATCCGAACGTCTCGCTCGAGGCCGAGTCGGATACGACCGAGGAAACGTTAGGCAGCAAGCTTCCGGCGCAGGATGCCACGCCCGGCGAGCAGGCGCTGGCCGCTGAACGCGCCGTCGCCGTGCGCGCCGCCGTGCAGGCGCTGCCGGAGGATATGCGCGAGGCGATCGTGCTTTGCGAATGGGAGGAGCGCAGCGTGGCCGAGGCAGCGACCATTCTGGATTCCACGCCCAAGGCCGTTGAATCCAGGCTGTATCGCGCGCGGCAAGTGTTGCGGAAGACGTTGGCAAGGTGGCTGTGATTTCATACGCGGGGCGAGCAAGAATAGACTGCGTTATTTTTCACTTCGCCGAAAGATGGTTGTAGCGGGCTTTATGTCCCGATGAATCAAACTCTGGTCAACAAACAAAAGCGGCCAGAAGAAAATACCGAAATCAGATGGCCCTGTTTTAATTCGGCCAGAGGATCCTGGAGTTGTGTTCTCACACCAGAGTGGATACCAAGTTTGTGTGCCGTCTGCGCCTCCCTCGATTCGTTCGACGTAATGACCACGCCAACTTATGTCACCGTAGAACAGAACATAAACACCAAGGTAAACTAGGGCGACTTTTGCTTTCCATCGCCATAGAATCAGCGGTGTTAGAATCGGTCCTGAAATCAAAAAGATGACCAAGATGGCGTACAAAATAGTCATGGTGTCAACGTAACCAAACGCTTGGTTGGCAAGCATGAAAACTATTCAGCACCGCATGACCGTTGACGATTTGGTGCCGCGCAATCGCCTGGGTGATGTGCTCCTTGGCCAGTTCCACGGCGATGGGCAAGATGTGGCCGAACGCGAGGTTCGCCGTGATCGCGGCGGCGTAGGTGCAGCCGGTGCCGTGCGTGCTGACGCCTTTGATGAACGGCGCGGTCAGGAGGAGTTCGTTGTGGCCGTCGTAAAAAATATCCGCCGCCTCCTTGCCGCCGCGCAGATGTCCGCCCTTGACCAACGCCGCGCAACCGAAGCGTTCGTAAAGCTCCTTCGCCGCCGACCGCAGGTCTTCGAGGTTTTTCAAATCGCGGCCCAGCAGAAATTCCGCCTCGTCCAGATTGGGCGTCACCAGCGCGGCCAGCGGCAGCAATTCTTTTTTCAACAACGCCACGGCTGAATCTTTCAACAGCTTCGTGCCGCTGGTGGAAATCATCACCGGATCAACCACCAGCGGCGGCGGCAGTTTTCTCCCTCTCCCCGTGAGGAACGAGTGGGGAGAGGGAGAAGAAACCGCGCAGCCGGTCCGAAAAAATTCTGCCACGACACGGATGATTTCCGCCGAGTATAACATTCCGGTCTTCACCGCCGCCGGGCGCAGCTCCGCAAACACGGCCTCGATCTGTTGCCGGACGATCTCCACCGAGCACGCCTGGATGCCGAGCACGCGCTTCGGATTTTGCGCGGTGATGCAGGTGATGGCGCTCGTGCCGTGAACGCCGAGCGCGGCGAAGGTTTTCAAATCCGCCTGAATCCCCGCGCCGCCGCCGCTGTCCGAACCGGCGATGGTCAGGGCGACGGGAAGTTGCTGCTGCTTCGACATGACGGGAGCATAGCGGGGCAACGTGAAACGTGAAACGTGAAACGTGAGTGCAGACAGTTTCCTTCACGCATCACGTCTCACGTCTCACGTTTTACGTCTCAACCCGCCCTCCCGGATTGGGAAGGCGGGCCAAGCACAGCACACGGTTCCGAATCAGTGACGCGCCTCTTCGCGGCGCGCTTCCACGATCACGCCCGCACTGGAGCACGTCCAGTAAAGGTCGCCGTCGCGCGAAACCGCGATGTCCGTCGGCTCGGGATCGCCGCTGTGAACCACCGTCTTCACGCCGGTCTTGAAGTTGTATTGCCAGACTTTGTTCAAGCCGCCATTCGCGCCGGACACTCCGGGCGTGGGCACTTCAGTGAAGAACAGATTCTTGCCTTCGCGATCAACCGCAATGCCCGTCGGCTTGGCGAGACCATTCAGCACCAGCGAGGTTTGGCCGTCGTCAGCCGAGCGTTTCAAAATCACGCCCGCCGTCCGGCAGGTCCAGTAGAGATCGCCGTCTTTGGAAACCACGATGTCCACCGGCTCCGGTTCGCCCATGTGCAACGTCACGACGTTCGTGCCAAAAGCGAAGTTCACGCTGTTGGAGCCGCCGTTCGCGGCGTTCACGCCGGGCGTCGGAACCTGTGTGAAGTAGAGATTGCCACAACGATCCACGGTGACACCGCTGGGTTTGTTCAGTCCTTTGAGTTCAACCGTCGTCACACCTTCGTCATCCTGTTTCAAAATCACGCCCGCAGTTTTGCACGTCCAATAGAGATCGTTGTCTTGACCGACAGCGAGATTGACCGGCTCCGGTTCACCCATGTGCAGGACGGCAATGCTGCCGTCGCGCAGGTTGAGCATGCTGACGGAATTGGAACCACCGTGCGGGCCGTTGATGCCGGGCGTGGGCACTTCGCTGAAATACACCGTGCTGTTGCCCTGCACGGCGATGCCCGTGGGCCGATGCAATCCGCGGGCGACGACGCTGAACGTATAATTCTGCGCCATTGCGTTGCCACACAGCAGCGCGAGTCCGAGCGCGGCCACCGGGCCATTGAGAAGGAAGGAACTTGTTTTCATATTTATTTAATTTGGTTGTGAGTTGTTGACTACTCATGCCTTAACAACGGGCGTTTCAAAAAAGTTCCCGTCCGTGTGAAATAAAAAAAGAAATGTTCTTTGGCTCCGTTCGCCCGGGCCGGTAAAGTTTTCCTCGCAGCACGAATGGATCAGCCGCTTTTGAACACCAGTGACCACGCTTCCGCCCAATTCGAGGCGGTGGCGCTGCCATTCATGGATGCCCTCTACAACAAGGGGCTTTTCCTGACGCACAGCCCCCAGGATGCGAGCGATCTGGTGCAGGAAACGTATCTGCGCGCCTACCGCACCTTTGCCAATTTCCGGCCGGGAACTAATTGCAAGGCCTGGTTGTTTACTATTCTGTATTCGATCTTCGTCAACCAGTACCGGAAGACCCAGCGCGAGCCGGACACGGTTTCGATGGACGCGTTGGAAGAGACGTTTCAGCAAACCCTCGCGAGCGCGGACTGGGAAGCGGAATTCGACGCGCTGGCCGGTTCCGCAATGGATTGGCAAGGGCCGGAAGTCCGCGCCGCGCTCGGCAAATTGCCGGAGAGTTTTCGCGCGGCCGTGTTGCTGGCCGACGTGGAAGGACTGACTTATGAAGAAGCCGCCGCCGTGTTGGATTGTCCGGTCGGCACGCTGCGTTCGCGACTGTTTCGCGCGCGGAAAATTCTTTTCCTCGAACTGCGCGACTACGCCCGGAAAACCGGCTTCCTCAAAGGAGCGCGCCTGACATGACCACCCCGCCCCAACATTTCAAAGCAGAACTCCACGAGCTGCTGGATGAACGGCTCGACGCGGCGATGCGCGCCCAGGTCGAGCAACATCTGGCCACATGCGCCGAATGTCAGCGTGAGCTTGCGGCGTTGCGCTGGACGAAACAGATCGCCGCCAGACAATCTGCCGCCACCGCCGACACGACGAAGTTGCGGCAAGGTATTTTGCAAGCGTTGCGCGCCGAACCCGCGCCCGCCGCCGCTGACATCGTGCAATCGAAAATCGTGCGGCCAAATTTCTGGACGCCCAGGTGGAAACCGACGCTCGCCTGTGCCGCCGCGCTGACACTGGTGGCCCTGCTCGCGTTCCTGCTGATTCCCCGGCGGCCCGGTTTGCTCGAAGTCATCGCGCAGGATTTCCGCAGTTACCAGAATCAAAAGCTCGCGCTCGAATTGAGCACGCCGGACGTGAAGGAAATGGAGTCCTACTTCGCCACGCACGGCGCAAAGTTCAACACCCGCGTCTTTGATCTCGGCATGATGAACTACCAGCTCGCGGGCGGCCGCGTGCAAACCTTCAATGAGCAACCCACGGCGTTGTTCGTCTATCGTGGCCCGGCCAATCAGATTTTGCACTGCCGCATGTATGTCGGCACCACCGCGCAACTGCCCGCCGCCGCGGTCGTGCGCGAAAACAACGGCATCAAATTCCACATCTACGAAAGCAGCGGCGTGACGATGGTTTTCTGGCAGGAGGGCACCGTCGTGTGCGCGTTGAGTTCGGACATTCCGTCCGAGCAGGTCATCCAACTGGCCTTCGCGAAAGCGATGCTGCCGACGCGGGCATTGTGAGTTGGAGGAGAAACGTGAAACGTGAGGCGTGAAACGTGAGCTGGCTGCTCCCCTCACGTTTTACGCTTCACGTTTCACGCCGCCCGTTTAGTATTTCGCACATGGATAAAGATCAAGTCGCGGAAGTTCTGTTGAGCATCGGCACGCTGCTGGAATTGAAGGGCGAAAACCCGTTCAAGACCCGCGCCTACGCCAACGGCGCGCGCATCATCGAGACGTTGCAGGAACCGCTCGCCAAGGTCGTCGCAGAAAATCGCCTCGGCGAAATCAAGGGCATTGGCGACGCGCTCCAGCAAAAGATCACCGAGCTGGTCACCACGGGCAAGCTCGCTTACTACGACGAGTTGAAAGCCTCCGTGCCGCCCGGCCTGCTGGCGATGCTGGAGATTCCCGGCGTCGGTCCGAAGAAAGTCAAAGTGCTTTACGATGAGCTGGGTATTGAATCCGTCGAGCAGTTGGAGGCCGCGTGCAAGGAAAACAAAATCGCCGGGCTGAAAGGTTTTGGCGAAAAGACGCAGGTGAACATTCTCGATGGCATCGCGCGTCGCCGCCAATACGCGACGAAACACCTGCTCGCGGATGCGCTGCGCGTGGCCGAGCCTCTGCTCGATGATCTGCGGCAGCATCCCGCCACGATTCGTTGCAGCACGGCGGGAAGTCTGCGGCGGCACAAGGAAGTCATCGGCGACATTGATTTTCTCGCGTCGTCGAAAAATCCGGCGGCGATCATCGAGTGGTTCACCAGCCAGCCGGGGATTTTGAACGTCATTGCCAAGGGCGAAACCAAGGCCAGCGTGCTGCTCGAAGGCGGGATTCAATCCGATCTGCGCGTGGTGAGCGACGCCGAGTTTCCGTTTGCGCTGCTTTATTTCACCGGCAGCAAGGAGCACAACATCGTCATGCGCCAGCGCGCGATTGAGCGCGGCCTGCGGCTCAACGAATACGGTCTGTTCAAATCCAAGGAGGAGACGCGCGATCCCAAACTGCTCGTGAAGTGCCGGACCGAAGAGGAAGTTTTCGAGCAGCTTGATCTGAGCTACGTCCCGCCCGAACTGCGTGAGGACATGGGCGAATTTGCCGTCGCCGAAAAGGAACCGTTGCCGCGCCTGATCGAGTGGAGCGATCTGAAAGGCTCGCTGCACAACCATTCGACGTGGAGCGATGGTCACCAGACGATTGAGCAAATCGCCAAGGCGATGAACGAACTCGGGCTGGCGTATTGGGCGATCACCGATCACTCGAAGACTTCCTTTCAGGCCAATGGTCTCGACGTGGCGCGCGTGCGCAAACAACTTCACGAAGTGCGCGAGGTCAACCAGCGGCTCGCCGATGAGGGAATTGATTTCCGGCTGCTCACCGGCACCGAGGTGGACATCTTGAAAGACGGCAAGCTGGATTTCCCCGACGACTTGCTCGCGGAACTGGATGTGGTCGTCGCGAGCATTCATCAACGCCTGGCCGAGACGGAAGCCGAGACGACGCAGCGGTTGATCAACGCGGCGGAAAACAAATACGTCCATTGCCTCGGCCATTTGAGCGGACGCCTGCTGCTCGAACGCGAGCCTTACAAGTTTGACGCGCACGCCGTGATTGACGCCTGCGCAAAAAATGGAACGTGGATCGAACTCAACGCCACGCCCGAGCGCTGCGACCTGGACTGGCGGCTCTGGCCGTACGCAAAAAGCAAGGGCGTGAAGTGCCTCATCAACTGCGACGCGCATCGCTTCGAGCACGCCGGTTATCTGCGGCTCGGCGCGGGCATGGCGCGCAAAGGCTGGCTCACGAAGGACGACGTGATCAACACCCTGCCGCTGGCGAAGCTGCTGAAGGAATTGCAGCGCAAGCGCGGAGCGAAGTGAATTATAGCAGGTACGATTGAGACCCGGCACGAACAGGCGGCGCGGCAGCACCGCCCTACCGAAATTGGGTAGGGCAGAGCTGCCGCTCTGCCATTCTAAAAAACTTTGTCGGATTTCGGCCCCGGCGGTTGTTTAATAGGTGAGATGCACGAACCGTCCGACGCCCAACTGCTGCGCGACTACGCCGACCACGCGGACGAACCCGCCTTCCGCGAGCTCGTCAACCGCCACGCGGGCCTGGTGTATGCGTCGGCGTTGCGACAGGTGACCTCGCCTGATCTGGCGCGGGATGTGGC
>JAYWBR010000014.1:0-8381 GCA_043781315.1 Verrucomicrobiota bacterium | reverse complement strand
AGTTCGTCCTCGGTGGCGGAGGCGGGCTTGTCGCCGGCCTTGTCCGCCGCCCAAAGCGCGGTTGAACCCAAGGCGCTGAAGCAGGCCGCACCGGCGGCAGTCTTGATGAAATTCCGGCGGTGCATGGTTTCAATTTTCTGCGAGAGGTTCATGTTTGGCGCGGTTCGATGCTGGTTGCGGATCGGCTGAATTCCCTTCCGCCCGATAGTAGAAATACATGCTGCCGAGCGAAAGCGCCGAGAGCAGATGCCAGATGGCGTGACCTTGCAGACACGCATCCGGCCCGCTGAATTTTTTCGCCACGTCCAGTTCCCAACAGACCCGCGCGCCAACCAAGGTCGCGAACGACAGGATCAACCACCAGAAAGTTTTCCGGCGGCGACGGATGAATTCTTCCAGCAAAGCGAGCACCGTGACCGACAGGATCAGGGTTGAAAGAACCTTCACGGAACTCATGGACCATTTGTAGTAGTAGAGCAGAAAGCTGGCGACGAGCACCAGCACCGCCAAAATCGGCCAGGTTGGAAAGCCGCGCTGACCGACGGGAATCTTTATGCGCGGCATCCAGCTCGCAAGATTGATCGCGATCAGCGCCAGCAGCGGCGCATACATCGCGGCGACGTCGAGCTGCTGTCCCCAGTGGGTCAGCGATGCGTGATAGAGGCCGCTGCCGAATCCGAGATAGCAACACGCGACGCCAAACAGAATGCTCATGGGCGGAGTGCTGACCAGATAGCCGCCGGCGCTCGCCGGGTCACGTCGCCGGTCATGACAAGCCAACCCCAGCGCATAGAAGCCCGCGAGGACGTAAGCCAGATTCGACCACGAGTTGGCGCGGGTGCGGAGGAAATCGTCTGGATAAATCCGCTCCGCATAACCGGGACGCTGCAACTCGCGCGCTTCGACCCAGCCGCTCCAGACATTGCGTCCATCATAGTAATGGGAGACCGCGATCAACAGCAGCACCAGCACAAGGATGCCGCCCCACGCGCAGGCGTGAACCCACCTTGGAAAGCCAGTCAGCCCACAGATTCTTGCGTTCATAAATTCAGCATCGTCAGATTTTTCCGTTCACGTCAAACCAATGACCAAAGTTCCCCGCTCACCGAAACGCCGCCGTGATCTCCGCGATGGACACTCCGAGCGCCGCGCGGCAGATGGGATCAAGCTGCTCCGGCGTGCCCTCGAAATGCACCGTCGTCTGGATGTGCGTGGTGGATTGACCGGGTTGCAGCGGAAGCGATGGCGAGGAGGATTCCAGTTCGTAAAACGGGCCGAGCGGTTTGGCTCCGGGCTCGGGCACGCCGTCGTTGTAAGCATTGATCACATCGCCCGCGTAAGGTCGCTCGTGATCTTTCCATTGCGAGCGGACGTAGGGTTTGCTCGCCGCGTCTGCGGGCTGATTGTAGCGCAGCACGGTGAGGATGCCGCGCGCCGCGTCGTAGCTGCCGCAAACTCCCCGGGCGCGATTCGGCGGGATGCCGATCTTCGAGCGGTATTGTCCGTCGGCCTTGAAAAAAACCGTGTCGCGCACCACGCGCAGCCGGTCGTTTTCCACCGGGCCAAAATAATCCGAATTGACGGCCGGTTCACCGCCCTTCGCCAGCGGGATGATAATCGTCACGCCCGGCCCGTGCTTGAGCATCCCGAGCAGCCAGACGGAAATCAGACCGCCCTGTTCCGTCCACGGTTGCGTGCCGATGTTGGCGAGGACATTTCGAGTTTGATAACCGACGACGCGAACCTTGTCCGGCACGACGACCTGGAAGGATTCAGCGATGGAAGTTTTTTCAAGAACCTGCACTTCACGTTCAAGCCGCAGATTAAATTTTGTGCCGGCCTTGTTGACGAGCGTGGCAGATTTCTCAAACACGATTTGGGAAGCAGACGACGACTTCACTGAAAACGGTTCGGTATCCATCAGCGCCGGCGTCTTCCAATCCTCGAAGGTGTAAGCCTTGACTCCGGGCGAAAAAAACAGCGCGAACTGACCGCCTTCAGGCCCAAACCAAATCCTTTCCTCGCCGCCGAAAACATAGATATGCTTCTCCAATCCGCTGCGCTGGGATTCGGGCTGAATGCCTTTGGCGATCAATTCGTAGTTCAACCAGCCGCAACTGAATCCCGCCGCCCCTCCCGCTGAAGAAGTCATCACGCGGCCCTGCCATTCGGGGACGACGGCGACTTGCGCGTCTGATGAAACGGACTTGAGCAAATGGACTTTCACATGTTGCCGGAGGAAAGCGACGTCTTCGCCAAATGTGGCCGGGCCGCCCTGCCCGATTGATTGCGAGTGCGGCGCAGGATTTGTGCAAGAGGTCATGAGCATGGCCGTCGTCGCGATGGCCAGAGGAACAAGGAGCTTGGTCATAATTTTTTTCTATTGTCCGAAGGTTCAGGCGAATTCCAGTTTGACGCTGATGCTTTCAGTTTCCCGCACCGTGACTTCATGGGCGAGCGTCAACTCCACCCGTTGACCGGTTTGAACTGCGTTGACTGAAATATGTTTTGCACCGATTGAAACCGTGGCGATTTTCAAGGTCACGCCTGCGGGCAATTCCAGCGCCAAGGTTTTCAGCCGCAACCCGCCCCACTTCACGTCGAGGCGGTTTGTTTGCGCGCTGCTGCTTCGGCTCTGGCTGAACGTGCCCCAGCCTTCCGCCGCCGTGAACGGCGCTTTGAAATTCTCCGGTGTCAGGCGCGGCGCAAATCCGATGCGCCCGTCCGGTCCGTGATATTCAAAACCGCACGCCGCGATGAACACCCCGTAGCTCGCCATGCTGCGCGCGTAGTGATCGCCACACTCCACTTCGTTCCACGGGTTGCGCTTGGCGGCATGGTAACGATCGTGGAGCGCGCGTTCGATCGCGAGTCCTTCGGTCACCAAACCTTCCCACACCATGTGTCCCGCCACCTGATGTTCAAAGCCGTTCATGCACTCGTTGAAATATCCGGCGACCCCATCCGACGGGCCTCCGCCTTTGGCTTTTGCATAATCCCAGTCCGCCTTCGGGAACGAGCACATCAACAAGCCCGCTTCACCCGCCATCGCATACCAGCGGCCCGGTTTATTCACTGCACGATACGGCCCGACGTCCGGCGAAAAGTTGTAGCGCCACAACGACTGCAAGGCCGCGCGCGTCTCCTTCTCCGGCAGCACGCGACCGAGGCCGACTTGAAACGCCCAGCTCTGGCCCATGACCTGGTCAATCTCGCAGCCGCTGCCCGAGTTGACCTTGTCCAGATGTTTGGCCTCGGGAAGGTTGATGAAATACTCGCCGTTGAAAAGCCGTGCCGTCATGTTCTTGCGACCCGCTTCCGCGATGGTGCGACATTCAGCGGCAAAAGAATCATCTCCCATTTCAGCGGCCATCGCTTCGACCGCGAGCAGACTGGCCACATACAATCCGCTCAACCACGCGACCGGCCCATACCACTCGGCGTCCAGCGTGTTGTGTTGCGCGCCTTCGAGAATGCCGTCGGCGTTGCCATCCTGGCCGATGAGCCATTGCATCGCCTGCTTGATGCTGGCGTAATTGCGTTTGAGAAAAGCGCGGTCGGGCGACACTTGATGATCGCGATAGGCGCGCAGAATCGTTCCCGCCTGACCGTCCACCGCGTGGCCCGCTTTGAATTCTCCGCGATGATCAATCATCCCGTCGGGCTTGAAACTGACGGCTGGATCAAAGTCGGCGCGTTCACGCAGCGAAATGTCGAGTTCGGGAAAGAGCCGTCCCATCGCCTGTTCATATTGCCAGACGTGCGTGCAAGTTCCCGCACAACAGCCGACGCCTTCCCAGCCGTAGAACCGTCCGCTCGCAAAACGATACGCCGTGCTCGTGGCGAGGATGGAAACATTCAGGTGCGTGCGATCCAGAAACCAATACGGCAACGTCGAATCATACCAGGTGTCATGCCACAGCCGCGTCTGCCGTTCGAGCTGAGGAAAATTTTCCGTCACCTGGCGCGCGACCGATGAAGCGGAATCAAAGCGCGTGGCATAATGTCGGCCCACTGCGCCCAAACCATCGAGGGTCAGGTTCGGAAAATGCCACGTCAGCACAAACGTCACCGCCGCCGATTCGCCCGGAGCGAGGGACAACTTGGTGGCCAGCGCACCGATCAACTTTTCATTCGCGGGCAACTCCGCTCTCGCGGAATTGTCAGCTCGCAACTGCGCGAACGCATCCTCCGTCGCCAGGCTGTTTGAAATTTGCGCGGAAGCCCGGACGTGGGAACGTGCGGCCATCAACACGAGGCTCATCGTGCCGAAGTCCGATTCCTTTTCGAGCGGCCCGGCGGCGATGCCGGAGCGGTCACTAAACACGAAGTCATCCGCGCCGATATTGCCCCAACCGCCATCGGCCGCATCCACGATCTGGAGTTGCGCGGTCTTCCCCGACCACGGCCGCACGTCCCAAGACACCGGCTCGAGACGGTTGCTGTCCTTGCCCGTGGCGCTGCGAACCACCTTTCCCCCCACCAGCAGATTCACACACGTCAGGTCTTTCTGCGCGCCACCACCGACGAGAAAATTGATGAAGTGGCGTTCGAGGGTGAAGGGTTTGCTCGTGAGTTTTCCTGACGCACCATCGCGGGCGGCAATCGTGTCGCCCGGCGCGCTCGCGTGACTGTTCACCGCGCGCTGGCCGTGCATGGCCAGGTCGCCCTGATAAGCGGGCACTTTGGATTTTTCGATCGGGCCGCTGCCGAACGCAGTGCCCTCCACCGTCCAGCCTTCGTAATTGTCGCGCTCGAAATCATCGAAGTTGACGTCGGCTCGGGCTGGGGCGCTCTGACCGGCGCGACCTGGCGCGGCGCGGCACTCGAGCGCGACCGCGTGACCCCGCGCGACAATCCGGTTTTGCCGCAGCAGTTCGCGCGTCGCTCCGCTGCGGAGGCCGACGGCGTTCTCCAGCCAGCCGCCAAGTTCCGCCTCGATTTTTTCGGTGCCGGTGTTCTTGACCGTGAACCGCATCACCGTCGCGGGCAGCGATGAATCGTCCGCCTTCAGCGGCGTGAACGGCGAAAATGCTTCGAGCGAAACCGTCACCGGCACGTCGGCGTCGCGATATTCCACGAAGCCGATGGGGTATTCGCCGATGAACGAGATGTCCTGCCAGCCGGTGCGATCAAGCGGTCGCACCTGCGTTTTCCCGCCGTGAGTCACGCGCAAGGCGAATCCCTGTTCGAGCGGCGATGACGGCTTCGGCGGCTTGGCATAGTGTCCGTCGCCCGTGCCAATGTGCCGATTAAAAATATCCCAGTGCCACAGCTTGCCGTCGCCTCCGAGATACAACTGGCCGCACGCGATGCCGCCGACGGGCATGCCGATGGTTTTTAATTCCCCGCCGCGATACACCGTGCGTTCGCCGCGCGCCGTCAGCGACTTCACCCACTCAGGGCTGAGTTTTTTATCCGCCGGCACGAGGTGGTCGAAATCCTCCCGCGTGAACGGCCCGGCCATGACCGGCAGCCGCGTGAAGGTCAGGCCCGCCGCCGCGAACGCGGAAGTTTTCAGGAAGTTGCGCCGGTTGAGCGGGAATTTTTCCGGCGCGTCCGGCGAAGGCAGTTTGAAGTTCATGTTTTGGTCGGACTGAATTTTGATTTTAGGCGGGCATTAAAGCGTCTTGATCCGAATGTTGCGGAAGAACACCGGCCCTTGCTGCTCGTAACCATTGAGGTGGCCAAGCCAGCCGATGCCGCCGGCGGTGCGGCGCAGTCCGGGATGCGCGGTGCCGTCCATGCACTTGTCGAGATCAAGCTTGCTGAGGTCAACGTCAACAATCACTTCGCCGTTCAGTCGCACGGTGATGTGGCTGCCGTCGGCCACGACCTCTTCGTAGTTCCACTCGCCCGCCGGCTTGAGGAAGCCGCGCTTCGACGGCACCACGCCGTAGATCGAGCCGTGCGCCTGATAGGGATGGATGTTCGTGAATGTCGGGTGAACATCGTCGAGGATTTGAATTTCATTCCAGATCGGGCCATCGGTGCGGAAGTTCAAGCCGTTGTTGGCGCCCGGAGAAAGTTTCACCTCAAACCGCATGACGAAGTTGGTGAACTCAGATTTAGTATAGCTCAGACCGCCGCCGTGATGACCGTGACAAACCAGGATGCCATCCTCAACGGCAAAATCCGCTCCAGCCCAGCCGGAGAGATCCTTGCCGTTGAACATGGACACAAAACCGTCCTCGTCCTCCGGCATCGTCGCGAGGGGATAAAGTTCGCCCGGCCGGGTGGTTTGTTTCTGGGGTGATTCGTGGTTACTAGTCTTCTCGGTGGCCGACGTTGATTCTTCAGGCGAGGCGGCACGCACGTTTCCGACCGCGTAACCAAGAAAGCTTGCGGCCAGACAAATCGCGCCTAGTGATTTTAGAAATTGCTTCGTGACCCTTGCAGGCATGGACGAGTGGTTGGTCATAAATGCCACGGGCTGCGCATGGAGCGGGCAATCATCCGGTTGGCCTCGTCGCTGTTTCCAAAGCGTTCCGCCACCGGATCCCAGTTTAGTTTCTTGCCCACATCCATCGCGATCACCGCCAGATGACACATGGAGGCCGAGCGATGGCCGACTTCCGCCGGCGAGATGGGTTGCTGGCGGTTGCGCACGCAGGCCAGGAAATTTTCCACATGATTGTCCGACCGATAAACCTGGATTTCATCCGGTTTGATTTCGACCAGCTGATATTCCGCCGAGCCATCCGTGATTATCTGGGCATTCCAACTGTAATTAAACCATCCTTCAGAGCCCGATACCTTCAGGTCGCCTTTACCCTCGCCGCCTTCCTTGACCGTGACCTTCACGCCATTGGCGTAAAGGAATTCAACATCATATTTTGAATACACATCCCAAAGGCCGCCGGACAGCCGTTGGCCTTTGCCCTCCACGCTGGTCGGACCGCTGCCGTCGGCACCGATCATCCACTGTGCGAAGTCCAGCAGGTGCGTGCCCCAGTCAGAAATATATCCAGCGGCATAATCCGACCGCCACCGCCAGTCCCAGAAACAACTGCCGCGATAGGGCAGCACCGGTGCCGGCCCCAGCCACATGTCATAGTCAAATCCATCCGGGACCGGCTCGATGGGCGACAGGCCGTTTTTTAAATGCTTCTCCTCGATGCCGCGGCTGTTGGGCAAAGTGATTTCAATGCGGGTGAGCCTGCCGATTTTCCCGTTGCGCACCAACTCGCAGGCATGGCGCAACCGGCCGGTGGACCGGGTTTGCGTGCCGCTTTGAAAGATGCGTCCGTAATGTTTCATTGCGGCGCACAACGCTTGTCCTTGGGCGATGGTCAATGTGACCGGCTTTTCGCTATAAACATCCTTGCCCGCTTTCGCCGCATAGATGGAGGCGGGAGTATGCCAGTGGTCTGGCGTCGCGATATAGACCGCATCAATGCTTTTGTCCGCGAGCAGCTCCCGGAAATCTGCGTGGGCCGCGCAACCCTTCGTGTGGTAAAACTCGTTCACGGCGTCCACCCCGGCTTTGACGCGCCACTTGGCGGCATCACAAACCGCCGTGACCTGGCCCTTGGCGCACGGAAGAAAACCGTTGTTGAGCGCATACATCCCGCGATCACCCGCGCCGATCAGCCCCACCGTGATCCGATTGCTTGGAGCGACCGCGCCGTCCAAACCCAGCGCAGATGACGGAACGAAATAGGGAAATGCAATTGCGCCGCCCGCGGCGATACCAGCCTTCTTGATGAAATGACGTCGGTTCATAGTTTTATTTTGCTTCAAGGTAACTCCGCAACTGCACTGGGCCGAGCAATCCGGACTTTAGGGGTGTAAGCTTGTCCAATCGTAAGGGTCCGCAGTAGCCGATGAAATCGTTTTCTTCCAGCTTGCACTTTTGCCAGGGCAATTGCTTCCGGTGCATCTCGATGATCCGGTTCTGCGAAAGATTGGCTACTTGCAACCGCAAGGTGTTCCCGCCCGGCCGGAGCGACTTGGAAATGTTCAAGCGAAAGGGCGTGGTCCACGCGCAGCCCACAGGTTCGCCATTGATCCACACTTCTGCCGATTGACAAACCTCTCCCAAATCCAGCTCCCAATGGCGGCCTAACTCCTGTGCCGGGATCAAAAACGAAGTTTGGTAATCAACCATGCCGCTGTAAAGTTCGAGTCCATCGAGTTGGGTCCACGATTCCAAATTGTTGATCACGTGGGAATGGCCCGCCCCGGCGTAGTCAGCCCAGGAGATGGTCCACGGGCCTTGCACAGCGTTGGTCTGGACTGGTGCTTGAAAATACTCAAACGGCGGAATGTCTGAAATGGACTTGCTGGTAAGTTTAACCACTAACGTCTCGGTGGGTTCAACCACCAGATGCACCATGACTCCGTTGGTAGAAGGCCGTGACTGCGCCAAACTCGTGATC
>JAYWBR010000013.1:0-2736 GCA_043781315.1 Verrucomicrobiota bacterium | reverse complement strand
AGACGGTCGTGGTCACAACCTGTGCCTGATGTTTTCCAATCCCACTGACTCGTGATGCGGTCAAAATACAGGGGCGTGCCGCCACCGGAGAGATTATTACAGTATCACTACTGTCCGGTTTAGAAACCCGGTAAACATTGATGATTTTGCGGGTCGGTTGACAGGGATGGTGGTGGCCTTTGAGTCAGCGCCTGTGAAATGGGCATTTTCTCGAAGAGCGTCAGGCTCAAAATTTGTAGAATGGTGTAGAGACTGGAATCCAGAGGCAGACGTTTTTTCAAAATGGCGACGAGCAGATAAACCGCGATGGCCGTCCAGATTTGGGTGCGCAGAGGTTGCTTGAGCCATTTGAAGAACCGTTCGATTTGCCAGCGGCCACGATAGAGCTGGGCGATGGTCAAAGCCGGCACCGTGAAATTGTTGGTCAGGAAGACCAGGGATTTGCCGGTGAGGGGATCGCGATAGCCGATGCGGCGCAGCGGGTCGGGATAATCGAGTTGGGCCGCCAGGCCGGTGGTGACGACCGTCTGGTCAAAGCGCCGGCCGGTGGCTTTGTCCACGGGCCGGGAGTAACGGCGGGCGCAACGGAAGTTTTGTTTGGCGCGCGTGACGAAGAAAGCCCCGCATTGATGCAGCCGCTGCCACCGGGCGAAGTCGAGGTAGCCGCGATCCATGATGTAGAACGCGCCGGCTTCCCAGACCAGTTGGTCGAGGATGTTGACGTCGTGAACACTGCCCGGCGTGACCATGATGACGGTGGGAAAGTTGCCTTGCAACGTCAGCAGGGTGTGGAGTTTGATGGCGGCTTTGTGCCGCCGGAACGTGGCCCACGGAAACAGCGAGAGGCACCGGTCAATGGTGGTGGAGTCCAGCGCATAGGCTGCGGCTTGGAGTTCAAAACGGAACGGTTCCTGGGCATAGAGCGTGGTGGCTTGCTGGATGAGGACCTGGGCGAAGTCGGCGAAGATGCGCCAGTCGCGTTTTTCGTTGGCATCGGCCAGCGTGCTGCGGGCGGTGGGCGGGCGGATGCCGGCGTGATAAAGTTTCGGGCCGAAGGACGCCAGGCAGGTTTCGATGTCGCGCAGACTTTCGCGCCAGGTCAGTTGCGCGAACGCCAGCACGAGAAACTGTTCGTAAGCGGGAAGTTTGCGGACGCGGCGGTTGCCGTGGTAACGGGTGACACATTTGTCGAACTCGTATTGGGGGAGGAAGTCCAGGAGTTGGGCGAAGATGGTGCGACCTTCGTTCATAAGGTGAAAAACCGCCGACTGGCGGTGTAACACCCTCGGGGCGTCGTCGCAGAATTGAAATCGAAAAAAGCCCGAACAGCGAGAATCAGCAGT
Source organism: Verrucomicrobiota bacterium (assembly GCA_043781315.1). Taxonomy (GTDB): domain Bacteria; phylum Verrucomicrobiota; class Verrucomicrobiia; order Limisphaerales; family CAIQOK01; genus CAIQOK01. Next base: position 1,393 of record JAYWBR010000013.1, on the reverse strand, counting down.
AATTACAAGGCTGAAATCGTTGTCTGGAAAACTTTAACCGGACAGTAGTGAAGGTGAATAACTTCATAAAAGTAACTTGTTGTAGACGTTCGCTCCCGCTTGTCGAGTGGAATCAAAGTAGGTCTTCTGACCTTTTTGCCAGTGACATTACGCACAATGTAAAAAACGCCTTGGCGTTCTTGGTGGAATTATCACCATATCCCTTGTGATTGATGGCTGTTTCCGAAAGCACTTCGAAATACCCCAGAGCTTGACGCCGCAATCCTTGGTGTGCTAAAACTTTTCCACCACAATTAGCGGTGGTTTTCTATGCGTTGCCCCAAATGCGGCTGTCAGGACGATAAGGTTGTTGATTCACGAGCCTCCCGCGAAGGCGCGACCATCCGGCGCCGGCGTGAGTGTACCGCGTGCGAGCATCGCTTCACCACCTATGAAGAAGTTGAACGCCCGGGCATGATGATCGTCAAGCGCGACGGGCGACGCGAAGAGTTCTCGAAAGACAAGCTGCTCTCCGGCGTCAAGAAGGCCTGCCAGAAACGGCCCATCAGCCCCAAAATCATCGAAGACCTGGTCGAACGAATCGCGGAAGCGGTGAACAACAAGTTTGAAGATGAAGTCCCGGCGGAGTTCATTGGCAAACAAGTCATGGACGGTCTGCGCGGGATTGATGAAGTGGCCTATGTGCGCTTTGCCAGCGTGTATCGCCGTTTCCAGGAGGCCACCGACTTTGTATCGGAAGTCAATAAGTTGGAGGGTAAAGAGTGATCCAATTGGCCGCCGATTGCCTCCTCTTCGAGATGCCCTCGGGTGAGTCCGTCCCGTTTCTAGCGGAAATGATTTCCGTCGAGCTGGCCGATGGCGCCGGCGGGGTGTTTGAGCAGGACTTCGTCGAACATGCCGCCGTGTCGGTCTTCCACTACTTTAAAAACCATCTGGGCCGTAAAACCGTTTCCGTGGCGGAGTTTGCGTCGGCGTTTGAAAGCGTGCTGCACGGGTTGGGCCTGAAGCTGGACGCCGGTCAGGTGACCTTCAAGAACGCCGGGGAAGCGGTGAAAGATTTGCGGCGGCTGGCGCAGGAAGCCGGGGCCGGTTGCGAACTGATTTTCTTTCCGCGCTTGCGCGCTTCGGTTCGCGAGCAAGCCCAAAGCGCGCCACAACTGATTCGCTTTCACGGCCTGCGCGGCTGCGTGAAGCGGTTGCTGGGCGCGCAACGCTGGAGCCCGCGCTGCGAAGAGTTCCGCGACCAGATCGTCGAATTCCTCCGGCGCAGCGTGAAGGTTGAAGCCGCCGGTGACTCGTGTGCGCTGTTGGTTGAGTGATGGAGCGCCGGGCATTGCCCGGCATGAGGGTGGATTGGAAACCCGAGCCGAGCGATGCTCGGCGCTCCGGTTCA
>JAYWBR010000012.1:0-8400 GCA_043781315.1 Verrucomicrobiota bacterium | reverse complement strand
CCGGAGACGGATTCCCCGTCTTTCTTCACGATGTCGTAGGTCACGAACTGATCGGACACGACCTTCGACGGCTCGATCATGGATTCCAGAATGTCGTGCAATGAATACTTGCTCGCCGCGCCGGCCAGTTCCGGACCGACCGCGCCGCCCTCGTTGCCCATGCGATGGCAGACGATGCACAGCGCGTCGTTGAACGCCGCCTTGCCGCTGTTGAAATTGCGGCCGGCCTTCACGTCGCCCAGGCGCGCTTCCAAATTCGCGACCGTCCACGCCTTCACAAACTTCCGCTCCTGAGCCGCCTTCCACGGCGGCGCGCCGATGTTTTCTTCGAGCAACGGCTTCAATGCGGCCAACTCCTGCGGAGTAAGCGTGGCGATGGCGTCCTTGCGGATGTTCGCCAGATAATTCGGATAGCTTGCGCCGTCGGCATAATCACGATCCACGTCTTTGAACCACTGCAGCAAGTTCGCGGGATGTTTGGTCTGGATGTTTTCCTGTTTCCGCAACTGGGTGAACCACGCGAAATATTTCCGGCGCTGTTCAATCGTCCAGCCGGACTTCATGTTCCGCAGTTGGAAAATGTAATGCGCCTGTTCGTCAAGCGTCGGCGCTTTGGCGAGCAGTTCCAGACTCTTGCCAATGACCTCGGGCGCTTCCAGAAAAACGAGCAACTGCACCAGTTCGTGGTTCACCGGCGCACTCGTGGACGGATACGCCGCGTTTAATTTTTCCGTCGCGAGGTCGGCGAGGTCGGCATCCGGGCGGCCTTGGCGGACAAAACTCAGCTCGATCACGCGCAGCTTTTCCAGTTGCAACTCTTCCGAAAGCGTAGCCAGGGGGAATTTTTTCAAAGCCAGCAGCAAATCGCGCTGCGTGGAATGGTCGCCGCAACGAGCGAGCGCCAGCAGCGCAGTCAAGCCGCCCTGGGTGTTGGTCTCCGCCAGCGCGCGGTCCTGCCACGTCGCGACCGGCTGCCATTCGATGGCGATGCGCGCGGCGTGGCGGATGAACCGGTCGGCGCTGTTCAAATGCGGCCACGCAAAATCCACGGCCTGCGGATCGGTTTTGCCGTGAAACGATTCCAGCTTGTGCCGCAATTCCCGTGCGGTCAGCGCGGCCTTGTCCGCCTTGGCGACCTGGTTCAACGCACGTTTCTGCTCGCTGTCGCCGACAAAAGTGACGCGATACAAACCCGACTGCGTGCCGCGTCCGCCGGTGATGAAATACATCGCGCCATCTTTCCCGAACTCAAGATCGGTTACGTTGAGCGGCTTGCCTTTGACGAACACCTCGGCGTCACCGGAGTAGCTTGCGCCCTCGGGTTTGAGGTGGATCGCAAAAATGCGGCCGTACGACCAGTCCATCGCGAACAGTGCCTGCTGGTATTTTTTCGGAAACTTGCTCTTGGTGCCGAACTTCACGCCGGTGGGCGAGCCGAGGCCGATGTTGACCACGGGAGGCAACGTGTCGGCGTAATACTCCGGCTCGTTCGACGATCCCGAACGCCAGCCGTACTCGCCGCTGGTCACGCAATGAATGATCCGCGTCGGCCGGTACCACGGCAATCCCCAGTCCCACTCCATGTCGCTGTCGAACGTAAACATCTCGCCGGCGGGGCTGAAATCGAAATCGTACGAGTTGCGAAACCCGGCGAGCATCAGCTCCCAGTTCTTGCCTTCGGGATCGGTGCGGAGAACGTAACCGCCCGGGGCGAGAATCCCGACCGCGTGACCGTTGGCATCCCACTGGCGTGGCAGCAACAAGTCTTCGCCGTAGTTCCGGTGCGGCGAGTTGGTGGAAATGCCTTCCGGCACTTTGGTGTGATTGCCGTTCATCACGTAGATCATTTTGTCCGGCCCTTCGACGACGGCGTGATACCCGTGCTCGCCGCCGGTGGAAAAACTTTTCAGGAAATGCACTTCGTTGGTGTCGAACTGGTCGTTGTGGTTTTCGTCCACCAAGCGGTAAAGCCCGATGCCCTGCGGCCCTTCCGCATTCACATAAAGACTGTCGTGCGCATAGCACATCCCCATCGCCTGATGCACCGGGGCGGGGATGGGTTCAATTTTTTTCACCTGGCCATCCGGAGTGAGCGTGACGCGCAGCAGGGGCCTTTCATTCTGCTGCGGTGAAATGATGAGCCGGCCCTGGGGATCAACCGCCAGGCAAATCCACGAGCCTTCGTCCTTCCCGGCCAGGTGCAAGAGTTCCGCATGGAAACCCGGAGCCACCGTCAGCTCTTCCGCCGGGGCGGAGGTTTTTTTGGCGGCCACCTTCGGCGCGGCGGTCAGCCCGCCGACGGTGAACAGCAGCGAGACAAGGAGGATGGTTCGTTTCATAAAATGCACGGCGGGTTGACGGGAGCGGAGGGGTTTTTATTCGAGCAATTCAAAATGCGTGGGTTTGGCGGAAGGTTTTCTAAAGTGGTTTATCTCACACCGTCCAAGGCCCGCGATACTCCCGCGTCAGCCACTTCGGATCGCCGCTGCCCTTGGTGAACGCAAGTTCCGCCGGGTTCCAGCGAATGTTTTGCCGATGCCGGTAGGTAAGGTTCATCAGGTGGCAACAGATGGCGGTGCGCCCGCCGATCTGTTCATTGGTGATCGGCGGCTTCCGGGATTTCACGCAGTCCAGAAAATCGCTGATGTGGTTGCGGCTGACGTAGAGTTTTATCTTGGCGTCTTTCAAATACGCGTCCTGCGCCTTCTGCACCTGCTCGTTCAAACTGGTGTCCTCGTCTTCGTTGGCCTTGGTGAACGATGCGATGGTTTTCCCACCGCGCTCAAAAATGAATTTGCCGCGATTCACCCGCACCCGGCCTTCCGTGCCGGCAAAATCCACGCCGAAGCCGCTTACATGCTTCACCGTGACGCCACTGGCATAAACCAGCTTCGCCCCGTTCTTGGCATCCGCCGCCGCCGGCATCAGCGCCTCCACCGGACCGCTCGTGTCCATCCCCAACCCCCACTGCGCGATGTCGAGATGATGCGCGCCCCAGTCGCAAACTTTGCCGCCGCCGAACTCCTCGTAAAAACGCCAGGCCGGATAAGTGTCATTCAACCCCCGCGGACACAACGCCGAATGGTAAGGCCGCATCGGCGCGGGGCCGATCCAGCGATCCCAGTCCAGGCCCGGCTCCATCGGTTCCGCCGGCAGGTTGCACGGCCCGGGCGGCGGGCCGAAGTCGCACTCGACGCTTTGCACGGTGCCGATGACGCCGTTGCGAACCAGCTCGCACGCGACGCGAAACTCGCTGCTGGATCGTTGCATCGAACCCGTTTGCAAAATGCGGTGGTTGCCCGTCACGGCCTGCATGACTTCAATCGCCTCGTGAATGTTGTGCGTCAGCGGCTTCTCGCAATACACATCTTTCCCCGCGCGCAACGCCGCCAGCGTGATGAAAGCGTGCCAGTGATCCGGCGTGGCAATGCACACCGCGTCAATGTCCTGGCGGTGGATGATCTCCAGAAAATCACTGTAAGCCGCGCAGCCAGCGGAGCCGGCCGACTCGCCATAATGAGTGTCCACCTTCCGCTTCGCATCCTCGCGGCGCGTCCGATCCACATCGCACACCGCCACCACCCGCGTGTCATTACCGAGAAACGTCCCGAGCAATCCGCGCGATTGCTTGCCCATGCCAATGAAACCCATCGTCAATTTGGAATTCGGCCTGGTCTCCGCCGCCCAGATGTGTGCCGGCAACAGATTGGGAATCGCGAGCGCGCCCGCGCTACTGAGGACGGTGGACTTAAAAAACTTGCGTCGCGTTTGCTGAGTCATGGCGGGAAGTTATTTTACTTCGGCCCAAGTGAAAACACTTTTCAACTACCAGTTTTTTGGCGGGATTTTTGAAAAACGCAGGGCTGACGCATACCCTAACTTTGAGCAGTAAACCTCCTCTCCCCGGCCCTTTCCTCCCTCGGGGGAGGAGCGGGAGGCAAACCCCCAGTTTGCAAAGTTTCTTAGCGAATGCGTCAGCCCTGATTCAAGCGCGACGCAGGATTGTGATTCCGGGTGGTTGTGGTTAATCATGTCGGCAACAACGACGACCTCACAAACACGCGCTGACCTGACGCCATCAAAACTCCATGAGCCAATTGCCCGCATCCAGTAACTCGCGTTCAGCACTTGCTCGCTGGGCGCTGGGTGCGGGTCTGATCATCGTGCTGTTCGCCGGACTTTGGTTGGCCAATCAGCGCGCGCCGTCAGGGTTGGCAAAAATCTCCGCTTCAAACCCACCGGCTGCGCCCCGTGGTTACGGTGGTTCGGCGAGTTGCCGTGATTGTCACGCGGAGGAATTTTCTGCGTGGGCCGGTTCGCATCACGCGTTGGCCGAGCGCGCGCCCGCTGCATTGGATGAAGCCGCCTTCGTTCCAAGCCGCACGTTCAAACACGCCACCCAGCAGACTTCCTTTCGCAAAGCCAACGCGCGTCTGGAAGTGATCGCCGCCGGACTCCACGGCACGAATGAGATTTTTCCCGTGCAACGCATCCTCGCCCACGAACCGCTCCGTCAACTGCTCGTGGATTTTCCCGGCGGCCGTTTGCAAGTCACCGAAGCCGCCTGGGATCCGCGCTCGAACGAGTGGTTCAACGTCTATGGCCAGGAGGATCGCCGGCCCGGTGAATGGGGGCATTGGACGGGGCGCGGCATGAACTGGAATTCCATGTGCGCCACCTGCCACAACACCGGCGTGCAAAAAAACTACGACGCCGCGACGGACTCGTACCACACGACAATGGCCGAAACCGGCGTCGGCTGCGAAGCCTGCCACGGCCCGATGCAGGCGCACAACGACTGGCAGCACGCGCATCCCAAGTCGAACGCGCCCGATCCGACGGTCAAAAAATTCTCGCGCAATGAAGTGTTCGACACCTGCGCCGCCTGCCATTCGCGCCGTGCTGAAATCACCGGCGACATGACCCCCGGCGAAAAGTTTTTCGATCATCACCTGCTCGCCATCGCGGACGACTCCGGCACATTTTTTCCCGACGGCCAGATTGCGGAGGAGGATTACGAAGTGACTGCGTTCATGGGCAGCCGGATGTTTCACCAGGGTGTGCGCTGCCAGGATTGCCACAACGTCCACACGATGAAGCCGAAGTTGCCGGGGAATTTGCTGTGCCTCAGTTGTCACGGCTCCGGCGCGACGAATGCGCCGAGCATCAATCCGGTCACGCACAGCCACCACCAGGTTTTCGGCTTCGACACCAACGGTGTTTTTCAAAACGTGGATCTCAACCAATACCATCCGGCGCAAATCAAGGAGACCGGCGGCGAGTGCGTCAACTGCCACATGCCGCAAACCGCCTACATGCAGCGCCACTGGCGGCACGACCACGGCTTCACCATTCCCGATCCGCTGCTGACGAAGGAGTTCGGAATTCCCAATGCCTGCAATCGTTGCCACACCGGGGAGAGCGCGGACTGGAGTTTGAAATTCGTCGAGCAATGGTACGGCGACAAGATGCAACGCCCGTACCGGCAACACGCCCAGACCGTCGCCCGCGCGCGGCAGGGAAATGCGGCCGCGCAAAAACCCCTGCTGACCCTGCTTGAAACGGATGACAATTTTTACTGGCGCGCGGTGGCCGCGAATTTGTTGGCGCGGTGGAGCGGCGAGGAACCCGTGACCGCCGCGTTGCTGCGCGCGTTGCAAAACACCAACGCGCTCGTCCGCCAGATGGCCGTCGCGTCGCTCGGAGCAGGCGGCAGCGAGGCAACGCCGCACGCGCTCGCAGAAAAACTTCACGACCCATCGCGCAACGTCCGCCTCGAGGCGGCGCGCTTGCTGGGTGCCACATTGGATACCAATTCGCTGGCGGGCGGCGAGTATGTGGGATTTTTGAATCACCACGCCGACCAACCGCTGGGGCAGTTGCAGGCGGGCGGTTTTTATTTTCAGCGCGGCGAAATCACCAACGCGCTCGCCTGCTTTCAACGCGCGACGGAGTGGGATGCTTTTTCCGGCGGCATCCGTCAGCAATATGCGCTGGTCTTGAGCCAGCTCGGTCAGCCGGTAGAAGCGGTGAAGCAACTGGAAGCCGCCGTGCGGTTGCAACCGAACGAAGCGGAGTTTCATTATCAGCTCGCGCTGGCTCTGAACGAAATGGGTGAAACGGCGCGCGTCCTTTCCGAACTGGAAGCCGCGGTGAACCTCGACCCCCGGCACGCCCGCGCTTGGTATAATCTCGGCCTCGCCCGCAGCGGCGGCGGCGACTCCACCGGCGCGCTCGCCGCATTGACCCGTGCTGAAAATGTGGAGCCGAAAGACCCCCGCATTCCTTACGCGCGAGCTACGATTTTGGCGCGGGTAAATCAATTCACCGAAGCCCGCACCGCCACGCGCCGCGCCTTGGAATTAAATCCGGACTTTTCCGCCGCCACAGAATTGCTGCGTCAATTGGAGTCGCGTTAAAACCCCGTCAAAGTTGCGCCATCGCCTTGTCCAGCGCGGCGTAGAGCTGGTTCATTGTCGCTTCGGTTTCGTCGCCCATGTTCGAGAGGCGGAACGTGGTGCCCTTGATTTTTCCGTAGCCGCCGTCAATCAGGAAGCCCTGATCCTTCACGAGCTTTTGCAGCTTCGCCACGTCCACCGTGCGACCACCGGGCCGCGCGCCGTTGCTGATGCAAGTGAGGGTGACGGACTCGAAACCTTTTTCAGGAAACAAATTAAAGCCGTGCTTGGCTGCCCAGTCGCGGGTCATCTGGTTCGTCTTTTTGTGCCGCGCGAAACGGCCTTCCAAACCTTCGGCAAAAAAATCATCGAGCTTGGACGAAAGCGCAAAGACGTGGCTGATGCTCGGGGTGCTGGGCGTCATGCTTTGCTCGGCGTTCTTCTGGAACTCCACGAAGTCAAAGTAGTAGCCGCGATCTTTCATCGTCGCCGCCTTGGCGAGCGCGGCGGGTGAGGCGGCGAACACCGCCAGGCCCGGCGGCATGGCGAACGCCTTCTGGGTTCCGGCAAGCAGCACGTCAATGCCGAGTTCGTCGAACTTGATCGGCAGCGCGGTCAGCGAACTGACGGCGTCCACGATGAACATCACGTCGGGATATTTTTGCTTGAGCGCGGCGATTTCCGCCAGCGGACTCATCGTGCCGGTGGAGGTTTCGTTGTGAATCAAAGTGAGCGCGTCGTATTCGCCGGTGGCGAGCTTCTGGTCAATCGCCTCGGCGCGGATGGGCGAACCCCATTCAACCTGGAGCGCGTCGGCCTGCTTGCCGCACTTCTTGGACACGTCGAGCCATTTGTCGGAGAATGCGCCGCACATGCAGTTGAGGACTTTTTTGGAAACCAAGTTGCGGATGGAGCCTTCCATCACGCCCCACGCGCTGGAGGTGGAGAGATAGACGAGTTGCTTGGTGTAGAGCAGTTGCTGGAGCTGCGGCTGCATCTTGGCGTAAAGGTCTTTGAACCCCTGGCCGCGATGGCCGATCATGGGCGAGCAAAACGCCTTGAAAGTTTTTTCGCTGACTTCCACCGGTCCCGGAATGTGCAATTTAACGTGTGCCATAAAGAGTGAAAGTTTTCCTGACGCGCCGGGCAAAGGCAATTTCAAAACTCCAAATTCCAAGCTCCAGAGAAATTCCAACATCAGGCGGCAAGCTCCAAACGCCTCCATTTGAAATTTGAAGCTTGTGCTTCTCTGGAGTTTGGAGCTTGGAACTTGGAGTTTTCTTCGCCGCTATTGCTTCAACCGGAAAAACTTCGCCGCGCCGGAGTTGGTTTCCGTCACGGAAATGTTTGTCCCGGAAATGACGCGGGCCGTCAGGTCGGTGCTCCAGGTCGCGTTGAGCGGAAGCAGGTTGCTCTTGGTGAGCAGCGTGAAGTTGCTCAATGGCGCGGGCCAGAACACTTTCACCTGGTTGGCGGTCAGGCTTTGGATGCCCAAAAACGCCAGCGGCCAGACGGTGGTGACGTTGGCCGCGCTGTTGTTGGCGAGATTGGGATCCGCATTGTCGCTGCCGGCACCCGCGATGTCCGTGATGGTGCCGACGGTTTGCGGGATGACGGTCAGCGTGATGATCGCGCTGTTGCCCACGGGAATCGTGCCGAGCGCGGCGGTGACGGGATTGGCGTTGGTGTTCAACGTGCCTTGCGAGGTGCTGGCGGATTTCAAGAGGACGGACGCCGGCAGCGTGTTGGTCAGCTTCACATTGAGTGCGTTGTTCGGCCCGACATTGTTGGCCACGGTGATGGTGTAAACTAGGTTGCTGCCCACGAAGACCGGATCGGGCGCGTTGGTGACGAACACGCTGAGATCGCTGGTCAAATCCACCGTGAATGTTCCGGCGCTGGTGTTGGTGCCGCCAGGGGCGATGACCGTGAGCGGGCCGGTCGTCGCGTTGTTCGGAACGACGGCTCCGATGACGCCGTTGTTGGTGACGGTGAAAACAGC
>JAYWBR010000011.1:0-23207 GCA_043781315.1 Verrucomicrobiota bacterium | reverse complement strand
AGGCGGCCAGATTCAAATTGTCACGGAGCGGCACGACGCGGGCGCGGCCATTGAAATCCGCGATGACGGCCCCGGCGTCCCGCCCGAACGCCGGCAGGAAATTTTCAAGCCCTATTTCACGACGCATCAAAAGGGAACCGGCCTCGGCCTCGCCGTCGTGCAGCAGATCGTTCTGGCGCACGGCTGGGAGATTGAATGCCTGGCCAACGCGCCGAAGGGGGCGATTTTCCGGCTCACCCATTTGAAGCTGGCTGTCTGAAAACCGCCGGAGTTTTAACCGCAGAGAACGCAAAGAGCGCAGAGAAAATTGCAAGGGCCGCAATCCCCCCACTTCTTTGTGCTCTTTGCGTTCTCTGCGGTTAAAACCGCTTGCTGAATACGAAATCAAAGCTCGCCGGAAAAATCCTGCTGCCGCAACGCCTCGAACAACACCAGCGCCACGCAGTTGGACAAGTTCAAGGACCGCGCCTCCGTATTGAACATCGGAATCCGCAGCCAGCGCGCGCGGTTTTCTTCCAGGATTTTTTTCGGCAGCCCCGCCGTCTCCCGACCGAACACGAGGTAATCATCGGTGGCGAATTTCACGTCCGAGTAAAGTTGCGGCCCGTCTGACTCAACCAACCACAGCCGCGCGTCAGCCGGCAAGCCGTCGCAAAACGCCGTCCAGTTTTTCCAACGGTGCCAGGTGACGTGCTGCCAGTAATCCATCCCGGCGCGCTTGAGCTGCGCGTCGTCCAGCTTGAACCCGAACGGCTCGATCAAGTGCAAGGTGGATTTCGTCGCGGCACAGAGCCGGGCCACGTTGCCGGTGTTCGGCGGGATTTCGGGTTCGAGCAAAACGATGTTCATGACTTCTGACGTCGGGCAGGCAAAGGCTTTTTGTAAAAAACTTTCTGCAACACCAGGCCGTGCGCCGGCGCGCTCATGCCGGCGGTGCGGCGGTCTTTCTTCGCAAGCATGGTTTTGACTTCGCCCGGCGGAAATTTGCCGAAGCCAATTTGAACCAGCGTGCCGACGATGCCCCGGCACATGCGGTAAAGAAACCCCTCACCCTCGAGGGTGAACGTGTAGAGCGGCCCGTTTTTGGAAATGTCGCACCGCGTCAACCGGCGCGTGGTGGTGCCGGGTTCGTAATCCGTCTTGGCCGTGAAGGATTGGAAATCATGGTTGCCGGGAAACGCTTTCGCGGCGGCGCGCATTTTTTTCAGATCCAGTTTGCGCGTCACATGCCACGCGGTTTTTTCCAGCAGCGGATTCATCGCGTGATGATTCCAGACGTAGTAGCGGTATTGTTTGCCGCTGGCGTGGAAGCGCGCGTGAAAACCCTTTGCCGCCTGCACCGAAGCCTGCACGCGGATGTCGTCCGGCAGCCAGGCGTTGAGCGCGAGCGCAATTCGCCGCGCGGGCAGCTTCGCCTCGGCCAGGGGAACTTCAAAGTGCGCTACCATGCCGAGCGCGTGAACGCCCGTGTCGGTGCGGCTGGAACTGTGCAGTCGCGGCGTGCTGGGATAAAGTTTCGCCAGCGCGCCCTCAACCTTTTCCTGCACGCCCAGGCCGACCTTCTGCAACTGCCAGCCTTGGTAAGCCGTGCCGTCGTAGGCGATGGTGAGTTTGTATTTGCGGGTGTTCACTGGTGAAACGTAAAAACGTGAAACGTGAAAACGTGATGACTGATTCACGTTTCACGCCTCACGTTTCATTCATTGCGTCAGACTGTCCAAGTAACTCTGGAGAAAAATCGCCGCCGCTGTCTGATCCACTTTTTCCTTCCGCCGCTCGCGACGAACGCCGGCGGAGATTAAAAACTTTTGCGCCTGCGTCGTGGTCAGACGTTCGTCCCACAGCTTGATCGGCACGGCGAATTTCGCGCGCAGCACGGCGGCGAACTCCTGCACCTTCAAGGCCGCTGGCCCATAGCTGCCGTCCATGTTGCGCGGCATCCCGATCAGGAACAGTTCCACTTCTTTTTCGCGGATGAGGGTCTTGAGCCGTTCGAGCAACGCCTCGACCGGTTCGGCCGGGATGAACTCCAGCGGCAGGGCGATCATTTTCAATTCATCGCTGACCGCCACCCCGACCCGTTTTGTTCCGTGATCCAAAGCAAGAATGCGCACGGCCACATTGCTTCAAATTTGCCGGACAAACGCAACCCTTGTTTGACGCGGGGAAATAATGTTTGCCAATCCGGCAGCCGCCACTTAACAGTTCCGGGTGATTGATGTCCTCATTGCGGATCGCAAAGATTTGTGGCTCGGTGTGGAAAAAACCCCGGCGCCAGCGGGGCTGCAACTGACCTTTCGACTCCGGGGCGCGGGCAAACACATTCTGCACTGGGGCGTGGCCGACCGGCGGAACGGCGCGTGGAAACTCCCGCCCGAACAAATCTGGCCAACCGCCACCGCCGCCTTCAGCGCGCAGGCCGTGCAAACTTCCTTCACCGGAGCCGGCGGGGAACAGCAGGTCGTGCTGCACTTGCAAAAGGATTCTCCGCCGCCCTTCCTCGCGTTTGTTTTGTTCTGCCCGGAAACCCGCCGCTGGGAAAACAATGGCGGCAAGGATTTTTTCCTCCAACTCGCCGAAACCAAACCCGACGGCTCCCCGCTCGCCGACCGCATCATCGAAGGCGAAATGGGCCAGCACGGCTGGACGCTGATGCACCGCTACAACCTCTGCCATGAGTTGATGGCGGAGGTGCGCGAGGCGCGCGCCGGCTGGGTGACGCTGTTTGTCTGGCTGCGTTTCTCCGCCATCCGCCAGCTCACCTGGCAGCGCAATTACAACACCAAACCCAAGGAACTTTCCCACGCGCAGGATCGCCTGACGCTCAAGCTCGCCTCGCTTTGGCGGGAACAGCCGGGCAGCCGCGACTTGATCCGCCTCGCGCTCACCGGCGTCGGCCGCGGCGGCGACGGCCAGCGTATCCGCGACGAAATTCTCCAGATCATGCACCGCCACCACATCAAGGAAGTCGGCGGAACGTGGATGGAGCAATGGCATCAGAAACTGCACAACAACACGACGCCCGACGACATCGTGATCTGCGAAGCGTATCTCGCCTTCCTCCAGCACCACGGCGATCTCAACCGCTATTTCGAAACCCTCGCGGCGGGCGGAGTGACGAAGGAGCGCCTCGCTAATTTCGACCGGCCCATCACCAACCAGCCGGAGTGGCATCCGCATCTGCGCGACGGTTTGCTCCACGACTTTGGGAATTACCTCACGCTGCTCAAGTCCGTCCACTCGGCCACGGACCTCGAAACCGCCGCCAACTCCGCCGGGCATCTGCTCGATGGCGGCGCGCGGGACGCGCTGAATTTCATCCGGCAGCAGTTCCGCAATCCCGCCGCGTCTATCACCGACATTGTCGCCAGCATCAGCTCGGTGCGAAAAAACGTGGTTGCCCGGCTTGAGCAGGAAGCCGACGCGCGCGGCGCCCGTGAGCTGCTCTGCCTCGACCTGGCGCTGGAAGATATTTTGCGCGTGGTCATCGAGCGCAGCATTCATTCGGGATTTTCCGGAGACCAGCTCTTCGACCTGGTCGGACGCGTGCTGGAGAATTTAATAGTGGCACGGGCATCCCGCCCGTGTGATTCAGGGCATGATTTTGGAGGGGCGGAAACGAACGGGCGAGACGCCCGTGCCACTGCCGCCGAACTCGCCCAGTGCCATCATGAATGGCAGCGGCTGCCGGCGCACAACCGTTTCACACCCGACTGGTCGCTGCACGCCAAGGCCGCGTTGGACCGGCTCGGTCGCGCCCTCGCCGACGGCATTGACCGCAGCTATCAGGAGCTTCAACCCGTCGCGGAAAAACTGGGCCAGGCTTTCAACGCCGACGAATGGGCCGTGAAATTATTTTCCGAGGAAGTCGTGCGCGGTCAGCCGGCGTTTGTCCTGTCGCTGCTCATCCGCCATCTCGATCCGCTCCTGCGCAAGAGCGCGAAGCTGGGCGACTGGCAGGTCATCAGTCCCAGCGCGGCCATCGGCCAGATCGAGGCGGTCGAGTCGTTGCGGGAAATCCAGGGAAAGAAGTTTGCGCAACCCACGATCATCGTCGCCGAAAAAGTTCATGGCGACGAGGAACCGCCGGAAGGCGTGCGCGCCGTCATCACGCCGAGTTCGGTGGATTTGGTCTCGCACGTCGCCGTGCGCGCGCGTAACGCGAACCTGCTCTTTGCGACATGCTACGACCGCGCGTGTTTCGACAAGTTGCGCGCCATGAGCGGCAAAGTGATCGAGCTGAAGGTCAGTGCGGCGGGCGATGTTTTATTTGCGGAAGCTCCACGGGCGACCCCAAAGACTGGCGTAGTTAAAACCACGGCCACAGCCACGAAACAGATCGCTCGTGCCAAGCCGACGTTGCAGTCGTTGCGGTTGAAGGATTTTGCCAGGGGCGCGGTCGGGGGAAAATCGTTTCATCTCAAGACGCTGGCGGAAAAATTGCCGGACTGGATTCGCACGCCGCGTTCAATCGCGCTGCCGTTCGGCGTGTTTGATGCCGTGCTGGCGGACAGGGCGAACGCGACGGTGGCCGCGACTCACGTCAAGCTGGTCGGAGAAATTCCAAAAGACCCGACAGAGAAACTGGCGGAAGTTCGCAACTGTATTTTGGAACTGGCGCTGCCGGAAACTTTGCGCGCCGACATCCAGCGCCTGATGCAGGCCGAGGGTTTGCCTGCGCCGGGAGATTGGAATCTCGCCGCGACGCGCATCAAGCAGGTGTGGGCGTCGCAGTGGAATGATCGTGCTTACTTCAGCCGGCAGGCGCGCGGGTTTCCGCATGATTCGGTGCAGATGGCGGTGTTGATTCAGGAAGTCGTCGAAGCCGAGTATGCGTTTGTGCTGCACACGGTCAATCCGCTCAACGGCAACCGCGACGAGCTTTACGCCGAGGTCGTGCGCGGGCTGGGCGAAACGCTCGTCGGCAATTATCCGGGTCGCGCGATGAGTTTTATTTTTGGCAAAGCCAGCCAACGGGCGGCGGTGCTGGCGTATCCCGGCAAGAACATTGGACTGTTCGGCGGCGGTCTGATTTTTCGCTCGGACTCGAATGCGGAAGATTTGGCCGGCTACGCGGGCGCGGGCCTCTACGACAGCGTGCTGCTGCAACCGCCGCGCGAAGAAACCCTTGACTACACTGGCGACAAACTAGTCTGGGACGAAACTTTCCGCGCGGAGTTCGCCGGCAAGATCGCGCAGTTGGCCAGCGCGGTTGACGCTGCCTTCAATGGGCCGCAAGACATCGAGGGTGCATTTGTCGGCGGCAAGTTTTTCGTGGTGCAATCGCGGCCGCAGGTGGGGCTAACCTGAATGCGCCGCCATGAGTTCCCCGACAAAACAAAAAGGCGAACCGAAGTTTTCCTTGCGCATCGGCAACCAGACTTCGTTTGCGGCAGCGGTGCTGGAACCGTTTGAGTTTGCGGTGGCCAATGGCTTCACCGCCTTCGAGTTTTTCCCGGATCGCGGCTATTCCGGCACCGGCGGCTGGGATGAAAATGATTTGAGCGGTGACACGCGGCGGGCGATTTGCCGGACGGCGCGCGACAAAAAAATGGAGCTGACCGTTCACGCGCCGCTGACGTTCAATCCGGTGGCAAATGCCGCTGACGCGCGCCTGCGCACGACGGTTGAGTTCGCGCACGATCTGGGCGCGACGCTTGTGAATTTGCATCTGGAGGTGGAGCAAGGTGTGGAGCGATTTGTGGAATCGCTTGGCCCGACACTGCGGCTGACGGCGGAAGCCGGGTTGAAACTCGCGATTGAAAACACCGTCTGGACCGGGCCGCAGGATTTCAACCACTGCTTTGCGGTGCTTCGCCGGCGCGGAGAATTTCCCTCAGCCCACGCGGGCATGTGTTTCGACCTCGGTCACGCAAACCTGTTTGGCGCGACGCAGAATAATTATTGGAAATACTTCGACGCCTTGGGCGCGGACGTGCCGGTCATCCATCTGCATTTGCATGAAAACTTTGGCGACCGCGACAGCCACCTGGCGTTGTTCACCGGCCCGGCGCGGGAAAATCCGGCGGGGATCGTCGGACTGATGGAACGGTTGCGCGCGAGAAAGTTTTCCGGCTGCGCGATCCTGGAACAGTGGCCGCAGCCGCCGACGCTGCTAGTGAACGCTCGCGACCGGCTGGTGGAATTGCTTGAAGTCCGGCGCGGCGCGAACCGATAAACTGCATGAGAATCTACAATTTATTTCCGCTGCTGGCCGGGAAGTTTCCCGACTGGACGCCGCATCTGCAACGTGCGGCGGATTTGAATTTCGACTGGGTGTTTATTAACCCGATTCAGTATCCGGGATTTTCCGGCAGCCTGTATTCGATCAAGGATTATTTCCGGCTGAACCCGCTGTTCGTGGATGAAGCCGATTCGCGCACCGAGTTGGAGCAATTCAAACGCGTCGCCGCGCAAGCCGACGCACTGGGGTTGAAGTTGATGGTGGACCTGGTCGTGAGTCATTGCGCGTTTGATTCGGAACTGCTCACGGAGAAACCCGCGTGGTTCCGGCGCGAAAAGGGGAAGGTCGTCCACCCGTCGTGTCAGGAAGGAAAAAAAACCGTGGTGTGGAAGGATCTCGCGCAGTTCGAGCACCAGAAGAGTAAGGACGAGGAAGGGCTTTTCAAATACCTGTCGCGCGTGGTGGAATTTCTGGTGGACCTCGGCATCCGGGGATTTCGCTGCGACGCGGCGTATCAGGTGCCGGAAAAATTCTGGCGGCGGCTCATTGCCGAGACGAAGCACAAACATCCCGACGTGGTGTTTCTGGCGGAGACGCTGGGCTGTTCACCGCTGGAAACCGCGCGGACGGCGCAGGCGGGGTTTGAATATATTTTCAACAGCTCGAAGTGGTGGGATTTTTCCAGCCCGTGGTTGCTCAAGCAATACGACCTCACCCGCGAGACCGCCAAGTCGGTCAGCTTTCCCGAGAGCCACGACACGCCACGACTGGCCGAGGAGCTGCACGGCAACGTGGACGCGCTGAAGCGCAATTATCTTTTCAGCGCGCTCTACTCGGCGGGCGTGATGATGCCGATGGGTTTCGAGTTTGGTTTCCGACAGCGGTTGCATGTGGTGAACACGCGGCCCGCCGACTGGGAAACGACGAGGGTTGATCTGACGGCCTTCATTAAAAACGTCAACCGGGTGAAAGCAGAGAACCGGATTTTTCTGGAGGACGCGCCCACGGAAATTTTGCCGACGGAAAATCCAAACATCCTGCTGCTGTGGAAAGGTTCGCTGCACGCGAAGCAGGAGGCGTTGATCATCCTCAACAAGGATCCGCACAACCAGCAGCACTTTTACACGGGCAATCTTTACCAATACGTCCAGGCGGCCGGCCCGCTCACCGATGTCTCGCCGGAATTTCCGCTCGACTATCTGCCCACACCGTTTGAATACGGACTGCGTCCGGGTCAGGGGATTGTGCTGGTGACGGGGAAATGAAGACTGGAAACATTCAACGCCCAACTTCGGGGAGCTGTGGACGGCCAGCGCGGGAAAATTGGATGTTCGAGGTTGAATGTTGAGCGTTGAATGTTCCCCAACCTGTCAAGGTTCGCCGCGCTCCGTGATCCGCGCCGCCAGGATGCTCTGGCGCACGAATTCCAAAAACTCCTCGCGCGGCAGCGGTAGATATTTTTCCGGTGCGATGGGTTCGCCAAAGTGAACCTCCACTTTGCGCCAGCCCTGAATCGGATGGAACCGCCCGCTCTTCGTGGAAACCAACTGCATGTTCTCAATGAAGACCGGCACGATGGGCACGTGCGCGGCTTGCGCGATGAAATAAATTCCCGGCCGGCATGGCGCGACGTTCACGCCGTCACCCCGCGTGCCTTCGGGAAAAACGATCAGTTGAAACTCCCGGCTCGCGCGACCAAACGCTTCCAGTTCGTCAATCCGTTTGGGATTGAGCTTGCCGCGCTCTAGCAGAAAAGCGGTGCGGCGACTGAGAAATTTCCGAAGCCATGAGGCGTGCCAGACGTTCTTGTCGCCGAGCACGAGGATCGGATAACACCGCGAACGCCAGCACAGCGTCGCCACCACCAGCGTGTCGAGCAGGCTGATGTGATTGATGACGAATAGATGGCGCTGCTCCGGGCGCAGCCGCCCGAGGCCGTGCGTGCGCCGCAGGAACGGCAGGGCAAGCACGACATGCAAAAACAGGCCGAGCATGAACTGGACGAACGCGACTTCGCGCGTGGCGCGGGGTTGTTCGAGACCGGCTTTGACTTGAGGTGGCGGTTTGTCCATGACGCTACTTCACCGTCTGCGCCTCTTTCAACAAGGCGTCAAGTTGCTGCTGCTCCTTCAAAAACGCCGGGTGCTCGGTAAGTGAGAGGGCGAAGTATTTCGCCGCTTCGCTGCTCCGATGCAGCGCCAACAAGGCCCGGCCGCGCAAGGCCGCGTTCTGATAAAAGCCCGGGTTCAACTGCTCCGCCTGTTCCGCCTGCGCGAGCGCCGCCGATCCGTCCTGGTGTTTCAAAGCGAGCTGCCCTTTCACCAGACATTGTCGCGCCTGCTTGGCCCGCTCGTATTCGCCGGAAGCGAGCGTCGCATCAGCAGGCAGGGTGCGGGCGGTCAGTTCGTGTGAAAAATCATTCACGTCGAAGGCGACGAATTCCCCCAACTGCCTCGGCGGGGAAGCCGCCCAAAAAATACCCTCAGTCAGATCCATCACCGTGGCGTGTGTGGCAATGAGCGCGTTCAACGTTGCGCGATGGCCATTGCCGGCGAACCCGCCACCGGTCAGTTTGCGGTCGCGCAAAAATTCCACGGCGTCTGTTGCGCTGATTGCGCCGGGCGCTGCCCGCAGCAATTCCTCCAGCCGGGCCGCGCGCGAAACCGAAGTCGCCTCGGCCATGTAGGTGAGGTTGCGCGCATCGTCTTTGAGGCCCGGCGTGGCAAAATGATTCGGGCAGATGATCGAGTCGCCTTCCGCCTCGCGCACCTCGGTGGCGGTGGGAGTTTTTTCCACCACGACAAATTTTCCGTCCGCGCGGCTGCCGACGAGCCAGAGCGTGGAAACAAACACTTTTGCCTCGCGGATGATTTTTAATGCCTCGGAAAGATTGTGCGCCTCCTGCAAAACTTCGCGCGCCACAATCGCCACCGGCGTGGCGGTTTCCCCCGGCAGACTGGAGGGCGCACCGTTGATCGTGACCGAGATGCCCGCACGGTTCATTCCCGAAACCACGCCCGCCATGCCCGCCCACGCGACGGAGAGGAACGGAATTCCGCCGTCCGGTTCGCACAGAATGACGATGCGGTCGCGGCTGAAAACTTCGGCGGCCTCCCAGTCGAAGTTGCGGCCCGTGATCAGGTGGGCATTCACGGTCGCGTTGCTCCACGCGCCGAATGCCGTGCAGCCGGCGCGGGCGATCAGCGGGTTGTCAATCATCATGTAGGAAACGTCGTGCGCCGCGTGATAGTTCAGGATGCGGTTGTAGTACGCGCCAAGTTCCGGATGGATGTCCGGGCAGCCCAGCGATGCGCCGAGCATTTCCAGCCGATAATCCAGCGGCACGAAATCGCTCAGGTGCCGGTTGCGGTACATGACGTAATTTTTCAGCAGGTTCACCTTCCACTCCTCTGGCACGTAGCCGTGGATCATGTCGAGGAATTCATTTTCGAGCGTGTGAATCTGCGGTTGCAGCAGCACGGCCTTGGCGTAACCAATTTCAAACGGGGCGCCTTTCAAAAACACCGTGAGCAATCCGTCGCGCCGGCCGACCCACGACTTGCCGAGCCAGGTTTTGCCATCGCGCGTTTCCGGTTTGAGCTGGAGAATGGAGGTGTCCTTCGGCAGCGGTGGTGGCAAAGCAATGGAGCCGCGCACCAACCAAGTCACCCACAGCCAGCCGACCAACGCGAGCAGTGCGCCGCCGATCAAAATGCGTTTGAGCCATTTCTTCATGCGGTGCGACCCAGCACTAAAAGGGTTTCGCCGGCTGGTTGAACGCCCACGGAAAAACTGGCGCGCGCCTGGATCGCGCCGTCTTTGTCCGTCAGTTTTAATTCCACCCGCACCGTTTCCCCCGGTGAAATCGGCAGCCGGAATTTGGCCTTGGAAATTTCCCGCACGCTCAACGGGCATTTCAAGACCGCCTCCGCCATCCGTCGCGTCAGCTCCAGTTGAAACACGCCCGGCAGAATGGGGTTGCCGGGAAAATGTCCGGTGAACACGGGATCGTCCGCCGCGAAACGAAACTCGCAAACCGAGCGACCATCGGCTTCGATGTGCGGGCCGCTGATTTGCGCGGTTTGGATGGAGCGTTGCATCGTCATGGTTTGGCGGCGCGGGTGGCGTCAAACATTTCCGCCGACTGCGGGCCGGGTTTGATGGCCACGATGTTCAAATCGAGTTTGTACCAGCGGCGCTCAATCACAAAATGCGTCGGACTCAACTGGCTTCCCGGACAATTGGCTTCGGGTGCGTCACCGAAGATGCAACGCACATCAGCAGCCAGGTAATCATGAATCCATTTCGCCTTGAACGCGCGGCTCGACCGCATGACCACGGCTTCCCCGTTGGGTTTAATCAGCACGTCGGCCAGCACGTTGCCGAAATTTTCCGTAACGATGAGCCGTTGGCCGTTGGTCGCGCTGCGGGCGAGATAACCGTTCAAGGTGAACTGCCGCCCCAGCACCGTCAGCACGCCGCGCTGGGTGATCAGGGCGGCGGCGGGAAAGGAATTTGCCGAGGACGTGAAGTGGCTGCGGGGTGCGGACGCGCACCCGGCGACAATCACCGCGAGCAAGAGGAAGAGATAATTACGGCGCATCGCCCACCGCTGCTTTCACCGCCGCGATGTCCAGCGGCTTGGTTTGATCGAAGACCGTGAGGGGAAATTTCACATCCCGTTTTTCGCGGTTGAAAATGATCCGCGTCAGGTCGCCGCCTGGCTCGTTCATCACCACTTCGAGCGTCGCGGAAAAGTCCGGCCGCATCTTGACCTCCAGCGACGCCAGCATCGAACGCACGTTTTCGTCCAGTGGCACCATCGTCACCACCGTCACGCTGCCGGTGGCCACCGAAACCTTGAAGTCGTTCGTCAGCCCGTCGAGCTTGCCCTGGTTCATCAATGTCATTTGCTCCATGACGCGCTTGAGCATCTGGGGGAAACCCAGCTTGAGTTTTTTCCACTCGCCGTCGGTGCGCTCGAACTGCGCCACGGATTTGCGGTTGCCGAGCAGGATGGATTGATAGGGCGCGGTGGTTTCCCAGCGGATCTGGTCGGGCCGGTCAATCAGCATCACGCCCTGGCTCTTCAACGGTTCGGTGAAAAGCTTCAACTGCCGTTCCTGCGTGAACTCCAGGTAGAGGGAAGTCACCGCCGACATCTTGCCTTGCAGTTCGCGCAGCAGCGGCTTGGGGTCCGCCACCGGCTGCAACGGGATCTCGTCAGCGGAGCGGGCCGCGGATGAAAGCAGCAACAGCAGCAAAGCCATCAGCCAACCCGCCCGCGAATTTCCCAAATCTTTGGGCAAGTCAAAGATCGGAATTAAATCTTTGCCTTTCCCAAATCTTTGGGCGACTCCTCGGTCAGCGCGAACTTTTGCCCGCGTCGGCGCGGTTGTGGAAATGGGTTCCGGCGTTTTCATGTCAGCATCCGATCCAGACGCACGACCTCGTAGCCGCGCTCGTGCAACTTAGCCAACAACAGTTTCACCGTCACCAGCAAACGCTCGGCGGGGATGTTGCCGTCATGCAGGAGAATGATCGCGCCGGGTTGGAGCTGGCGGACGATGCGCTTCACGATGCGCTCGGGATCGGTCACCTGCGTGTCGAAACCGCGCGCCGTCCAG
This sequence comes from Verrucomicrobiota bacterium, assembly GCA_043781315.1. GTDB lineage: Bacteria > Verrucomicrobiota > Verrucomicrobiia > Limisphaerales > CAIQOK01 > CAIQOK01. Next base: position 11,396 of record JAYWBR010000011.1, on the reverse strand, counting down.
CCGATGACTGATAATCCCAGCGCCCGCGCGGCGTGAAACACGTTCGGGTTCGACAAGCCCATCGGCGGACGAAAAAGTTTGGGGGCGATGCCGGTCGCCTCTTGAATCGCCTCTTGGGCCTGGGCTAGTTCGGCCTTCAAACGCGGGATGGTGAAAAAATTTGTCGCATTGCTGTGGGCGAAGGAATGGTTCTCCAGCAGATGCCCTTCGCGGACGATCCGCGCCGCCAGTTCGCGCTCGGCGGCGACGTGTTTGCCGATGGCAAAAAACGCCGCTTCCACGCGCGCTTCGCGGAGCAGTTCGAGCAGCGCCGGCGTCGAACGCGCGTCCGGCCCGTCATCAAAAGTCAGCGCCACGCAGCGCCGCGAGTTTGTGCCGTGGCAGATAAACGGCCCGAACAAACTCAAGCGCGGCCACACCACTCCGAGGCTCACGATGACAAGGGAGGCGACCAGCGCGCCGATGAGCAGCGCGTAGTTGCCCAGGAAAATCGCCAGCGCCACGACCGGCACCACCGCGAGCAGATGCATGTGAAAACGAGTCATCTTGGGAAGGCCGACCTTTGATCAGGCTGGTTATGCAGGGAACATTCAACATTCAACGTCCAACATTCAACGCCCAACCATGCCGCCGCCGTTCCCGAGTTCGGTGTTAAATGTTGAATGTTGAATGTTCCCATTGCATTTACTCCCGGTTGAAACTGGCACCCCGGATCACGGTTGCACGAAACATAAGGCCTTGGCTCCTCGGGCCGCCAACGTGAACATTAAAACGCCCCGGCTTCCCTGGCGCACCCGATTCACCGCCACCGAAAAGCCGAACGCCGACGCTGAGTGAAATTCTCCGCAGAGCTGTTTGTAGGTTTCATGCAGGAGTGGACGTCCTGCGAGCGCCGCCAATTCAGTTGCGACCGCCGCATACATCTCGTCCAGCTTTGGCAGCCCCTTCGCACCGCTCAAGAACACGTCCACCTGCGCGAGATCCACCGTCGCTGCAATCCACTCCGCTTCGCGCCGCGCAGAGAACGGGCGGCGATAACGTCCGAGCTTCACCGCCGTCACGCGGGCCAGCGGTGCCGTCGTGGATTCCGCAGGTGCGAGGCTGGCGATCATCACGCCTTCGCCGGGAATGGTCTGCTCGTTCCAGATGCCCCAGCGCTGGCCAATGCTCAACGGATATTTGTTCAACTCATCCACCGCGCCCGCCAGCGCGACATCCGCCTCGCCGGTTGCAAGCTGGTTCATCGCCTGCCACAGCGCGCACTCAAAAGAAATTTCACCCGCCGTCGGCGCGGAATTCAAGCCGCGCGCGCCCTGGTCAATGGCGATTTGTCCCGCCACGGCGTTGTGAACGGAGCCGGGAAACCGCGCCGGCATCGGTTCGCGCTCGTCCTTGGTAATCAAGTTTTCGATGAAGACCGCGCCCTCTTCAAGACAGCCAAAACCGGTGCCTAGGGCAATCGCCACCCGTTGCGACGGATCGGGCGCATGACTGCGGCGCGCGGCGAGCAACGACATTTGCGCCATGCGATTCAGCCGGCGACGCTGGTTCGGACTGAGCAAGGCGGCATCCGCTAGCGGGCCGCATTCACGCACCGTGATTCTTCCCGGCGGCAACGGCGCGGGAATTTCGCGCACGCTCGTGGCGCTCGGACTGATGATGCCCAGTCCCGTGACCGCCACCGAACCCGGCTGGGCAGCTCGCGTCAGCGGTTTGGTCTCGGGCGTGGAAAAAATCAGCACGGCGTTGTTGCCGCCGAAGCCGAAGGAGTTGCTCATCACATGGGTCAACGGCGCGGACTTCAACTCGGTGACAGGTGAAAGGCCGATGGCGGGATCGGGCGAACTAAAGCCGGGGCTGGGCGGCAATTGCTGATGGCGCAAGGCCTCGATGCAGACCACCGCCTCAATCGCGCCGCTCGCCGCGAGTGCGTGGCCGAAAAATCTTTTCGTGCTGGAGAACGGCGGCACGCGGTCATCGAACAAGGTTTTTAACGCCTTGGATTCCGCGAGATCATTCTCGCGCGTGCCGGTGCCGTGGGCGTTGACGTAATCCATCGCCGCCGCGTCGAGTCCGGCCCGGCGCAGCGCGGACTGCATGGCGGCGAGCGCGCCCGCGCCGTCGGGGTGCGGCGCGGTGGCGTGATGGGCGTCGCAGCTCGCGCCCCAGCCGGTGAGCCGCGCGAGAATTTTTGCGCCGCGTTTCAGCGCGGTCTCCTCGGCCTCCAGCACCAGCACTGCCGCGCCTTCGCCGAGACTCATGCCGGCGCGCGTGGCGTCAAATGGACGACAGCCCGTGGCGTCCACGAGCAACAGCGAATGAAAACCTCCCCACGTCATGCGCGAAAGCGAATCCGCGCCGCCTGCCAGCATCACGTCGGCCTCGCCCGACTGGATGAGTTCCGCCGCCATCGCAATCGCCAGCGCGCCGGACGAGCACGCCGTGGCCACGGCCAGACTCGGGCCGAGCAAACCATATTCGTCGGCGATCAAATCCACGGACGAGACACACGTGTGATGCCGCGTCGGGCGCGGCCGCATCTTCCCGTGCTTGATGAGGCTGATGAGGAATTGCTCGCTGTCGTACGAACCGCCGACGGAACCGCCGAGCAGCACGCCGGCGCGGTCGGCGCAGGCTTGAAAATTTATTTTGGCCTCCGCCACGGCTTCACGGGCGGCGAGGCAGGCGAGTTGGTCGGTGCGGGAGCTGCGCGCCGGTGCGCCGAGGGTGGCGAGGTCGTGCTGGATTTCGCCGACGGGAATCTGGCCGTAGCGCGGGGATTGAAAGAGGCTGAGCGGCTTGAGTCCGCTACGGTTGCTGGCAAGGGAACGCCAGACTTCGGCGACATTCATCCCGGCGGCGGTGACTGTGCCGAGGCCGGTGACGACTGGAAAACGGAGGGACACTAGGCGGGACGTTTGGCCTCGACGAATTCCGCCAGGGTGCGCGCGGAGCGGAACGCCGGGCGGCCTTCCTCCATGTCCTTGATGACGATGGCGTAGTTTTTTTCCAGCATCACGACCAGTTCCAGCGCGTCAATCGAATCCAGCTCCAGCCCGCCCGGGCCGAACAGCGGGGCATCGTCGTCAATCTGCTCCGGCGAGATGTCCTGCAGGTTCAGGGATTCGATGATTTTTGCTTTCAGATCGTTCGTTGAAACGCGCATGGTTGAGTTTATATGGCCGATTTCCGGGCGCAAAACTAACATGCGGCGACTCCATGTCACGGCGATTTTCCCTTGGTGGCAGGCCGTTCTTGGGCCTGCCCTGGCCAGAAAAGCTCGCACCTGCGAGGCGGGAGGTACGGCTTACCCCGGAGCTTGAAATTCTTCTTTGGCAGCCACGCCGGGGAAAGGCCCGGTCGTTTTGACAGCAGTGTTCCCGGGGTGGGATTCCGTAGTCGCTCGGCTTCTGTTTGGCGGCGCGCGGATTAACGTGTCCCTGTTAACGACAACAATGAAAAACGCCGCCATCAAAATCAAAGAACGGATCGGAATCGGATTGGTCTGGGGAGTGTCCACGCTCGGTTCGGTCGCCCTGGCCAACTCCATCGTGCTGAACCAGACGAGCTATTCGTACGGCGGCGGCGGGGAATTCCGGGCCGTCACCTCCGCCCCGGAGCTGCTCAACGGCTACGCCCCGGCAGCCATCGCGAATGGCGGCTTTGAAACCTTCTGCATGCAGGCCAGCGTCCATTTCAGCCCGGGCACGGCTTACAGTTTTACGTTGAGCAACACGGACAGCCAGGGGCGCGCGCTGTCGCTCGGGGCGGCTTTTTTATATCAGCAGTTCGCCACCGGGACGCTGCTGGGCTACGACTACAACAACGCGGCGAACCGGCGAAACTCCGCCGGCCTGTTGCAGGCGGCGTTCTGGGAACTGCAAGGCAATCAAACGGGCGGCAGTGGTTATCCGGGCGGCGGAATTGGCAACGCCTTTTATGATTACGCCGCCACCAGTTTGGGCGGGGGGAATCTCACGCTCGCCAACGAGGGAACGTATAACGTCGCGATCCTCCAGATGTGGGATGCCGCCGGCGGCACGCATCAGAATCAACTGGTGCTGAATTCCAACCCGCCCCGCCCTCCCGTTCCGCAAGTGCCCGAGGGCGGGGCCACGGTGGTCTTGCTCGCGATGGGGGCGGCGGGTTTGGCGCTGGGGAAAATTTTACTGCGGCAATCTCCGTCCAAGAATTGATTCGCCGGCCGCTCGCACGCAGAGCACAAAAAACCGCGCCTGTCTCAGAACGGGCGCGGTTTTTTTGTCGGGCTTGATGGGCAACCGCTCCGTCACCGGCCGGCGACCACGCGTTCCGGGAAATCGCTGAACACGCCATCCACGCCGAGCTGCCGCATCTTGGCGATGTCCCGGGGTTCGTTGACCGTGAAGACGAACACCTGCAAACCCCGGCGACGCGCATCCGCCATCAGCTCGTCCGTCACGGCGGCGCGGCTGACATTGACAGACCCTGCACCCAGCCGTTCAGCAAACGCCGCCAGGCCGCGTGGGATTTTTTCGATCAACGCGCCGAGTTGGATCATTGGTTGGAGCATCCGGATCTGCCGCAGTTGTGCGTGGTCAAAGGAGGAGACGACAAACTCTTCGGGCCGCCAGCCGCGCTCGCAGACGTATTTGTCAATCAACGCCGCGACCGGCGCGGCCGTGCGCGGGCCTTTGAGTTCCACGTTGATGACGGCGCGGTGATCCACCACGTCGAAAACCTCGGCGAGCGTTGGAATCTTTTCGCCAAGCCCGGCATCCAGCGCGCGCAGTTGCGCAAAGGTTTTGCGGGCCACGAAACCGTGACCGTTCGTCGTGCGGCCCAGCGTGCGGTCGTGAATCACCACCAGTTGTCCGTCCACAAAATACACGTCCACCTCCACGCCGTCCGCGCCCAACTGAAGTGCTTTGCGCACCGAACGCAGCGTGTTCTCCGGCTCATGCCCGGCGGCACCGCGATGACCAAAGCAGAAAAGTTTTTCCGGTTTCATTTTCACAAACAGAGTCCGCCGAGGATGCCGGGGACAGCGGCGGCGTGCAAAATGTTATCGCAAGAAAAGTCGGGCGGAGGCATCTTCCAAAAAATGAACTGCCTCGTCACCGCCGGGCCGACCTATGAAAACTTGGACAGCGTCCGCCGGCTCACAAATTTTTCCACCGGCCGGCTTGGTTCGGAGCTGGTGAACTTTCTCGCCGACCACGGCCACGACGTGACTCTGCTCATCGGGCAACAGGCCACCTGGCGCGGTGAGCGACAGGCCGGACGGGTCGAGCCGTTCACCACCACGGCGGACTTGCAGGCGCGGCTGGAGCGTTTGAGCAGTGGGCCGGTGGACGCGGTGTTTCATGCGGCGGCGGTGAGTGATTTCACGTTTGGAAAAATCTGGCTGCGCTCGAAGGCGGGCGAGTTGAGCGAAATCAAGGCGGGAAAAATTTCCACGCGCGCCGGCACGCTGCTGGCTGAACTTGTGCCCACGCCCAAGATCATCACCAGCCTGCGCCCCCTTTTTCCTGCCGCGAAACTCATCGGCTGGAAATATGAAGTGGACGGCGACCGCGCCAGCGTCTTGCGTGCGGCGGAAAATCAACTGCGCGAATGTCGCACCGATGCCTGCGTCGCCAACGGCCCGGCCTTCGGCCCCGGCTTCGGACTGGTCAACGGCCCCGGTCAATGCCTTCAACTTTCGGACACCGCCCAATTGTTTGCCGCGCTGGAAAAATTGATGCGCGAATGACGGGGAAGTTTTGGCTTCCATGAAATTTCCCAAGCTCAATCGCCGCCGGTTCCTCCAAGTTGCCGCGCTGGCATCGCCGTTCGCATTGGCCGCCGACGCAAAATGGATCGAACCCACGCGGGTCAAACTGCGCCGCGTGAAGCTCGCGCCGGGAAAACCGTCGCACCGTTTTGTCCACTTCACCGACCTGCATCACAAGGGCGACCGCGCTTACTTGCTATCAGTCATCGCGACCATCAACTCGCTGTCGCCAGATTTTGTCTGCTTCACCGGCGATCTCATCGAGGACGGAAAGTTTCTGGCCGAGACGCTGGATATTTTGTCGGGCATCAAGGCTCCGATGTACGGCATCCCCGGCAACCGCGATTACTGGAGCAAGGCGTCTTTTGAACCCATCGGTAAATGCTTTACCGCGACCGGCGGAGCGTGGCTGGTGGATGAGCAGTTGGTGATCGCCGGCGGAAAAATCAATCTCATCGGCCAGGCCCAGATCGGTCCGCACCATCCCGTGCCCGCCGCCAAACCCGGAATGAAAAACATCCTGCTCATGCATTATCCGGCGTGGGTGAAAAATCTCGGCGGCGCGAAATACGACCTGATTCTCGCCGGCCATTCGCACGGCGGGCAGGTGCGGATTCCGTTTTACGAGCCGGTGATCGTTCCGTTCGGCGTGGATGAATTCGACCAGGGACTTTTTCAAACCGCGAGCGGTCCGCTCTACGTCAACCCCGGCATCGGCTACATCTACGACTACAATTTCCGCTTCAACTGCCGCCCGGAAATCACGGTGATCGAGCTGTGATACGGAACGCCGAAACTGGCTGGGTGGTGGCACAGGCGTCCCGCCTGTTCGTTCCGGCGTCGCGCCGGAAAGCGTCGGGACGGATACTGCACAGAAGACGCGTTTGCCAATGAGTCGGTCACCTTCCCCGGTTTTCCGCGAGATGCGCAAAACGACCGGCGCGACGCCGGTGCCACCCCGGCTTCATCGGCAAATTGTTGCGCCCTTTATGACTGTCCGTCGTGGGAAGATGCTATTGCCAGCTTGGGCGGCGACAAATGCGTCAGTGCGTAAAGCATCAGGTAGGCGATGAATAAAAACACCGTGAACAAAATTGGAAACGTCACCGTCGGGTGGTAGAATTGCGACCCAGTCGCCCAGGAACTGATGCCGGCATACAGTTCTGACGGCTTGGTCACCACGTCCCAACTGTTGAACCGGTGGAAGCGTCCGAGATAAATTCCAAAGCTCGTCAGGATGGCCATCAGCGCCACAAACCCCCAGCCCGCCCGGCCGCCGCATTTGCGGGCGACCAGTCCCTGCATCAGATACAACGAGACAAACCACAGCAGCAGCCCCGTCAACGCGCACGTCAGGATCATCACCAAATCCGCCCAATAATGCCGTGCGGTCGCGACGGAAATATGCACGAGGTCCGTGAAGATGTAGGGCGCGTTTGGAAAAAAGGCGAGCCACCCGCCCGCGAACAAAAGCAGCCGCCAGTTCCGTCGGCCGGGGGATTGCATCTGCTCGCACGACAGCAGGGCAAACACCAGCGGGACCCACGCCAGAAAAAGATTCCAGACCAGGTAGCCATGCCGCTGCAATCCGGCGCGCAGATTTTCCGCGACCAGCACCTGGATCACCACCAGCACGGAACTGACCACGGTCGCCAGGCCCATCGCCAGCACGGGCGCGAACGTCTCCGGTTTCAACAGCAGTTTCAAAAGTCTCATGGGAAAATTACGCAGAAGACACGGTTTTAGTTTCAAGTTCACGGCTCCATCGGCGACACAACCACAGCGGCACGAATCCAAACACACCAAACGAACAATCAATCAATCGCCACCAGACAGGAATCCCGCGCAACCCGCCGAACGCCAGCCAGTCCGTGCCGTAGAAAAGGAACGGATGTTTGGCACCGGTCTCATGCAGTGTCTCGCGAACCGTGAGCAGCCAGCGAGCAAGTTCACTGGTGGCCGTCCCGCTCGTTTGAGCCGCGATGCCAAACCACTTTGCCAGGAGATCAAGCTCAATGGTCAGCGGCATTGCCGTCGCGCCGCTGATGACCAGCCCAAAAATGAAGAGCCAGGTCACCCACTTTATCCGTCGGCGAAGTTGTTGCTGGCGCTTCAATCGTTCGCGCGGTTCTTTTTGTCCGCCTTGCCCATCTCGTCAAACCAGTGGCTCAGGAAGAATTTCTTCTCCGTCGGAAACAGCGTGTCCGCCCTGCCGACGATGGGCCGCAGCGCCGTGCTCATTTGCAGCATCACCAGCATGAAGATGATGACCCACGTTCCCAGCCCGGCGTTGGAACGCGCGTTCGAGTGGGCAAAGGCCGCGCTGAGAAAGCGCACGCCAAACACCGTGGCGATCAGCCAGAAAAGCAGGTGCAAGAATCCCATCCACGCCAGCGATTCGGTAGATTGCGAGAACAACCACGCCACCGGCGCAAAACCGATCAGCAGAATTGTCATCAGCATCAGCAGCCCGGCGACCATGCCGAAAATTTCCACCAGCCGCGCCTTCGATCCGCTCAGGCACGCGAAGATGTAGAGGCTCGGCAGGCAGATGAGCACCGAGATGAGCAGCCCGCCGGAAATTTTCACCGGCGCCGCCCACCATTGCACGCCGCCGGAAAACGAGCCGACGATCACGCCATAGACCAGGCTGCACGCCACCGCGATGAAGAGCATCGCCGCGATCAGCTTGCCGCCGCCGGGTTGGCGCAGTTGAAACATCACGCGGCGCGGCTGGCGCAGGATGGATTCGATGGCCGCCGCCAGACCGGTGATGGCTTCGCGCTCCTCGGGAATTTCCCCGAGCGACACGCGGGGTGGATAGCTGGACGGCGGCGCGCCGGTGGGAATATGCGGCGGCACCGATGAGGGATTGGGGGTGGTTTCGTTCATACGCATTAGTGGTTTGGTTTAATTGAACAGTTGGACGGCGGAGCGGAAAATGGTTTCGTAAAAATTTCCACGAAACGCATCGGTCCGGAGAAATTCCACCGGCATCGTCGGATTGCCGATGAACGGCCGCAGCACCCACGAAAGCTGGCTGCCCAAAAATAAATTGCCCGCGAGCCACGCCAGCAACACGCGCCACGACGTCGCCGAGTCGCCCGCCAACGCGCGCAGCAACTGGAGCAACCGCAAGTTCGCGGCAATGCCGGCGAAGGCGATCAATCCGACGAGCAGCAGTAAAATGGCGGCGTGCGTCACGGAGTCGTTCGCCTCGGCGGCCAGCGGCGGCGCGTTCCAGATCACGAACGCCGCGAGGGGGCTGAACGCGCCGAGGATCGTCGCCGCCAGCGCGAAGCTCGCGAGGATGGCGAGGAACGACTGGCGAAAATGCAGGCGCAACCCCAGCAGCGGCGCGAGCATGGCGTTGAGCATCGCGTTGCCGGCGGCGGTAAACAGCAGGATGAGCGGGAGTTTGACTCCGGCGAAAACCGCCTGCCACGGATCGCGCCAGCAGCCCAGCGCCGCGCCGAACGCACCCGCACCAGCCACGACCAAGAGCAAATCGCGCGTCACGTTGGAGACGCGCCAGTCCGCCGTCCACGCTGCGAGCGCGGCGACCTCGCCGCGCAACAACGTGCCGACGGAGGCAGAACTGGGTTCTGTGGCTGGCATGTTCACAAGGCTGGTCTGGTTTGTTTGCTGTTCCGCCGCGCGCCGGAGTTTCTCCGACGCCTGTTTTCCTGCGCTGTGTTTAGCACAAGCTCCGGCAGGAACTCCACTGGATTTATCGCGTCAAATCTCACGGTGTTAATTCGCCTCCACGCCTTCCAGCGTCGTTTCGGCGGGCGGCCAGCATTGTTTCAGCTCTTGAACCAGCGGCGCGGCCATCAGGGCCAGGGCGGCGAGAAACAACGGCCAGTTGAATTGCACCGGCAGCATGGTGCGGATGGATTCCAGGCCGTTGCCAGCCACCCGCAGCGAGTCCGCCATGAAAGCATAGAGCGCGAGGATGCCGCCCACAAAATTCAAGAGCCACGCGCTCCTACTTGTTGACGATTGCGGCGCGTCAACCCGGCTGACCAGGGTGCCCCACAAAATCATCAGCAGCGAAATCAGCACGGGTGCCAGCACCGGCCCCCACCAGACCAGCGGAATCAGAAAGAGCACGTCCCAGTCGAGCAGCGAATGCGGCCAGCCGCAGATCACTTTTAGAAACACGTAATAAAAAATATCCCACACCCCGAACGCGAGCAGCGCGTAGCCCCAGCGCGCCCGCCAGTTTTTTCCCGCGAGCACGCCCACGGCGAACAGCATGACGAGCGTGGCCAGTTCGCGCGGCAGCTCCACCGCCGCAATGCCGCCGATGACCGGCAGCGGATCGGGCTGATACGGCACGATGCGATCCATGTGCGTGCGCAAATAAAAGACGACCGCCGACTCGACCTACGCCATCGCCATCGCGAAAACCACGACGACCCACCAGCGGCTCCATTCGGTTTTGAAGGTTGGCGGGTTCATTTCGCAGTTTGAAGTTGGGCAGTTGACTTGACCCACAACGCCGGAATGCCCGCTGGTTTTTCCACGCGCCGCAACGAGCGGACAAAGCGCGTCAACTGCCGGGTGATCTCCGCATAAAATTCCCCGGTCGAACCGCCGATGGCCTTGAGTCCCGGCGCGTGATTCACCCAGAGCATCGTTCCCGCCGCGTGGGCGCAGAGCAGAAACTGGATCCGCCACAGCCAGCCGTGCAGGCCGGGCGGCGGACAGCCCGCGTCCGCCAGCCGGTCGCGCTGAAACGCCACATGCCCGCCCTCGTCGCGCAGAATCAATTCGCACATCGCCGCGAGCGGGCCGTCGGGCGAATGCCGGCGCAGCATCCGATAGTAGGCCGTGCTGACCAGTTCGGTGAGCGTGAGCACCTGCAATTCAAACCGCACACCGAGCACGCGGCGGCACAGACAAAACGCCGTGAAGCTCCAGTGCGAATAAATAAATCTTCCGCCAAACCGTTTCACCGCGCAGCCGAGCAACCGCGCGTGTTCGGCTTCTTCGGCAAACCATAGGTCCACGATCTTCCGCATTTCCTCCGTGCGGCCACGGAAATTCTCCGCGTCGAAAGCGATGAGCGAGGCCGGCCCGCCGCCGTCACCGAGGCGGAATTGCTCAATCGAACGCAGCAGCGGCGCGAGCGTTTTGTTCGGAAGCGGATTCATCGGTGCGCTCCAATCCGGCTCGGGACGGTTCTGCCGGTTGCGCGTGAAGTGGCTGATCCATTGGGCGTGGTTCATGATCGTCTCCTTGGTTGTTACGGTCAGTTGGAAGAGGAAACATTCAGTGACGAATAGGCGGAAGCCGGGCGAGGTTTCTCCCTCTCCCTTTCCGAAAGGGAGAGGGCCGGGGAGAGGGTTCGCTCCACTTCGTCAATGACCGAGTCGGGTGTCGAGGTTCCCGCCGTGATGCCGACGGTGTCGTCGTCGTGAAACCATTCGGAGCGCAAGTCCGCCGCCGTCTGCACATGATGCACGCGGGCGCAGTGACGAAGGCAGGTGGCGACGAGTTCATGCGTGTTGTTGCTGTGCGCGCCGCCGATGACGATGACGACATCGCACTTCTGCGCCAGCTCCACCGCCGCGTTCTGCCGCTGCTTGGTCGGCTGGCAGACGGTGTCCACGAACCGCACTTCGGAATTGGGAAA
>JAYWBR010000010.1:0-8425 GCA_043781315.1 Verrucomicrobiota bacterium | reverse complement strand
GATGGCTTTCAATTCAAACGCGAGGTCGCAACGGTCTTCGCGCGTCTCGCCCATGCCGATGATGCCGCCGGAACAAATCTTGATGCCGGCCTTTTTCAGATAGCCGATGGTTTCGAGCCGGTCGTCGAACGTGTGCGTGGAGCAGGTCTGTGGAAAAAAGCGGCGCGAGCTTTCGAGGTTGTGGCCGTAACATTCAAGCCCGGCTTCTTTCAGGCGGTTGGCGACTTCCTGTTTTTTGATGATGCCGAGCGAAGCGTCGGGGCGCGTCTTGCCGCCGGCTTTCAATTCGCGGATGCGGTCGCAGACTTCATCAAGCATCGGACCTTCGTTGAGACCTTTCCACGCGGCGACGAGGCCGACGGCGGTGACGTGGTTCTTGTTCGCTTCGTCAGCGGCTTCGTTCACGGGTTCGGGTTCGATGAATCCGTATTTCGGCGAGCCGGTTTGGTAATGCGATGATTGCGCGCAGAAGCTGCAATTCTCCGAACACGCGCCCGCCTTGGCGTTGACGATGGAGCAAAGGTGAATCTTGTTGCCTTTGAAATGTTCACGGATGCGGTTGGCCCAGGAGAGCAAATCGAGAATGTCGGCGGACGATTCGAGATTGAAGAGCCACGACGCTTCGTCGCGGGTGATGTGCCCGCCGCCGAGCACGCGCTGGCCGAGGGTGGAGAGTTGCTGGTGAGTCGTCGCGTCAACTGAGTTTGCCATGATGGTTGACAGGGTAGTCATTCCATCTGCGAGTGCAAGCCGGGAAACGGCGGGTCACAAATTGAGTCTGGCTTCGCCGGGGCGGGTTTTATCGTTGATGAACGGCATGACGATTTCGTGGTGCTCCTCCTCAAACTTGAGGACCAGTTGCACGCCCTTGATTTTATTGAGGACGCAGAATTCGATCGCGCTGGTGGAGCTGAGAAAATCCATCGCGTGGACGGAATTCGCCGTCCAGTCCTCAATATCTTTGAAATAAAGACCGCTATCTTTTTTCTGAATCAGTATCCGCATGGCTGGCCTTTCATTCGCCGTCCGCCGGACATGCCGGTGCGACGGTTTAACCGGGAGCAGAATACCGGCTGACCTTGGCTGGCGGCAACGTCAATTTTTCACACGCGTCACTTACTTCGCCGCCGCGATTTGCCCCGCCAGTTCCTCCGCCGGGTACGTCCAGATTTCCGCCAGCGTGGGATGGTAATGCGGCACGACGGCGAACTCCTGAACGGTCATGCGTTTGGCCATGGCAACGACAATCTCGTGAATCAATTCCCCGCCCACGGGACCGACGCACGCGCCGCCGAGGATTTCGCCGGACTTGGGATCCGCCAGCAGTTTCACAAAACCTTCTTTCACGTCCATGATCAGCGATTTGCCGTGGTCGTTGAACGGATAGCTGGCCACGAGATATTCAAGGCCGCGCGCCTTGGCCGACTTTTCCGTGAGACCGACGATGGCAACTTGCGGGTCGGTGAAAACCACTTCGAGGAGCAGGCGATAATCCATCTCCCGCGTCTGGCCGGCGAGGTTGAACGCGGCGGTTTCGCCCTGCTGGATGGCGATGTGAACGATCTCATGCAAGCCGGTGCAATCGCCGGCGGCGTAAATGTGCGGCGCGGTGGTTTGCATCTGCGCGTTGGTGGTGATGCGCCCGTGCTCAACTTGCACGCCGGCGTTTTCCAAGCCGAGCGACGCCACGTTCGGCACGCGGCCCAGCGCGAATAGAATTTCCTCGGCCTGCACGCGCAGGTTTTTTCCAGCCTGCTCGAAGGCGATTTCCTTGAGGCCGCCGAGCCGGCGGGCATCGAGCAGTTTGGTGCCGGTGAACAGCGCGATGCCTTCGCGCTGGAAAGTTTTCTCCAACGCGTCCGCCGCGTCCGCATCACAAGCGGTGAGCAATTGCGCGCTACGCTGGATGATCGTGACCTTCACGCCGAAGCGCGCGAAGAACTGCGCGAACTCGCAGGCGATCGGGCCGCCACCGAGCACGATGAGCGACTTGGGCAGGCGCTTGAGCGTGAGGGCGTCGTCGCTGGTGAGGAAGCCGAGGTCATCAAGTTGGGGCAGGGGACTGGGGGCGACGCGCGAGCCGGTGGCGATGACGAAATTCCTGGCGGTGAGTTTGGTAGGGACGTGCTGCCGCGCGTCCTGGCTGGCCGGCAGGTCGGCCCTGCCAAGTTCAACCGTGTGCGGGTCGAGAAATGTTGCGTGGGCGCGGATGAATTTGAATTTGGCGTTCGCGAGTTGCTGCACGCGGTAGTCGGCAAAATCCTTGATGAGCGCGTCTTTGCGCGCCATGACCTTGGCGAAATCAAACGTCACGCCTTCCGTGCGGATGCCCCAGGTTTGCGGATGGCTGGCGAGGTGCATGACTTCCGCCGCGTAGAGCAACGCCTTGGTGGGCATGCAGCCGCGCAGGATGCACAGCCCGCCGACTTCTGCGCCGCCTTCGATGACGACGGTTTTGAGACCTTCGCCCGCCGCCGTGCGCGCCGCTGCGTAACCGCCGCTGCCGCCGCCGAGGATCGCCACGTCAAAATCGAATTGCGCCTGTGCTTTGCTCATGGCCGCAGGATGCGGCAAGCGCGCGGGGCTGACAAGAATTCAAGCCGGCCGCGTGGTTTTGGTTTGCGGAGTCCGGCCAAAGTTTTAGAGTGCGGGCATGAAACGCCCCCAAATGTTTTTGCTGGCCGCGATGTTGATGGTTTTCGCGCCCTCGTCATTTTGCCAGGAAACCAACCATGACTTTGGAAAATGGGAGAAGGAAATCGCCGCGTTTGAACTGCGGGATCAGACGAACCCGCCGCCCCGGCACGCGCTGCTGTTCATTGGCTCCTCGACGATCCGGTTTTGGAAAACGCTCGCGCAGGATTTTCCCGGGCATCAAGTGATCAACCGCGGCTTTGGCGGTTCAGAGATTGCCGACGCCACGCATTTCGCCGGCCGGATTGTTTTTCCGTGCGCGCCGAAGGCGGTTTTTCTACGCGCCGGCGGCAACGATCTGCACAACGGAAAATCCGTGGAGCAAGTTTTCGCCGACTTCAAGGAGTTTGTGACGCTCATCCAGAAAAAATTGCCAGCGGCGGAAATTATTTTCATCGGCCTTAGTCCGAGCCTGGCGCGGTGGGATCAGCATGAAAAGGAGCAGTCGGTGAACCGGCTCATCGAAAGCTACGTCAAGCAGACGCCGCATCTGAAATACGTCGAGGACTACGACATGGTTCTGGGTGCGGACGGCAAGCCGCGTGCGGAATTGTACGTGGCGGACAAACTGCATTTCAACGCGGAGGGCTACAAGCTGCTGGTGGAGCGGGTGCGGCCGTTTCTGCCAAAGGAGTGAGGTCGCTTTCGGACGCAGCTTGACGCTGCTCCCCGGAGCGCGGGTCTGCGACCCGCAGCAGCTTGCGCTGGCTGAGAGCATTCAGGCAGTTGGATGTGGTTTGCAGTAGGAAAGCGCTGCGGGACACAGTCCCGCGCTCCGGGGACTTTCAGTGATTGAAAAAATCCATTGCCGGGCGGCGGCGGACGTTTCATCTTGGTCACATGAGCGAACTTATTTATCCGCGCAGCCCGCGCGAAACCATGAACGGCTGGCATTACCTGCCGCGTTACGTTGACAAAATCCGCCTGCACCTCGCGGGCAAACTCCACGCCGACTACGAGGAAAATCTGGGCCGGGCCTTCGACGGTTTCTGGCTCAAGGCGGCGGGTGTGACGCACGAGCAGTTTGTCGAGGTGGTGAAAAATTCCATCACCGACGGCGAGGTGTGCGACTGGGTACGGCTGAATGCAAAAGGAACGGACGCCGAGAAAGCCGCGCATTGGCAGGAGGTTTTGAGCCGTCCGCTGGCCAGCGATCCGACCGCCGTGGCGCGGTTGCAGATGCGCAAGGAGCAGGCGGGCATCAGTCATCGCGCCGAGATCACCTGCTTTGTGGACTTGATTGACGCGGACGAGCAGCGGATTTGAAGCGACTCCCAAAAATTTGAGGAGGACAAAGTCTTCTTCGGATGCATTGGTTAAAAGTATTACCAATCCCGCCAGCAGTGTCCGTGAAATTGATGGTTCAGGCACCGCAAGGCCAGTGGTCTGACTGATCCAGTCCAAATACGGTTCCAGCACCACACCGCCGCCGATGTCACCGAAGCGACCGCATAGCCTGCAATGAATGTGTTCACGCCGACGAGCGAATATCCTGAACCGTTGTCCAGCAATAGCGGGCCGCCGGAGTCGCCGGGGCCAATCAAGGTTTCTAGATTGTTGCCCAGGCTGCCGCCGAGCAAACCAGTGGTGTTGGGCGAATCAAAGTCGTAATTGAAGATAGCTGGGAAGTTACCCCCGAGGTCGTCGGGTTGAAAAGAGTCAATGACGTTTTGACCGACACGACGGTCAGTGAGGCTGGCGAACGTGGTATAGCCGTAGTCTCCAAAACCGGAGCGGCCAAACCCGGCCAGGATTACTTGCGAGCCAGTGTGCAGGCTGCCTTGGAGGCTGGGATAGAGGATGCCTGCGGGGAGCGGGGTGGCAAAGTAAAGCAGACTCAGGTCGCGTTGCACCGATGGGTTGGCGAACCCGGTGAAACCGGGGCAGGTGTAGAAGGCGTTCGCGGAATAAACGCCGAATCCAGGCAGGTTTAATTGGATGCTCAGACCGGGGTCGGCTGAACCGTTGTCGTTGAGATCCACGTTGTGCCCGGCGGTCAGAACCCAGTGTGGGGAGATGGCGGTGCCGCTGCCAATGTAGGAGAAGCCACCGGAACTGATGGCCAGTGCGCCAACGGCATTGAAGGTTGAAGAATTTCCGAGTGGGTCGAGGCGTGCGGCGGGGAAATCAGCGGGAAAAGAGGTTTCGCCGCCAGCCAGAATGGCGTGGACATGCGGAGCCATTACCAGAGTGATAAACACAACAGCAACGGCTGCAAGATTGTTACGCTTGCTCATTTGCTGAGGCCAAAGCCGGCTGGAAGCCGGCGCTCCCCACGGACGGAGCGCCGGTCTGTGACCGGCTTTGGGCGTGATTCGAGCCGATAAGCCGACGACACGTCGGCGCTCCTGCCGACAAACCTTCGCGGCCTTTCTCAATGCGCAGCAAATGCTCCCACTCGGAGCGGCGGCTGGCGGGCAAGGAATCCGCCAGGCGCAGCGTGATGATTTGCGTCACGCCCGGCGCGTCGTAGTGCGGCAGGTACCCGCGCTGATGCCAGCCGCGAAAGCCTTTGGCCTTGGCAGCGTCATCCAGCGGGCCGGCCCATGCCTGCTTGCCTTCCACGAGCTTTTGCAGGCCGGGATTGTAAGGCGGTGTCGAACGCCACGCACGCGGCGACGACGGAGCGCCGGTCTGTGACCGGCTTTCGATAGGCTTATCTCGTCTGCGTCGCGTTCTGGTTTCATGCGTGCGTTGCGAACTTTGTGAAAGCGTAAAGCCGACGGCACGTCGGCGCTCCGCCGGAAGGAGCGCCGATCTGTGATCGGCTTATGGCTCTCGTCTCGCAATTTGTCTCACGCTCTGTTGGCATTGTGCTCATCGCTGGTTTCACTTCGCCCTAAGCCGGCTGCAAGCCGGCGCTCCGAAAACTTTCCCGCGCTCCGCCTCGCCTGCTCCGCTTTCTGCTCTTACTGACCTGCGGGTCGAACAGAACGGAACCCTATGAAGTCGTACCTGATCGACGGGATGACGCCGTAGCCGCGGTTCGCCGTCCGGCAGGAGATCCCGATGTCGGTGAACCAACTGCCGCCCCGAAACACGCGGTACGAGCCTCCTGTGGGACCACGCGGATCCGTCTGCGATCCGCTCGAATACAATCCATACCAGTCCCAACACCACTCCCAAACATTCCCAGCCATGTCGTACAGCCCGTAGCCGTTCGGCGCAAAGTAGCCCACCGGACTAGTGTAGGGATAAACCCCATCGTTGAACGTTGGATGAAAATCCCGAGTCGGACTGATGTCGTAGGCATAGCCAGAATAACTGTAATAGTTGGCCCGGCTGTGCGTGATCGTGTTAGCATCCGTCCACGGAAACCGCTGCCCACTCGCCCCGCCCCGCGCCGCCTTCTCCGACTCCGCCTCCGTCGGCAACCGATACCCCATATTCCACTTCACCCAACTGTTGTCCACGTTCACCTGCCCGCTGCGATAGACCGTCGTCTGCGCCGCACTGGAGTAATAGGCCGGTGTCCGCCCCTCCTTCTCGCTCCGGGCATTGCACCACTTCACACTGTCATACCAGTCAATCGTCTGCACTGGGTGATTCGCCGCCTTCCCCGATCCCGCATAGTCAAAACTGTAACCGTGCGTGATCGCCCAGTTGTAAACGTCATCCCACAACGCTTTCGTCACCTCATACTTGTCCATGTAAAATGCCGAGACATAGACGGTATGCAGAGGAAGCGCGGAGCTGTTGCCGTCCAAGCTATCCCCCATCGTGAAGCTGCCAGCGGGAATGAGTGCCATGTTGGGCGGAGTAGCTGCCGGCACCATGGTCAGGGTGGCCGGGGCGGAATCCGTCGTCTGGCCGCCGGCACTCACGCGCACTTGATAGTTGCCCGCGTGTCCGTAGGTAACATTGGGAATGGATAGAGTACGCGCCGTCTTGTCTGACATGGGCACACCGTTGAAATACCACTGGTAACCTGGATTGGCGGCTGATACGGCGCAGGAAAAGTAAGCCGAGCTACCGAGTGACACCGTCTGGCTCTGCGGCTGAAGGGTGAAGGACATAACGGGTTGCGTTGTAAAGAGAGTCCATTGGTCTGACCATAGTGCCAGACTCAATTCTGGCTTTGGACTGAGCAAGTCGAACGCCGGGCCGGCTAGTTTGAGATCAAGACTTACATCCGCCTCCAGCCGTCCACTCAAGGGTTGTCCAGTGCCTACCTCGAAGACAACACCGGCGCTGGGTGTGATGCCCGCCGAAACGCCAGCCAGTCCATAAACGAGAAACACCACCGCGGTTCGAGTGAGAGCTTGAGTGAGCCTTGAGCATTGATGCTGGCGGTAAAAGGAATCACTTCGGGCGGCGGAAAGTTAAAGGTGTTCACCCATTGCACGTTGGGCTTGGTATAGGTGAGGCCGAACGCGGCGTCAGCCGTCTCGCGCTTGCCAGCGCGGAAGCTGAGGGTGGAGTTGACCTCTGCACGGCCCTTGAGTTTCACGTCGAAACCAAGCGAGGCGAACACCGGCACCGGGCCAGCATAGCCGAGCAACATCCACTTCTTCGCCGTCGCCACATCAAAGATCGTCGCTTCCGCCGCCACTCCCGCCAGCAGGAAGTCCACGTTCCAGACCGAGGCGGACTCGATGTTGCCCCGCGCAATGGCCTCAAAGCGTTGCAGGCCGCCGGAGTTGATTTCCATGCTTACCTGCAAACTCGGCGTGAGCCACCAGTGTTCTTCTTCGAGAGTGAGATTCACAAGGTCGAAGCTAGATGCGTTCTTGAGCTTGAAGTTCGCGCCGTCCAGTGAATAGCCGATGCGTGGAAACGGAATGGTGCCGCTAATGGAAAGCATTTGGACGAACATCCCATTGGTGCCGGTTTCAAGCAGGCGCGAATTGCCGGAGA
This sequence comes from Verrucomicrobiota bacterium, assembly GCA_043781315.1. Taxonomy (GTDB): domain Bacteria; phylum Verrucomicrobiota; class Verrucomicrobiia; order Limisphaerales; family CAIQOK01; genus CAIQOK01. The sequence goes on along the minus strand of JAYWBR010000010.1, from coordinate 874 downwards.
TGGTGACTGAGGCGTTGGTGGTGATTTCCATCAGCGGCACTTCGAGGGTGAAGAGGGTTAGACGTTTGTTTCCGGGATCATCGCTGACAGAGGTGATTTTCCGGTTGAAGATGTCCTCCGGGCGTGCGGGCGTAAGTGTTGGCGGTGAACCCGGGGGCGGTGTTGGTGTAGGAAAGTTCGAGGCGGTTGCTCGCCACCAGTTCCAACGTCCAAGGATCGCCCGCGCCCATCGGAATCGGCCCGAAGCTGTGGGCAAGCGCGGCGGTGGGGATGTTGCCGATTTGCTGGCCGGTGCGTTGTGCCTGCGGCGAGCCGAACACGAACAGGTTGCTGACGACTTGCGGCTGAACTTCGAGGGTGAAACTCCAGATGTTCGTGGCAGTGTAGCCGAGCGTGTCTGCCATGATGAGCGTGGCGGTGACATTTGATCCCCAACCGCCCAAGGGGATGCTGCCGCCGTTGATGAAGGTCAGGAGGTTGTTGCTGAAGGTGAGTTGTGCATTGTTTAGGCTGAACGTGCCGAGCGAGCCTATGATTAAGCGGATGGAGTTCGTATTGATTCCGGTGACATCGGACAGTTGCAGCGTGAGGTTGGAAAACCGTGGCACGGCAAAACCGCCAGCCTGCGGATACTGACTCACGATGGTGGGTGGTTGTTCGTCCAGTTCGCGCACTTTGAAGAACCGGGCATTGCCGGAAGTCAGGAAGGGCATCTGCTGGGCGGGGCCGTTGGCGATGGCCGGGTAGCCCGGGGCGGTGGTCCACGATTGAAGGTTGGTGGATTGCTGCACCTCGTATCGCAAGCCGGGAGTCGCGGGCCAGACGAGCTTGAGAACCTCCGGCGTCAACGGGTCTTCGTCGGGGAAGATGACGG
>JAYWBR010000009.1:0-2752 GCA_043781315.1 Verrucomicrobiota bacterium | reverse complement strand
AAAACATTCGTGTCCAGTCCGGTTAGCGCGCCGTCGAGATTGGTCGCATTCTCCGGCGGCACCGGCAGCGCGAAACGCACGGTGAAATAAGGGGTTTTCGCATCCGGCCCGAGCAGCGCGGGCGCGGTTCCTTGTTTGACGGCGGATTGGTTGAACGGCAGCGCGGACACACCCGGCGCGGTAAGGGCAAACGCGAGTTGATTCGTGGTTGTTGCAACCGTGTGGCTGGCTCCCAGCACAAAGCCGGCAGCGCGCACGCGGATGGCTTGCGTCCCGGCTTGTGTCCGCGCGCCCAGCGCCAGCGCGAGCAGGCTGGAGAGTAACGCCAGGATCCGTGGCGAAGATGATTTTTTGATAAGCATTTTCCGGTGTTCGGCTGTCGGAAGAGAGTAAGCCATTGGCAGCAAAAGAGTCATCTCAAAAGCGCCAAATGTTTTGCGCATAATGCCAGTGCGGTGCGGGAGTGCGGCCGTCGCTTTGGCGGAGGGACAATTTCCAAAAGAGTCTTGTCCTTCTGCGCGCGGCCAGGGGAAAGTCTGGAGGGAGTCCGGCTGGCGGCTTGCTTGGAATCCGCCAGCCGGCGCGGGCTAAAAGATTTCCGCCTTGAGTCCGGTCTCCTGGCGCACGGTCTGGGCGATGCGCGACAGCGTTTTCAGCGGCAGATGGCCGCAGTGCGGCTGCCAGGTCGGGCGGGCGGAGGAATAAATCTGGACGAGTGAAATCTGCGCGCCCGCGTTCTTCAATTCTTTGAGACGCTGCGCGTACTGGGCGATCTCGGCGTTGGCGGGCGGTTCGTTATTGATGGCGGGAAAGAGGCTTTGGATGACCACCGGCCGCTGCCGCGCCACGAGCAGCAGGTTCGCCAGCACTTTTTCAAAGGTGATGCCCTTGGGTCGCGCGAGCTGGTTGAAATAGGCGGGGGTGCCGGCGTCGAGCTTGATCCAGATTTCGTCGGACTGGGTGAACTGCGCCAGGCCGCGCTGCACCGGCGGCAGATCCAGTCCGGCGGCGTTGGTGAGCAGCACCATTTTGAAAAAGGGAAATTCGCCCACCGCCCGGACATGGATCACGGCCTCCACGACTTCGGCGAACTCGGGCGCGAGGGTGGGTTCGCCGTCGCCGCTCAAGGCCACATGCTGAAGTCGGAGCAGTTCCGCCGGGACGTTTTGATACGCGGGCCGGTCGCGTAGGCACCCTTGCAGCACGCGGGTGAGGGTGGCCTGCAATTCGGCGGTCAACACCCGCACATCCAGTTTCGCCTTGCCGGCCGGCACGGAGCGATCCACCTCGCAATACAGGCAGTCAAAGTTGCAGAACTTGTCGGGATTCAAATTAACCCCCACCGACAGGCCGCGCGCGCGGGCCGACACCACCGTATAGACAAAACGCTGGTCGTGAAAATCGCGCGGCAGGCTGAACACCGACGGCCGCGCCGATGCGCGGGTTAATTTCTCCGGCGGTGTGCTGGCCGCGACTGGATGGTGCCGAGACGATTCCACAATATGACCCAAAACTAGGCCGGATGGGTCAACGCGGCTTCACGCCCATTGCCCAAATGCGGACATTTATTGCCGGGACGCTCAAGCTTTCGCGATGGGAGCGCGGCTGTGTGCGGGTGTGGGGGCACCAGCCGCAGCAGCTCCGCAACGCAGGACATCTCACTAAAATTTAACCCGGCCCCGCCCGTTCGGACGTGCTGCGGCTGGTCGCGGCGACACAGCCGCGCTCCGCCGATTTCCTGATTTTGTTTGAATTCAAAGGACGCTCCCCTATTTTGTCGGCGCAACTCGTATTAAAAATTTATGACCAGCAAAAATCCATTTCCCCTCATCGGCTCCCTGCCCAAGATCGGCATCCGCCCCACGATTGATGGTCGCCGCAAAGGCGTCCGCGAATCGCTCGAAGGTCAGGTCATGGCGATGGCGGAGAACGCCGCGAAATTTCTCTCGGCCAACCTGCATTACCCGAATGGCCAGCCGGTCGAGTGCGTCATCGCCGATTCATGCATCGGCGGCGTGGCGGAATCTGCCGCGTGCGCGGAGAAATTTGCGCGCCAGGGCGTCGGCGTTTCCCTCACCGTCACGCCGTGCTGGTGTTACGGCAGCGAGACGATGGACATGGACCCGCTGATGCCCAAGGCCGTGTGGGGTTTCAACGGCACCGAACGGCCCGGCGCGGTTTATCTCGCCGCCGTGCTCGCCGGCCACAACATGAAGGGTCTGCCTGCGTTCGGCATTTACGGTCGCGACGTGCAGAACGCCGGCGACTCCACCATTCCCGCCGACGTGCAGGAAAAACTTTTACGTTTCGCCCGCGCCGGTCTCGCCGTGGCGATCATGCGCGGCAAAAGTTATTTGTCCATTGGCGGCGTTTCCATGGGCATCGCCGGTTCCATCGTCGAGCAATCCTTCTTTGAAAGCTTCCTTGGGATGCGCGTCGAGTGCGTGGACATGACCGAGATTCTTCGCCGCGTGGAGGAGAAGATTTACGACGAACAGGAATTCACCCACGCCTACGCCTGGACGCGGAAGAACTGCATCGAAGGCAAGGATTGGAATCCGCCCAAGCTCCGCCGCGACGCCAAGCTCAAGGACAAGGAATGGGAAATGGTCGTGAAGATGACGATGATCGCGCGCGATTTGATGGTCGGCAATCCCCGGCTCGCTCAACTCGGCTTCGGCGAGGAAGCGCTCGGGCACAACGCCATTGCGGGCGGGTTCCAAGGGCAGCGTCATTGGACGGATCATCTGCC
>JAYWBR010000008.1:0-23314 GCA_043781315.1 Verrucomicrobiota bacterium | reverse complement strand
TGACGTTGAATTTGCCGGGCGCTCCCCTGGCCTACGTTGTTCCCGCCAACGCCACGCTGAACTCAATCGCCACCAACCTGGCCGCGCTCGTCAACGCGAACGCGCCGGCGATCACCGCCTCGGCGCACGGCGACCGCGTCGAGCTACGATCCACGGCGAGCAGCCGCCTCAGTCCGCCCACGGGTTTGCGTTTGGGGCCGGCCCCCGCGCCGGGCAGCCCGCCGCCCACCAATCCGCCCGCGACCAGCCTGACCGGCAGCACCGCCGGCACCGCCGGCACCCTGACAACTTTTCTCAATGCCAGCCGGAATGTTTTCATGGACTCGCCGGTTTTCGGCTTCAAAACCTGCAACGTGAGCGGCTCGGCGCAGACCGGCGACTGGTTGCAAATCACCGCCACCAAAATCAACGGCTCCCAGATCAGCCTGGCCGTCACGAACCAGTCTGCCACCAACACTCCGTGGACAATGGCGGCGCAACTGGCCGCCCTGATCAATTCGTCTCCTGCCTGGCAGGGAGCGGACGGAGTTTGCGCCGAGCCGCTGGTCCAGGGCTTTTTCAACGTCCGGGCGCGCCGTCCGGGCCTCACCGCCGCCGCCTTGCAAGTCCGTCTGGCCGGTTCTTCCACCTTGGTGCTCAGTCCGACAACGGCCACAACTTTGAAGGACAACCTTTCCGATCTGCTGCCGCGAAACCATGTGTACGTCACGGCCGGCGCCACCAACCTGGCCGTCATCTTCCCGCTGAACACCATCAGCCTCGCCGAGGGGTTCCACGACCTGACCGCCGTTGCTTATGAAGGCAGTAGCGTGCGCACCCAGACGCGCCTCACGCTGCCCGTTCGTGTCCAGAACTCCTCGTTGAGCGCAACCCTGTACCTGCTGGATCTGCCGGCCACGGCACCTGTGCAAGGCACCTACCACCTTCAGGTCGCCGCGAATACCAATCTGGTCAGCACCATCACCTTGTTCAGCACCGGCGGCGCGCTGGGATCAGTCAGCAACCAGCCGACGGCCGCGTTCACCGTCAACGGTTCAAATCTGGGTGCAGGACGGCATCCGTTTTATGCGCTGGTAACAACCTCCTCCGGCCGCCAATACCGCACCGCAACCCAGTGGATCCGCTTGACGAACTGAAACGGATGACTGATTGGAGCGCGCTGCGTTCGCACAGGTTCGCCAGATTTTCCCCACGCATTCCACCCGCTCGGCAGGCCCGCCCGACTGGCTCCGTTGGAATGGAAGAAAAACAATGAGTTCAAACTCCTGAAGTTCTTCACTGCGCTGGACAACCTGAATCGTGAGACAACGAAGCTCTGACGGCTGCCGCCACCGGTAACCAGTAGCCGTAAGTCCACACGGCACCCCACTGAAACAGTTGGCGACCGGCGGGGTTTCGGCAAGGATGAAGTTCCCCCGAGATGGTGGACGGGTGAACTTCACGTCCCGGTTCCGGCAAAACCTTGAACTGCGCGCCGACTTCCTCTAATCCTCTCCCGCGATGCACGATCATATTGTCCCGAAACTTCCCAAGTGGCCCTTCTTCCTCGGCGATGCCCTGTTGCTCGGGTTGGCCGGTTACATTTGTTTTCAAACCAAGTCGCCGTTGGGCCAGTTGGAAATCATTGCCTCCGTGGCGTGCGTGGCCATCGGATCGGGACTTGGCATCCTGCCCTTTCTCAGCGAATACCGCGCCGGCATGAAAGTCGCCCAGGCCGAAAACCTCGCCGGTGCCGTCGCGAAAATCCAGAACCTTGAACAAGTTGCCACCCAAATCTCCAGCGCCACCAACCACTGGCAGACTGCGCAAGACGCCGCCGACAAGACCTCCCGCTCGGCTAAGGAAATCGCCGACGGCATGGCCACCGAACTCAAGAACTTCAACGAATTCATGCAGCGCGCCGACGCCAGTGAAAAAGCGGCGCTGCGCCTGGAGGTGGAGAAAGGCCGCCGCGCGGAAGGCGAATGGCTGCAAATCCTCGTGCGGATTCTCGACCACGTTTTCGCCTTGCACGCCGGGGCGCTGCGTTCCGGCCAGCCGGGCTTGGTCAAACAGATTGACCTGTTCCAAAATTCCTGCCGCGACGCCGTTCGCCGCGTCGGCCTGATTCCGTTCGTGGCCGCGCCGGGAGAAAAGTTTGACGGCCAGCGCCATCAACTCGTCGAGGAAACTACCCCGGCAACAGAGGCTGCCGTCGTGGAAGAAACCCTCGCCACCGGCTACACCTACCAAGGCCAGTTGCTGCGGCCGGCCATGGTGAAATTGCAAAATGTTCCGGTGGCTGAACCGGACACAACCCAGCACCAACTGCCGCTCGAAACCGCCTAGTCACATCGCACTGGCACCGCTTCCCGCAGCGCCAGAAAATACAGCCAGCTTTGCGCGACCGGTTTCCGGTAAATCCGTTCCAGCGCCTGCGCATACAGGCGCAACTGAGGTTCGTATTTTTTCACATGACCGGCCAGGCTGCCCTGCCGCATCTCGTCGGTTTTGAAATCCACCAGCCAGATTTCCTTTTCGCCAATCACCGCCAGATCCGCCACGCCTTGCACCACGACAAACTCATCCTTCATTTCAGCCGCCACGGATTGACCGGTGATCGCAGAAATTTCGGCGAGCGAAAACCGCGCCGTGAACTCCAGCTCCCGGTGAACCTCTGCGGGCCGCGCGCAAATCCCGCGCCCCAGTTCCGATTGCCAGAACGCCGCCAGTGCCGCGAAGTCCAGCACCGCAACTTCACCGGTTGACAGAATCCCCGCCTGCTCCAACCGCTGCGCTTCAGCTTTCAACGTTGATTCATCCGCCGCCCCGAGCGCGACGAACTGCAAAAACTTGTGATGCGCCGTCCCGATGTCCGCCGCCGATTTTTTATTCCGACCGGCTTTGAATGTTGAATGTTGAATGTTGAATGTTTTATCCGCCCAGCGTTCCGCTTCCTCCTCGGCGCGCTCCGCCGCCGCCCGCCGCAAGGTGGACACCGAAACCTTTGCCGCCTGTTCGCTCGCGGCGGCGAATTTATTTATCCACTGCAAACGCGCCTCCAGTCGTGCCCACGTCTCCGCGTCCGCCGTGAAATCCGCCTCGCTCAAAACCTCCGCCGCATTTACAGCTTCGGCGGTCACCAACTGGCCCGGATTAAATATTTTCCATCGCATCAAAGCCGTTTCGCCACCGTCGTCTGTCGCGAATACCTGCCCGCAATTTTCCCCAAACCAAATCCCCAACCAGTCCGCGAAACTTCCCGCCGCCAGCAGGTTCGCCGTGGTCGCACGGCCCGGCTCCTGCCAGCGCTCGTGGAATTTTTTCTCCGTCACGCTGGCCGCGAGAATCAACGTGTCGCACGCCCGCGTGACCGCCACATAGAGTAGCCGCAATTCCTCGCCGAGCGACTCGATTTTCTGCCGACGCCGCGCGAGCCAGTGCGGCAGGCTGGGATAACGCCGGTCGGTTTCCGGCGGCTTGATCTTCGGACACAGCCCGAATTTTTCGTCGAGCAGGATGTCCTCGTTCAAGTCCGTGACGTTGAATTTTTTCCCCAAGTTCGCAACCACGACCACGGGAAATTCCAGGCCCTTGCTCTGGTGAATGCTCATCAGGCGAACCGCGTTTTCGCCCGTCACCGCCGCCACATCCGGCTCCAGTTCCGCCGCCTGCTGCGCTTCCACGAAGCGTAAAAACCGGAACAACCCCTGGCGTTGAAACTGGTCGAACTGCTGCGCGAGATTCAGCCAGCGCTGGACGTTCGCGCGCCGTTGTTCGCCGCGCGGCTGCGTGAGCAACCCCTCGGCATAGTGGGTTTCCCGCAGCACCGCGTCCAGACAGCGCGATAACGAAACCTGCCGCACCAGCCGCCGCCAGCGCCGGAAGCGGCTGAGAAATAAATCCACTTTTTCAAATGTGTTGGAAGCGTGAAACGTGAAACGTGAAACGTCGGTTTCCGTTTCCGCTTTTGCGTTTTCGTGCCAGCGCAGCAACGCCGTCCAGAACGGAACCTTCGTCGCCGCCAGCCGGATCGCGGCGAGTTCATCCACGCACAAACCCACGAGCGGCGAGTGCAAGACCGCCAGCACCGGCACGTCCTGCAACGGATTGTCGAGCAGCCGCAGCAGGCTCAGCAGGTCGGAGATTTCCAGGCTCGCAAAAAATCCCCCGCGCGCCACGAGCAACGGCACGCCGAGCCGCGAAAATTCCTTCGCAAAAATATCCGCCTTCGGCCCCGGCGACCGCAGCAGCACGGCCATGTCGCTCCATTTCACCGCGCGAAAAACCTTGGCGTCCTTGTCCCAGATTTCATGTTGCTCCGCGTGCAACCGCCGCAACCGCAGCGCCACCAATTGCGCTTCCTGATTCGCGTCTTCCAGTTCCGCGAGATCGTCATTCGTCGGCGCGGCTTCGGTCTCCGGCTCGCCGCCGGTCAACCGCAACTGCCACTCCACTCGCGGCTTTCCAGCAACCACGCCCAGCAACTTGCGTTCGTCCGGCGCTCCAAACTGCAACCGTGCTTGCTCGTCGAAAACCAAGCCGCCGACTTCGCACCGCATCAGCAGCGTGAAGAGCGAGTTCGCAAAATCCAACACGCCCGCGCGGCTGCGAAAATTTTCCGTCAACGGAATCGTCTGGCCCATTGCGCCGCGCCACGTCGCCGAGTAGTTCTGAAAAATGTGCGGATTGGCCAGGCGGAAGCGGTAGATGCTCTGCTTGACGTCGCCGACGAGAAAACGGTTGCCGAACGTGGCGGTAGGCGTCCCGCCCGCCGTAGAGGGTGGCATCTTGCCACCCGGCCCGGCGCTCGGATTGGTGGAGACTTCCGAACCTTCCAAGTGCGCTCCGCTCGCGACCCCCTTTCCGCCAGGCGAGACGCCCGGCTCTACGGCTGGCGGGACGCCTGCCGCTACTTCACCCGTGCGGCTCAACGCCTCGATGATCTTGTCCTGCGCGGCGTTGATGTCCTGGTATTCATCCACGAAAATGAAACGCAACTTCTTCCGCCACGCTTGGGCCGTCGGCGTGGGTTGCTGCGTCGCACCGTTCCAAAGCAGCCGCAACGTGTGCTGTTCGAGATCATGAAAATCCAGCGCGCCCAATTCCCGCTTGGCCGCCGCAAACTCCCGGCTGAAATCCTCCGCCAGCCGCAGCAACGCCAGCATATTGGTCCGCGACCAGTTCCAGTCTTCGGCGAGCGGATCATGATTGTCCGTCGTGGCCACCAGTGAGCCGAGAAAAGTTGCCTCGTCGAAAAAAGTTTCCAGCGGATCCAACAGCACGCCTTTTTTTCCGCGCGGACAGGAGGCGGGAATTTCCAGCAGTGCGGCCAGCGTGGCGGCGACGCCCCCGTCGCCGAGCCGCGCGGCGGGGGCGCCACGCTCACCTTTCGGCGACGAGGCGTCGCCGCCACGCAGCCGTGCCACCGCTTGGGCGGCCAGTTCGTTTGTTGCAGCGCGCGGTTGCAGGAACGCCAGCGAAGTTTCCTTCCATTCCGTCACCGCTGTGGCGAACCACGCGCGCCATTGGACAGGTTCCGGCGACGCGAACATTTCTTCCTGCTCACGAAACCACGCGGCGGCATCCGGCAACGTCTGCGTGTAGTGATGCAGTTTGTAAACCAGCGCACGGACGGGTTTGTCCCCGCCGCGACCCTGCGTTTGCACCAAGCCCTGCACGGCTTCGGCGAGCGCATCGCCGCCGGCGTAGTGGGTTTTAAAAATCCGGTCGAGCGTGTCGTCGGCCAGCAACCGCGCTTCTTCCTCGGGCAGAACGGTGAGCAACGGATCGAGTTCCAGTTCGTAAAAATGCTGGCGCACCAGCTTGAGACAAAAGCCATGGAGCGTGCCGATGGGCGCGCTGTCGAACAGCGCCAACTGTTTTTCCAAAGGCACGTTGGCCGGCTGGCGGATTAGCTCCTCCTCAATACGGAGGCGGATGCGCTGCCGCATTTCCGCCGCCGCCGCCTCGGTGAACGTGACGAGCAAAATTTCATCGAGCGATACCGGCGGGGTTTCTGCGAGCAGCAAATTCACGCAACGTTCGACGAGCGTGCGCGTTTTGCCGGTGCCTGCGCCGGCGCTGACCAACACGTTGCCGCGCGCGTCAATGGCTTGCTGTTGTTGGGCGGTGAACTTCATGAAAAAAAACCCACCCCGTCGGAGCCGACGTGAGGTGGCTCTAACTTCTCGGCTGGAATAATGAGACTCCTTACGTCGTCTCCTACAAAAAAAACGTCTTGGACTGCGGTGGCAAGCGCAGCGCGACACCGCTTTGGGGAAGGCGTTAAAAAAAATGAGCGGTGAAGGTCAGCTCGAAAGCGCCGTTGCCGCTGCCGCTTTGCCGGCGCAGTCCAAGACGTTGTCTGACCAAGGTGCATTAAGTTTTTTTCCATCTCAGGTTTCCTCCTTATTGGAGGTTGCTGACGGCAGCGGTTTCAAAGCGCGGAACGGATGCGTCCACGGATCAATGCGGCAGATGGCGCGGTAATCGCAATGATCGCACGCCGTCACGGTGCCTTTGCGATACGGCGAAACCGTCACCGTGCCGAAAAAAATTTCACGCCCCATCGTTTTCAAATTCTCCTCCACGACCTCCAGCAACGCGCCAAACTCCTCGGGTGCCAAAGCTTCGCGGGAAGTTTTACTGAGCGCGCCATCCTTCTTCTTCGCGTAGTTGAACTGGTCGCCTTTCACCGCATCGGCGCGGGCATCCAGGTGCGGCAAGGTCAGCGCATCGAACCGGCCGCTGTGCTGGTAGGCCAGCTTGCGCGCGTCGGCGGCGTCCGCCAGCGCGTCGGTGCGGTTGGGCTGGCTTTTATACTGGCCCCGCAGGTTCACGTAGAAAACCCCGGCGGGAATCAATCGCGCCGCGCCGAACAATTCGCGGGGGTTCGGCCACCGCCGCAACACGTTGAGGTAGGCGAGCAGTTGCAGTTGCAGCCCGTTCGCAACGAGCAGCGCGTCGAGTTTTTTCACGCTCGATTTGTAATCCACCACGACGCACAACGCGGCATCACCGTTCGCCGACGGCACGACATCCACGCGGTCAATGCGGCCGCGCAACGCCAGCCGGTGGTCGGCGTCCAGTTCCAGTTCCCAAGCGGGATGCGTCGGAGATTCGCCAAAGGGGATTTCCACGGCGACCGGATCAAACTGGTATTGCTGCGCCATCCAGCCGACGAGCGTCTCGACAAAATTTTGCAGCGACTCGATCAGAATGCGCGCGGTGAACTTCGTTTCGTCGCTGGATTGCAGCAGGCCGTCGCGGTAACCGGGGAGCAACGCCGCCGCGATTTGCGCGATGCGTGCGCGGCTTTCACGCGGCGAAACCTCCCGCCAGCGTTTGCCCGCGCGCCGCAACTGCTGGTGAAACTCCGCCAACACCTCATGTTGAAAACTCCCCTGCTCACGGGCGTCCAGCTCGTACAGCTTCCGTTCCTCGGCGTGCAAACCGGAGTGGACGAAGAAGCGGAACGGACACGCGGCAAATTGTTCGAGGCGGCTCACGGAGGTGTTGAGCGTCGAACCGTAAAGCTGCCGGGCCAGTTCAGGAGTGAGGGTTTCTGGAACAGGCGAGTTGGGAAAGTGCCGCAGTTGTTCGAGCGCTGATTTCAGCGCCGGGATTTCCGCGAGCCGGTCCCAATTTTTAATTTTTAATTTTGCATTTTTAATGCGCAGCAGCGGCGCGATCAGTTCGCCCGCATGTCCGGCCTTGCGCCAGTCGTTGTTCGCCGCGGCGGTTTCCATTTCCAGTCCGGGAAAAATTTTCAGGATGCGCCCTAAAAACGGCGATGGCTTCAGCGGTTGATCCCGGACATCGCGCTCCGCGCAGGTCAGCACCAGCCGCTGCCGGGCGCGGGTGCAGGCGATGTAACCGAAGTAGCGCTCGCGGTTCAGGTGCATCCGCGCGTTCGTGCCAAGGATGACTTCGCGCCGTTCAAGCTCATCACGATCCGCGTCGGTGAGCAGTGCGGCGGACGGCGGCGGCGCGGGGAAAACCCCCTCATTCAAGCCGAGCACGAGCGCGAGCTTGATGTCGGGATTGCGCGAACGGTCAATCGCGCCGACGAGCACTTGATCCAGCGCCGGCGGAATCACCCCCACCGCCAGACTGGCCAGGCCGGCCTCGAGCACCGGCAGCCATTCCCGGAGCGCGAGCGTTTCGTCAGGAAAGGCGCGCTCCACATTGTCCAGCCACCCATTCATCTGCTCCCAGACGGTGGCGTGGACGGAATTGGCAATCGGAAACTCCGAGTCCGCCGCCTGATCGCCCCAGCGTTGCAACTGTTGCTCGATGTCCAGCGCGCTCCACAATTCGCGCAGCGTTTCGGCAAGTTGCCGTCCGCTCGGGCGGTTCTGGCAGCGCGCGAGTTTTTCCACCAGGGTTTGAAACGGTGGCACGAGGCGGGCGCGCAATTGTTCCAACTCGCCGTCACGCAGGTTGTCGGCGGTGACCGGCAAGGGGTTTTGCCAGACGGAACCCTGCCAGCCACGGGCGAGCGCCTCGTTTTCGAGACGGTCGAGAAAGCCTTCATCCACGGGCATCAAACCGCTTTTGAGTGCGGCAAACAAATCCTCGTGCGTCCAGTTGTAAGCGGCGAGGCGGAGCGCGCTGCGGGTCAACTCGGCCAGCGGATGATGCGCCACGGATTCGCGCCGATCCAAGAAGATGGGAATGTCGTAGCGCGCAAACACGCGCTGCAAAACCTCGTGATAACCGGTGAGCGAACGCACGATCACGGCGGCCTCGCGAAAACGCCCGCCGCCACGGACGAAGTGCAAAATCTCCCGCGCCGCCAGCACGGCTTCGGCTTCGGGAGTGGCGCAGGCGGCGAGGCGGAGGGACGATGAGAGTTGATGGTTGATGGTTGATGGTTGATCGGAGGCGGCGGCTCCCGGGAAATTCGAAATTCGAAATTCGAAATTCGAAATTGCCGACGGCTCCGCCCAACTGCTTTCAAGATGTGCGAGGACGCGGTTGTCGGCGAAACGGTTTTTCTTCGGGTGGCGTTCCAGTTTTTCCTGTGAAATTTCCGCGCCAGGCAGCTCCGCCAGGCGTTTGCGGGTGTCCTCGAAAGTTTTGGCGGCGAGCGTCCAGTTCGACCGGCCGGCGGTGTTTTTCTGCGGAGCCTGGTCCAGACAAAGGCCGATCGTCACCCGCCCGCAATGCGGTGCCACGGCGGCGAGCAGCTCCAGTTCCGACGGCGCAAATTCCGCGAACCCGTCCAGCCACAGTTCGCCAATTTGGAATTTGGAATTTGGAATTTGGAATTTTTCATCCAACGCCTTTCGGGCGGCATCCAGCAGCCCATCCGCATCCTGCAATCCGTGCGCCGCGAGCCAGTCGAGATAATCGCGCAGCAGCAGCGCGAGGTCTTGGAGCTTGAGGGACAGGCCGGCGGTGTCGCGCGCGTTGTCCGCCAATTTCAACAGGTCGTCGGGCGTGAGCTGCTGGCGCTGGAATTCGCGCAGGGCGCGGCTGAGTTCCTGCGCAAAACCGGTCAGGCGCGCGCTGGCCCGGAACAGTTTCAACTCCTCGCGCCGTTTGGCGAGCACCGCGCGCAGCACCATCAGACGGCCTTCCTCATCAAGCATCGGCGGCGGCTGGCCAGATTGCTCGCAGACAAAACGCGCGAGCCGTTCAAACGAAAGAATCTTCAGCCGCGTGAAGCCCGACAACGATTTGTCCGCGAGCAACTGGCGTTCGAGTTGAAAGGTGGCCTGCTTCGGCGCGAGGAACAGCAGTGGCGCTCCCCCTGGCGACCGCGTCAGCGCCGTGCGGATCTCCGTCAGGCAGCGATGCGTCTTGCCGCTGCCGGCGGGGCCGAGAAGGAAGTGAATCTGCACGCGGGATGTTTTCACGCAAAGCCGCGGCGGTGCAAAGGATTTATTAGGGCGGGCGGTGGTTGTGATTCAAGTCAGGTGAGGGTAAAGAATCGTCCTCGTCCTCGAAATTAATGAACAAAACCGAGGACGAGGACGAGGAGGAGTTGTTAAACAAGTTCACCGAACATCCCGCCGCCGTTTTCTCCAAGCTTGAAATTTCCCGCTGCGGCGTATCCCCTCTGGGCGTGTTGCGGACATTGAGAAGGGCCGAGTATGTGGAACTGGTGGCACTGTTCTTCATCCAAGGCGCGGCGATCAGCATGTGGTTTGTGCCGCAGAGCGCGGTGCTGGACGCCCATGGACTGAGCGCGCTCAAGCCGCTGGCCTTTGCGGCGACCGCGCTGGCGGCGTTTGTTTCCCCGCTGATTTTTGGCGCGCTGGCGGATCGTCAATCTTCGCCGGTAAAAGTCCTGCGCGGCCTTGCCGTGGCCACGGCCATTGCCATGGCGCTGGCGAGCACGGCGATCGCGCGGGGTTGGAATCCGTGGCTGGTGCTGGCCTTGATCCAACTGCACGCGCTCTGCACCTCGCCGACGTTCAGCATCACTTCGACGATTGTGTTCGCGCGGCTGGCCGATGCCAAAATGGAATTCGGCCCGATCCGGGCGATGGCCACGCTGGGCTGGATGGCGGGCTGTCTGGTGGTCAGCGCGTTGAATGCGGACGCCTCCGCGCTCGCCGGATTCAGCGGGGCGGTGACCTGGCTCGGCGTGGCGGCGTTCACTTATTTTCTGCCGGTGCTGGAGACGCCCAAAGCCGTCGTGCATCTTTCGTGGCACGAGCGGCTCGGCCTGGATGCGCTCACCTTGTTGAAACATCCCGATCATCGCGTGGTATTCATCACGCTGGCGTTGTTCAGCATTCCGCTGGCGGGATTTTATCCGTATGCGCCCGTGCATCTGCGTGAACTGGGCTTCATGCACACGACCGCGTGGACGAGCCTGGCGCAGATCACGGAAATCATCTGCATGCTGGGCCTCGGCGCGCTGTTGTTGAACTGGCGGTTGAAATGGATTTTCGCGTGCGGCCTCGGTCTGGGCGTGCTGCGGTTCGTGTTCAGCGCGATCAATGGCAAGGCGTGGCTGCTCGCGGGCATCACGTTGCACGGCGCTTCCTTCACGCTTGTTTATATCACGGCGCAGATTTATCTCGATCAGCGCATTGATCCCGCGTGGCGGGCGCGGGCGCAGGCGTTGATGTCGCTGATGAACAATGGCGTGGGCAATCTCATCGGCTATCTGGGCATGGGCTGGTGGTTCGGACAATGTGCGCAACCCGGCGGCACGCGCTGGCCGATTTTCTGGGGCGGGCTGGCGGTGCTGGTGGCGGGTGTGCTGGTGTATTTTCTGGCGGCCTATCGCGGCCAGGGATTTCACCCGATCCGCAAGGCCATGCCGGCTTCGGCAACGGTGGACAGTTAAACCCGCAGGGCGGATGCATGCACAAGCTGCGAGCAGCAACCCCCCTCTCCCCGCCCGGGCGGGGAGAGGGAGTCCGTCATCCTCGTTCACACATCCATCGGCATGCGTCCGCCGTGGGGACGCGGCGGACTTCAATTGACCTTCACCGGCGGGGCTGATAAAAAGTTGCGCGTCAACAGCGACCATTTCCAAACGCATGAAAAAAAGCAGCCATCCCAAATACCGCCGCGTCCTGCTCAAACTCAGCGGGGAAGCGCTCGGCGGCGAAAACGGCGTGAGCATCTCCGCCCCCGCGCTGCAAAGCATGGCCGAGCAGATCCGCGAAGTGCGGGAGCTGGGCGTGCAAGTCGTGATCGTCATCGGCGGCGGCAATATCTTTCGCGGACTGGCCGGCAGCGAACGCGGCATCGAGCGGGCGACCGGCGATTACATGGGCATGTTGGCCACGATCATCAATGCGCTGGCCTTGCAGGACGCGCTGGAAAAACTCGGCGTCGCCACGCGGGTGCAAAGCGCCATCACGATGACGCAGGTCGCTGAACCCTTTATCCGGCGTCGTGCCGTGCGGCATCTGGAAAAAGGCCGCGTGGTCATTTTCGGCGGCGGCACGGGCAATCCCTATTTTTCCACGGACACGGCGGCGGCGTTGCGCGCGAATGAAATCGGTGCGGAAGCCATTCTCAAGGCGACCAAGGTGGACGGCATCTACGACAGCGATCCCAAGAAAAACCCCAAGGCGAAACGGTTCGCGCAGATCACCTACCTGGACGCGTTGCAGCGGCAGTTGAAGGTGCTGGACTCGACCGCCTTTTCGCTGTGCATGGACAACAAGATGCCGATCGTGGTGTTCGATTTGTTCCAGCCGCACAACTTGCGGCGCGTCGTCATGGGCGAAAAAGTCGGCACGCTCGTCACCGGCTGATGCCTGAGCTGCCGGAAGTCGAAGTGCTGGTCCGCCACCTCGCGCCGCTGGTGCGCGGCCGGAAAATTCGCTTGGTGCAAGTTCGGCGGCCAAAGGTTTTGCAACCCACCACCCCGGCGGAATTGCAGAGCGCTCTGGTCGGTGCAAAATTTCTCAGCCTGGCGCGGCGCGGAAAATATCTCGTCTTTGAACTCCGCTCAAAATCGGGAAGGGCGCTGGTACTCGTCGGCCATCTGGGGATGACGGGCCGCATGTATCTCGCTCCCGCCAAAACTCCGCTGCCGAAACACGCCGCCGTGGTGTTGCAATTGGGCGGGGAGAATTTCATCTATGAAGACACGCGCTACTTTGGCCGGTTGACGCTGGATGTGAGGTCGCTGGACAAACTTGGGCCGGAGCCGTGGGCCAGGGAATTCACTGCCGAAAAATTTTCCGTCGCGCTGAAAAAATCCGCGCAGCCGATCAAGGTCAAGCTGCTGGATCAAAGCGTCGTGGCCGGCGTGGGCAACATCTACGCCAGCGAAGCGCTGTTCCGTGCGGGCATTTCCCCAAGGCTCGCGGCGCGACGCTTAAACCCCGCGCAGGTGGTGCGTTTGCGCGGGACGATTCGGCAAACCCTGAGCGATGCGATCAAACGGGGGAGCACATTACCGCTGAATTACGGCGCGGCTGGTCAGCGTGACGGGTTGTTTTATTTCGGACGACGGCCGGGCGCACCGGATTATTACGTCGAGCGATTGCAGGTTTATGACCGCGCCGGAGCGCCGTGCCGAAAATGCCAAACCTTGATCAAACGCCTGGTGCAGGCGGCGCGCAGCACGTTCTATTGCCCGCACTGTCAGCGCGGTTAAACCCTTCCGACAAGACGGTAGTGAGTCAGCTTGAATTTAATGGAGCGCGGGTCTGTGACCCGCCGCCGTTTTGCCAGCCAGAAGCTTGCTGAAATAGGCAGTGGCGTTTTGAAACCACCAGCCCGCTGCAACTCACGGGTGTGATTAAAGTCGGGTAAGGCAACATGTGAAACTTGTCCATCTCGAGGGAATGTGTGGTAGGGCGCGTCACTCCGTGCGCGCCGGGGTTCGACTTGGCGGCGGGCGGCGCGCACGGAGTGCCGCGCCCTACCGCAGCGTTGCCTCACCCGACTTTAATCACACCCATATTTAGCTACACCTTAATTTTCACCTTCCGTTTTGTAATCGTGGCAACTAATCTTTACTCATGCGCGAAACTTCTTTGGGTTTTCTCCGAACCCTCGTCAACACTCCCAGCCCCACCGGCCACGAAGTCCGCGGCCAGCGCGTCTGGCTCGACTACGCCAAAAAATATGCCGAGGAAACCTTCTCCGACGCCTATGGCAACTGCGTGGCCGTGCTGAACAAGGGCGGCTCGCCGCGCATCATGCTCGCCGCGCACGCCGACGAAATCGCGATGGCCGTGAACTACATTGACGACGACGGCTTCATCTACGTCCGCAAGATGGGCGGGATTGACGCGGCCATTACCAAGGCGCAGCGCGTGATGATCCACACGCGCAGCGGCGGCGTCAAAGGCGTGGTCGGTAACGTCGCCCCGCATCTGACCAGCAAGGACGGCGACGTCAAGCCGCCGAAGATTCACGAAATTTTCATAGACATCGGCGTCAGCTCGCGGAAGGAAGCCGAGAAGCTGGTGCGCGTCGGCGACCCCATCACCTTGACGGACGAGTTCGACATTTTGCGCGGCGATCTCGCGGTGGCGCGGGCGTTTGACAACCGCATCGGCACCTTCGCCGTGGCCGAGACACTGCGGCTGTTGAAGGAATCGAAAATAAAGTTAAACGCCGAAGTCTGCGCCGTCTCGAACGTGCAGGAGGAGGTCGGCCTGCTCGGCGCGCGGCAGATCGCCTACTCGCTCAAGCCGGACATCGCGCTCGTCGTGGACGTGACGCACGCGACGGATTATCCGACCGTGAGCAAGGCGCAGCACGGCGACACCAAAATCGGCGCCGGCCCGGCGATCACGCACGGCGGCTGCAATCATCCCGAAGTGGTCAAGCGGCTGGAGGAAATCGCCGCCGCGAAAAAAATCCCGCTCCAGCACGAGGCGATGTCGGCGTCGAGCGGCACGGACACGGACGTGATTTTCTGGACGCGCGGCGGCATTGCCAGCGCGCTGATCAGTCTGCCGAACCGTTACATGCACTCGCCCGTCGAAGTCGTGAGCCTGAAAGATTTGGAAATGATTCCGCAGCTCATGGCGGGCTTCGTGCAGTCGCTCAAGAAGGGCGAGCAGTTCAAGGTGAAGATTTGAGTGGAGGAAAAATTGTTGAATCTCGTGGACGCGCCGAGCAATCTTTCGCCATGCCTGAACCAAGTCGGTTCTTCGGAATCATCATCCGAATGTACATGGAAGCTGGGGTTCAACATCACACGCCGCATTTCCACGCCTATTACCAGGATGCCGTCGCGGTTTATGCAATTGCTCCGGTTGAACTGATCGGCGGAAACCTGCCCAAACGCCAGCAGCGCCTGGTGGAAGCGTGGGCGGAGTTGCACCAAGCGGAATTGCTGGCCGACTGGGAGCGCCTGCAAAGTGGACAAAGCCCACAGCCTATCGCACCTTTGGCCTGAATAATGAGTCATCCGATCTACAAAGTCTGCTCCGTCAAAATTGTCGCGCCCTATACCCTGCAAATCGCGTTTGACGATGGTGCGGAGCAGGTGATTGATTTCCGTCCGGTGCTGGCCGGCGAACTCTACGGCCCGCTGCTGGCCTTACCGGTTTTTAATCAGGTGCGGATTGATCCTGAGGTTCACACGTTGGTCTGGCCAAACGCGGCGGATTTTGATCCGGCCACACTCCACGACTGGCCACAACATGCCGACGCACTCGCCGCGCGGGCGCGGGGATGGGCGGCGCAACCGGTCTGATTGAATCGTCGGCACCGGAATTTCCAACTCGTTCGGTGGGTGGATCAGCGCGGCGGATTAGCGTGGCGGCTTGACACTGAACCTTCGACCTTCAACCTTCCCGTCACATGATCGCCCGTGTCACCCTTGAAATCGCGCTCCGCAAGGAGTTCGATTATTCCATTCCGCCCGAGCTGGTCGGCCAGGTGGACGTGGGCAGCCGCGTGCAGGTTCCGTTCGGTCCGCGAAAAGTTTTGGGAGTGGTCACCGCCATCGCCGAGGAATCCGCCCACGCGCGGCTCAAACCCATCATCAAAGTTCTCGGGACGCAAACACTCGTCACGCCCAAGGTGCTGAAGCTCGCGCGCTGGATCGGCGAATACTATTGCTGCGCGCCGGAGACGGCTTTGAAATCCATGCTGCCTGAAGCCGTGCGCAAAGAGGAAGCCAGTTGGCGCGAGCGGTTGTTTGTCCGCGCGCTCCCGTTCACCGGCGAACTGCCCAAACTCGCGAAACGCCAGCGCGAAATCTGGAACATCATCGAGGAGCGGCGGGAGCTGCCGTTGCAGGAACTGGTTGAACTGGCCGAGACCACGGCCGCCACGATTCGCCGGCTGGAGGACAAGGGACTCATTGCCATCACCAGCCAGATCTCGGAGCGCGATCCGTACGCGAACGAGATTATTTTACCGACGCTGCCCATCGTGTTAAATCCCGCACAGGCGAATGCGCTGGAGAAAATCAAGGCGGCGATGAATGCGGAACGTGAAACGTGTGACGTGAAACGTGAAAAAACATCCGAACCCGGCAGCGATTCATCACGCATCACGCATCACGCATCACGCACCTTCCTTCTGCATGGCGTCACCGGCTCGGGCAAGACGGAAATTTATTTGCAGGCCATCGCCTACGCGCTGGAGCAAGGCAAGGGCGCGATTGTATTGGTGCCGGAAATTTCCCTCACGCCGCAGACGGTCGAACGGTTCAAGGCGCGCTTCAGTTCCGGGCCGTTGCAAACATTGGTTGCCGTCCTACATTCGCACTTGTCCGCCGGGGAACGCCACGATGAGTGGCACAAGATTCGCCAGGGCCGCGCCCGCATTGTCATCGGCGCGCGGTCGGCGATTTTTGCGCCCGTTGAATCGCTCGGCCTGGTCATCGTGGACGAAGAACACGAGCACACCTACAAGCAGGAGGAAGCCCCGCGCTACCACGCGCGCGACGTTGCCATCATGCGCGGGCAGATGGAAGGCGCGGTCGTGGTGCTCGGCTCGGCCACGCCGTCGCTGGAAAGTTATTTCAACTGCAAGAAGGGCAAGTTCACGCTGCTGGATTTGCCGGAGCGCGTGGACAACCAGAAGCTGCCCTACGTGCGCGTCGTGGACATGCGCCAAGCGGCGGCAAAGGAAAAGGGTGCGCTGATTTTCTCGCCGCAGCTCAAGGAGGCGATCCAGCAGCGGCTCGAACGCGGCGAGCAGACGATTTTATTTTTGAACCGGCGCGGCTATTCCAGTTCGTTGCAATGCCCCAAGTGCGGCTTCGTTGCGACCTGCCCGAATTGCAGCCTGGCGCTCACCTTCCACCGGCAGGAGCAAAAACTGCGCTGCCACATTTGCGGACATCACGAGCCGGTGCCGAAAGTTTGTCCCGAGGAGAAATGCAAAAACCCCGCCATCCGCTACGCCGGGCTGGGCACGCAGAAAGTCGAAGACACGTTGAACAAACTTTTCCCCAAGGCGCGGGTTGTCCGAATGGACGCCGACACCATGAAGCGCAAGGATGATTACCGCACCATCCTCGGCGATTTTCGCGTGGGCAAAATTGACATCCTCGTCGGCACGCAGATGATCGCGAAAGGGCTGCATTTTCCGAACGTCACCCTCGTAGGCATCATCTACGCCGACCTCGCGTTGCATCAGCCGGATTTCCGCGCGGGCGAGCGGACGTTTCAACTACTCACGCAGGTCGCCGGTCGCGCGGGCCGCGGCGACATCGAGGGCGAAGTTTTTGTGCAGGCGTTCACACCGTTTCATCCTTCCATCCAATTCGCGCGACGACATGACTTCGTCGGGTTCTATGACCAGGAACTCGAATTCCGCGAGCAGTTGAGATACCCGCCCTTCAGCCGGGTCGCGCTGCTCACGTTGAAAGGTCGTAACGAGGAGAAGGTGAAATTTTCGGCGGAACATCTGAAGCAGGAGCTGGAAAAAACTCTTGGGAACACCGCCGCCCCGGCTGCAGTCGTCAGCGCCCCCACAGACGAAGCCGAACTTTTTGGCGAGGGCGCCAAAAAGGACACGCGCGGCGCGTGTGCTCCCCAGAAAAATTTGTTCCGCGACCTGATCATCGCCGGCCCCGCGCCCGCGCCGCTGTTGAAAGCGGAAACTTTTTACCGCTACCAGATCATGCTGCGCACCCAGCGCATGAGCGCTCTCAGCCAGCGGCTCGCGCAGATCATTCAGTCGCTGGCCCTGCCCGAGGACGTCACGCTGGCGGTGGACATTGATCCGGTGAGCCTGTCGTGACGCCGGGACCGGGCCAATTGAACAAGCACAAAGTGAAAGCGGGTCGCGCCGCGGAGGGACAGATTTTCTTCTTCTTTGTGACGGCCGCCTGATTTACAGTCAGCGCCATGCGCGAATCCACCACCCAGAACGCGTTCTCCTCCGGGGAAGGAAAGCTTGCCGGCCCGCCCGAACCCCGCGCCTCCAGAATTCTCGTCCCCTGTGCCGTTGCGCTGGTTTACTTCCTCACGGCGCGGCTGGGGCTGCAGTTCGCGATGCCCGGCGGCCACGTCACGCCGGTCTGGCCGCCGTCGGGCCTCGCGCTGGCGGCGATGCTGCTCCACGGCCGGCGCGTCTGGCCGGGCATCTGGCTCGGCTCGTTCGCGGCGAATCTATGGGACTTTCTCCACGCCGCCGCGCCGCCGCCGCTGGCGGTTTCACTGCTGACGGCGGCGGGCATCGGTGCCGGCGCGGCGGTGGCGGCGTGGCTGGGCGCGGAATTATTGCAGCGCTACGCGGGGTCGGAAGGGCCGCTGGCGCGCGCGCGCAACGTGTGCGCGTTCATGGGGCTGGGCGGTGTGGTCAGTTGTTTGTTCAGCGCCACGAACGGCGTGACGTGGCTCGCGCTGGGCGGGTTCGCGCCGTGGACCGGCTTCGGCCAGATCTGGCTGACGTGGTGGCTCGGCGACACGGCGGGGGTGTTCCTGGTCACGCCGCTCCTGCTCGCATGGGGCGCGCCGCCGGCGTTCCGCCGCCGCCGCCGCTGGTGGGAGGCGGCGGGGTGCTTTGCGCTGCTGCTGGCCGCGACCTACAGCGTGTTCATCGCCAACACGACGGTGCTGTTCAGCGGCAAGCCGTTCACCTTTGTGCTGATTCCGTTTCTCGTGTGGCCGGCGCTGCGGTTCGGCCTGCGCGGGGCGGCCACGGCGGCCGGGCTGATCGCCGGCGTCTCGGTGTGGGGCACGATCCACGGCTCCGGCCCGTTCCATCTGGATTCGCTCAACGAGTCGCTGCTCGTGCTGGAATTGTTCCTGAGCGTCGTGGCGCTCACCGCGCTGTCCCTGGCGGCCGTGGTGACGGAACAGCGCGACGCCGAGAGCGACCGCCGCCGCGTGCTGGACGAGCTGGAGTCCCGCGTGGCGGAACGAACCGCCGCGCTGGATCACGCCAACGCGGCCCTGCGGGCGAGCGAGCACCGCCTGCGCACGATCATCGAGACCGAGCCGGAATGTGTGAAGATCGTCTCGCCCGAGGGCCGGCTGCTGGAGATGAACGCCGCCGGGCTGGCCATGCTCGATGCCGCCCGCCTGGAGGAATTGACCGCGCAACCGCTGATCCAGTTCATCGTGCCGGAATACCGGCCGGCCTTCGTGGCGTTGCACCAGCAGGTCATAGCCGGCGGCGCCGGCACGCTCGAGTTCGAAACCCTCGGCCTCAAAGGCACGCGCCGCTGGATGGAGACGCACGCCGTCCCGCTGCGCGAGGCGGCGGGCCAGGTGACCGCGCTCCTGGGCGTGACGCGCGACGTCACCAGGCGCAAGCAGGCGGAAGCAGCGCTGCGGGAGAGCGAGGACCGCTTCCGCAAGGCCTTTGAGGAAGGGCCGCTGGGCATTGTGATGGCCAGCCTGACGGACGGCCGGTTCATCCGTGCCAATCAGGCCTTCTGCACGCTGCTGGGATACCCGGAAGAAGAGCTGCTGCGGCTGACGTTCGCCGACGTCACCCATCCCGAGCATCGCGCCGTGGATGCGGAAGCGGTCCGGCAACTGGCGGCGGGACAAATTCAGAAGCACGAGACCGAGAAGCGCTACCTGAAGAAGAACGGCGCGGAGATCTGGGCAGCGCGGGCGCTGACGAAAGTCCGCAGTGCCGACGGAAAGACCTTCTACGCGTTGGCGATGATCCAGGACACCACCGAGCGCAAGCAGGCGGAGGCGGCGCGGCGCACCGCGGGCGAGCGACTCGGAATGCTCTCCCGCCAGCTCATCGAAACCCAGGAGGCCGAACGCCGCCATCTCGCGCGCGAGCTGCATGATGAGATGGGCCAGACGCTCACGGCGGCGAAGCTCCACCTGCAGGCGCTGCAACGGTTTCCCGATCCGGTCGCGCAACCGGAGCGGCTGGAAAAAGCGGTGGGCCTGGTGGACCGCCTGCTGGAGGACGTGCGGAATCTTTCGCTCAACCTGCGGCCGCCGATGCTTGACGATCTGGGACTGGTCGCGAGCCTGCGCTGGCTGCTCGATCAGCGCGCGCGCGCGGCGGGACTGCAGGTGCGCTTCGAGTACGACGCCTTTGACAAGCGCCCGGAATCCGCGCTGGAAACGGCCTGCTTCCGCGTCGCGCAGGAGGCGTTGACGAACGTGGTCCGCCACGCGCAGGCGCAGAACGTGTTCGTGGAACTGCGCCGCGAGCCGGACGGCGTCAGCCTGCTGGTGCGCGACGACGGCGCGGGGTTCCTCGTGGCCGGCGCGCAGCAGCGCGCGGGGCGCGGCGGCAGCCTCGGGCTGCTCGGCATGGAGGAGCGCGCGGCGCTGCTGGGCGGCACGGTGCGGGTGAATTCGACGCCGGGCAAAGGCACGGAAGTGCGCGGCTGGTTTCCCATGGGCGCGGACCGCGAAGAACCGAAAGGAGCCGTGGCGGGACTATGAAAGCAATCCGTATTCTGGTGGCGGACGATCACACGCTGGTGCGCGCGGGCATCCGCGAGCTGCTGCAAAAAATTCCGCAGGTGGAAGTCGTGGCCGAGGCGGGCGACGGCCGCGAGGCGCTGGCGCTGGTCAAGTCGAAGCTGCCCAACCTCGTGCTGCTCGACATCGCGATGAAAAGTTTGACGGGCCTGGAAGTGGCCGAGCGCATCGCGAAGGATTTTCCCGGCGTGAAGGTCATCATCCTCTCGATGCACGCCAACGAGGAGTACGTGATGCGCGCGCTGCGGGCGGGCGCGAGCGGCTACCTGCTCAAAGACGCCGCGACGGCGGAGCTGGAACTCGCGCTCAAGGCCGTCAGCGCGGGCGAGACGTATCTCAGCCCGGCCATCTCACGCGGTGTGATTGACAGCTATCTCGGCCGCGTGGAAGGGAAGCAAAGTCCGCTCGACCAGCTCACGCCGCGCCAGCGCGAGATTCTCCAGCTCATCGCCGAAGGCCGGAGCACCAAGGAAATCGCCTTCACGCTCAACGTCAGCGTTAAGACGGTCGAGACGCACCGCGCGCAATTGATGGACCGGCTGGACATCCACGACGTGGCCGGGCTGGTGCGTTACGCGATGCGCGTGGGACTCATCTCGCCGGAGACGTGACGCGCGCCGCGATGGCTCGTGACGCCGCGGCGCGCCGCGTCACCTGCGTCCGGCGCTTTTACACCCCGGCCGCGCTCAGGTTTTTCGATCCCCCCTCTCAGGTTTCCCCCGATAGGTTGTTTATTGCGCGCGTGCGACTCTGTCGGCATAAGGAGCGGAAAATTTCCCGCTCCGAAACGAAAATATGACGATCGAACGAGCAGACACAGCAGCCGACGCAGCAGGATGCTCCGCGCCGGCCCGGTGTCGCTCGACCGGCAAGGTGCTCGCCGTGCGGCTCGTGGACGACAGCCAGGTGTTTCTCGATGCCACCAGCGATGTGTTGTCCCAGTTCTCCGGCTGCCAGGTTGTCGGGTTTACCCGGTCCGGTGTGGAGGCGCTCGTGCGGGCGCTGGCGCCCGACGTGGTGGTGACCGACTTGTTCATGCCGGGCAATGAGCGGGCTGGAACTGATGCAGAAGCTTTTCCCCCCGACGTAACCCCCGCTGCCGCATGTCCAACAACCATCCCCGCCCGCCGTTGAAAAGAGATTTAGTGCCTCCCGAACCCGATAAAACTGCCGGGCACGCCGGGCCGCTCGACCTCAACGAAATCATTCCCGGCATCGCCCACAGGCTTCGGCGCGTGGTCGGCGAACACATCACGCTGGAGACGGATTTGTCGCCCCAGCCCGCCACCATCCACGCGGATGCCCGGATGGTGGAGCAGGTGCTCCTGAATCTGGCGGTCCACGCGCACGACGCCATGCCTGACGGCGGCCGGTTGCAGATCAGCACCGCCTGCGTGGACATTGACAGCGGCCAGTGGATTGACCATGCCGGATCAAAAATCGGGCCGCATGTCTGTCTGAGCGTGCGCGACACGGGGCCGGGCATTGCGCCGGAAGTCTTGCCGCGCATTTTTGAGCCGTTCTTTCCGACCAAATCTGCGGATCGCGGCGGGCTTGGGCTGGCCACCGTTGACAGCCTCGTCAAACAAAACGGCGGCTGGACTGAAGTCGAAAGCGAAGTCGGCGCCGGCACGGTGTTCAAGGTGTATCTGGATTTCGTAAGCGGAACCGGCCGCCAGCCGCAACTCGTCGGCTCGACCGAGGCGCAAACCGCGAGCCGCCACGCCTGCGGCTCGGATTCGGAATGACCCAAACTACGGGGTCGTTTTTCCGCAGGGCAACGGGAGCCGGCAAAGTGTTTGTCCGGTGACCGCCGCGCTGCGGCCGTTGCAACGGCGCGTTGGAAGACTTCTGAAAGGCCATGGTCAGCCGCACCGGGCAGGTCTCCTCGTCAGCTTCACTTCGAAGACGCCTTCAACAGCTCCACGACCAGCTCCTCCGCCTTCCATTCGTTGCCGATGAAAATTTTCCGCACGCGGCCAGAACCATCCACCACCACCGCGCGCAAGTTATGGCTGATACTGCCTTCCTCGCTCGCGAACTTCAGGCCGAACTGTTCCCCGATGGCGGTCACGTCAATCAGCGCGCCGGTCGCAAACGTCCAGTGCATGGGATCGTATTCATGCGACTCGGCGTAGTGCTGGAGCACTTCCGGCGTGTCAAATTCGGGATCGAACGAAATGGTCAGGAGGTGCCAGTTGGTCGGCGCGTTGGGCAGGGTGAGCAATTGTTTTTGGGCCTCGCCAAAATTGTTGGCCAGCAGCGGGCAGAAATTTGGCAGTGGGCAGCGCGTGAATAAAAACTCGATGGCGAGCGCCTGGCCTTGGAAATCTTTCGTGCTGAAACTTTTTCCAAGCTGGTTGGTGAACTGATATTCGGGCAGCACACCGCCTTCAACGAGCGGCTCGACATCGCGGACGGCCCGGAACGCGCCGGTGGTGGGCGGCGTGTTGGTCTTGGGGCCGGTTTTCCAAATGCGGTCAATCCAGCCTTCCGTGGCCGTGACGAGCAGGCGGAACGTCACCGGATCGCCCGCCTCGATGCCGGCGAGTTCATTGGTGTCGCGCACGTCGAAGGGCATGGTCATCGCGGGCATGTAATCCGGCACCTCCTCGTGTTTGATCGTCACGGATTTTTCGCGCGGCAGAACTTCGATGACCACGCCTGTGACCTGGAAGATTTGCAGATGGGTGGGCGACGCGGTGGTGGTGGAACTTTCCCGGTGCGCGGCTTGGCCGCAACCCGTGCAAAAAACCGCCGCCGCGAGCATCAAAAATAAAAGGGCACGAACCATAGGCGGACAAGTTCGCCAGACGGCGTGGGTTTGGCAAGGGTCGCGACGGCGCGAGTTCACGCTTTTGCCCGCGACGCTGCGGCACTAGGCTTGAAGCCGCGTGAACCCGCATTTGAAAAAGCTCGAAGCCCTCGCGGCGGCGGAAGTCGAGGCGACGCTGGCGGCGTTGCCGGCACAGTTGGGCGAGCAGGCGCGAAAACTGCCGATCCTGTTTGAGCGCGTGCCGTCG
>JAYWBR010000007.1:0-2760 GCA_043781315.1 Verrucomicrobiota bacterium | reverse complement strand
CCGCCGCCGGCCGCACCTGCCAGATTTCACTCGCGCCACCGGACGCGGCCATTCTTAAAAGCGCGACGAATCAGACAATAACTTTTCCGCCCGTGCCGGACGCACCCGCGACCTCTGCCAAAATTGAACTCAAGGCAATAAGTTCCGCCGGTCTGCCGGTGAATTATTTTGTGCTGAAAGGGCCGGGCATCATCCAAGGCGGCGCATTTGTGCCGACTGAAGTGCCCACCGGTGCGGCCAGGCCGATTGAGGTGACGATTGGGGCTTACAAAGCGGGGCTTTTCAAGCAACCCGGCGGGGTCAGACCGGCGGAGACAGTTTATCAGACATTCCATTTGCTTGTGAACTAGGGGGATTTTCCATGCTGAAAAAATCACCTTTTATTTACGCCAATCCGCAACTGGCTGTGGAGCCGGGCATCGTGCGCGATCCGTTCATCGTCAAGGTCGGCGAAATGTATTATCTCACCGGCACGCTGCTCAACCAGAGCGGCGGCGTTTTCCAGAACGGTGTCACGGCGGGCAGCGGCTCCGTGACCAACACCTTTACCGTCGGCGGCATCGGCAACGGCACGACGAACAATTTGAGTGCCGCCACCTTGGCTGGCGGAACGTCTATTTGTGCAGGAACGGTGTTGGCGGCGACGAACGCCGGGCCGGGCAGCGTGAACAATTTCAATTTCATCGGCGGCGTGCGGCGGTGCAAAGTTGTAACGCGACGCATTTTGGTTCCAGTCCGCTCGCGACCGTTTCCGCCAATCAAACCAATGTCTCGCTCGCGCTCGGCACGCTGGCGAACTACGGCGGCGCGCTCGCGCCGGGCAATCTCGGCGTGCCCGGCAAAACAATTATGCTTGGAAATTACGCCGTCTCGAACAACACGGCGGTGCTGGCGATTGACCTCGGCGGCACGAGCCAGGCGAACGCCTTTCAAAACGGTGCGACGAATTATGATTTCGTTTCCATCGCGGGCAGCACGACGCTCGGGGGCAGTTTGAAAGTGAACCTCATCAATAATTTTATTCCCGCCGCGACGAACAGTTTCACGATTCTCACTAGCGGCGGAGCACTGGGCGGAAATTTCACCAACCTCGTCGGTGGCCGCGTGGCGGTGACGAACATTTCCGGCGGCAGTTTCGCCGTCGGGACGAACACCAAAAGCGTGGTGCTGACGAATTTTGTTTTGCTGACCGCCAGTTTCACCGCGAGCACCACGAACGGCGCGTCACCGCTGGCAGTGACGTTCTCGGACACTTCGAGCGGACTTATCACCAACCGCTTTTGGAATTTTGGTGACGGCTTCACGACGAACACCACGGCGACCGGCGTGGCGCATACATTCAGTTCCACCGGCACGAATGTGGTGACGCTCGTCGTAAGTGATGCGCTCGCGAACAGCACGAACTCGCTGAACATCGTCGTTACCGACTCGTCCGCGCCGCCGGTTTTGAATGGCGTGGTTTTGTCGGGGACGAACTTGATTTTCGCCGGCACGAATGGCACGGCGGGCGCAAATTATCTGGTGCTGACGGCAACCAACCTCGCGCTGCCGATGACGAACTGGACGGCGCTGGCGACGAATCAATTTGGTTCCGGCGGCGGCGTTTATTTCACGAATCCGATGGACTTGATTTCGGCGCGAATGTTCTTCCGGCTGCGGCTGCCGTGACGACGCGCGCGACGCGACGCAATTTAATCCCGGCGTGCCACAAAATGGACTCTTACAATTCGTCAATCCGCGCTTAAATTTTCAACCAGATTCCCAAAACGCGACCACGCATTTTTATTTACCAACCAACCTTTGCGAACGTCTCGGCCAAGCCGAGGACGCCCGCGCCTACAACGAACTCATCACCAGTTGGACGGGCATCGAATCCGCCGCCGCCACCGCGAAGCCACCGGAACAGGCCGAATTTTTCAACCGCTAATAAACGCTAATGCACGCTAATCCTGAAAACAAAAACCCGAATCCCGCTTTCCATTCGCGTCCATTCGCGGTTAAAACCATGCCACTGCCCATCAATATCAATGCTCTGCTGCACGGCCAGGCGGTCGAGTGGGAGCGCGTTGAGTTTAAGGAAGGCTGGAATCCGGAGGAAGTTGTCCACGCCATTTGCGCGTTTGCGAATGATTTCCATAATTGGGGCGGCGGCTACTGGTGCTCGGTGTCAAAACTCAAGACGGCAAGCCCGTGCTCCCACCCTATGGCCTCCAACCGGAGCAAGCCGATGCGTGGCAACGCAAATTGCTGGAGCTGGGGCATAAGATTCAGCCCAACTACCATCCGGTGAGTGAAGCGGCCCCCTCAATCCGCCCGGGAAATCATGGCGCATCTGGGTTTAAGTCATTGGAAAACGTTTCAGGTCAATTATCTGAAACCTCTACTCGAAGACAATGCCCTCGAACGCACCATCCCCGATAAACCGAAAAGCCGCCTGCAAAAATATCGCCTGACCGACGCTGCCCGCACTTGGTTGGCGTCGCTCAACACAACCGAACCCACTTTATGAGCCTGAAACCTTGGAGAGAAATTGCGGTGCCGCACGCGGACGTGCTTGAAGGCACGTTCCAACAGTCCGAGTTTGCCGCCGACCTCACGGCGGTGCGCACCGGCAAGGCCACGCGGGAGTATCAGGACGCGGCGGCGTTTTTTGAGCGCATGTTCATCACGGAGGGAATACGCCTGCTGCTCACGTCCGTTGCCCGTCGCTTAAACAGTCAGGGCGGCGATCCCGTCATCCAACTGCAAACCGCATTCGGC
>JAYWBR010000006.1:0-8472 GCA_043781315.1 Verrucomicrobiota bacterium | reverse complement strand
GCTCTGGTTCGTGCTGGGCGGCAACGTGGAACTCATCGCGGCGACGATCCTGAATTTCTCCGCCGAGCGCCGGGGTGATTTGTGGAGCGGCCTCGGCCTGGCCGCGACTTACGCCGGCCTGGCGAGCGCGGAAAATTTGCAAAAACTCCGCCAGCGCGCCGGGCAATTTCAGCCGCAGCTCGCCCAAGGCGCGGCCTTCGCAGCCAAGGCCCGGCAGCGGGCGGGCAACTTGACCGATTACACCGGACTTGCAGTAAAAGTTTTCTGCGATGCGTCGCCTGCGGACGCCGCGCACGTCACGGATGCCGCACTGGAAAATCTGCCCGCCGACGCCGCCGAACCCGCCTACGAAATCTGGCGGCGACGAATCCAAAATCATTTCCAGAATCAAAATCTCCCGCAACCGCAGCCAGTTTGAATGAAACCCGGTCAACCATCTTTTTTCTGTCGCCTGGTGACTCCGCTGATGGCTCTCGTCTTGATTGCCCTGTGCTACGGCATGGCGCGTTTCCCCGTTCTGTCTTCAGCGGACTGCGCCAAGCTCGCGGTGAATTTTAAATTCGACAAACTTCCACTGGCCGAGGTCGCGGAGCATCCGGCCTACAAATATGTCCGCGAAGTTCACCCCAGTTTGCAGCGCATCTCGGCGTGGATTTCCTCGCTCGGCGCGGCGGTGGCCCTGGCCGATCTCGACGGCGACGGCCTGCCCAACGACCTCATCAATGTGGATCCGCGCACCGACCTCGTCACCGTGGCACCCGCGCCCGGAACCGGCCCGCGCTATCAGCCCTTCACGTTGAATCCCGCGCCGCTGCCGTACGACGCCAGGACCACCGCACCCATGAGCATTCTCGTCGGGGATTTCAACGAGGACGGGCTGGCCGATGTGCTCGTTTATTACTGGGGCCGTTCGCCCGTGATTTTTTTGCGGCGCAAATCGCCGGGCGTCGAACCGGGCAAGGTGGCCATCCTTTCCGCGGCGAACTACGCGCCGTGCGAACTCTCCGACTCAGGCGAACGCTGGTTTTCCAATGGCGCGGTGCAGGCCGATCTCGACGGCGACGGCCATGTGGATTTGCTGATTGGAAATTATTTTCAAGACGGCGCGCACATCCTCGACGCGAACGTCGGCGGTGTGGAAGTCATGCAGGAAGGACTGGCCAAGGCGTTGTCCGGCGGGCGGAAACATTTTTTCCTCTGGGCCGGTGCCACTTCAGGCGAAAACCCGTCGGTCCTTTTCCGCGAAGCCACCAACGTCGTCAGCCCCGAAGTGGATCACGGCTGGACGCTCGCCATCGGCGCGGCGGATCTGGACGGCGACCAGATGCCGGAAATTTACATCGGCAACGACTTCGGCCCTGACCGGCTCCTGCACAACGAATCCACGCCCGGCCATTTGAAATTCACCGTGCTTGAAGGCCGCCGGCGTTTCACCGATCCCAAATCGTGCGTGCTTGGCCAGGATTCCTTCAAAGGCATGGGCGTGGATTTCGGCGACGTGAACGGCGACGGCCTGCTCGACATTTACGTCAGCAACATCGCCGACAAATTCGCGCTGACCGAAAGTCATTTCCTCTGGCAAAGCACCGGCCAGCTCGACGACATGAAGCACGGCGTTGCTCCGTACATTCAGATGAGTGAAAAGCTCGGCCTCTCGCGCAGCGGCTGGGGCTGGGACTGCCGCCTCGCGGACTTTGACAACAGCGGCGTGTTGCAAGCGATGCAGGCCGTCGGCTTCATCAAAGGAAAAATAAACCGCTGGCCCGAATTGCAATCGCTCGGCACCAGCAACTCCCGCATCGTTCACGACCCGCGCCTGTGGCCGAGCTTCAAGCCGGGCGCGGATTTGAGCGGCCAGAACCTCGATCCCTTCTTCGTGCGCGGAGCCGACGGACGTTTTTATGACATCGGTAGGGAAGTTGGTTTCACTGAACCGATGGTCACCAAGGCCATCGCGCTCGCCGACGTGGACGGTGACGGACGATTGGACTTCGCGTTTGGCAACCAATGGCAGCCGTCGTTTTTCTTCCACAATGTTTCAACAAATACCGGCGCATTCCTTGGCCTGCATCTTTTGTTGCCGCTCGCGGCGGAGGCCGGTTTGCCTTTGCGTGAGCGTCCGGGTCATCCAAGCGTTGATCTGCATGGTCGCCCCGCCATTTGCGCGCAGGCGTTGGTGACGTTGCCGGACGGCAAAAAATTTGTCGCCCAAGTGGACGGCGGCAGCGGGCACTCCGGCCGGCGCAGCCAGGATATTCAGATCGGCCTCGGCCAACTGGATCCGGCAGTCAACCTTGATGTTCAAATCAAATGGCGCGACCTCGCCGGCCAGTTCCAGCAGACCACTTTGAAACTCGCGCCCGGCTGGCACACCGTCGTGCTGGGCAACGCTGCTGTAGCGGCAGGCATCCTGCCTGCCGTAGAGCCGGGCTTCCAGCCCGGCGGAAAAGGCGTGGATAGTTTGAAGCGCGTAGAAAATTTGGAAGCCGCACTTATTTCGAGCGCCAGTCCGGGCGGCAAGATGCCACCCCCTACGGCAGGCAAGATGCCTGCCGCCACGGAAGGAAACCTCCGATGAAATCTCCCGCCTTCAACACCACGGTTCTTTTTTATCCGAACAAAAACCCCAGGCTGCGCCTGTTCGCGCTGTGGTATTTCATGATCCTGATGATCGTCTGGAATATTCTCGGCCACACGTTCCTTGGCTTTGAGCAGTCGCACGCGGCCGTCCTGGTCACCCTGGGCGCGGCGATTTTTTTCCAACTGTTTCTGGAATGGGTGGATGCCCGCGCCAAAAACCGCGAAGTCCGCTGGGCCGGCGGCTGGGGTAATTTCATCAACGCCCTGCCCGCCGCGCTGATTCCCGGTTTCGCCTGCTCCATGCTGCTCTATCCGAACGAACAGTTGTGGCCGTTTATTTTCGCCGTCGCGCTGTCCATCGGCTCCAAAGTCCTTCTCCGTGCGCCGGTGGGCGGCGGCCACACGCAGCACATTTTCAACCCGTCTAATTTTGGCATCGCCCTGACGCTGCTGCTGTTCCCGCAGGTCGGTTTCGCGCCGCCGTATCACTTCACGGAAAACCTCGTCGGCATCTGGCACTGGATTCTGCCGGTCTTCATTTTGTTCACCGGCGTTGTCATCCACGGATTGTTCACGGGCCGCCTGCCGCTCGTGGCCGCGTGGCTGATTGGTTTTGCGTTGCAAGGCCAGATTCGCGCGTGGCTGTTTGGTTTCCCCGCCGTGGTGCCGCTGATGCCCATGACCAGCGCGGCCTTCATCGTGTTCACGCTCTACATGGTGCCCGATCCGGCGACGACGCCGTTGAAACCGTGGCGGCAGGCCGCGTTTGGTTTTTCCGTCGCGATGGTTTACGGGCTTATTCAGATGATGCATCTGGTCTTCGGATTGTTTTTTGCCTTGATCACGGTCTGCGCGATCCGGGGTGTTTCACTTCACCTGTATCACGCCTTCAAATCGCGCAAACCAGCGGCGACCGTGGTAATGTCGGCCGCACAACGCGCATGAACTTCGCTGACTGCCATCACATTTCACGCCTCACGTTTCATTGCCGCCATTACCTGTTATGAAATCAGCCTCACCCTCCATCGCCATCGTCGGCATGGCCTGCGTCTATCCCGACGCGCGGACACCCGGCGAATTGTGGGAGAACGTCCTGGCCCAGCGGCGCGCGTTTCGCCGGCTGCCGACGGAGCGCTTGAACGCGGACGATTATTTCTCGCCGGACCGGAATGCGCCCGACCGCACCTACTCCACCGAAGTGGCGGTCATCGAAGGCTATGAATTTGACCGCGTCGCTTTTCGCGTGGTGGGCAGCACGTTTCGTTCAGCCGACCTCGCGCATTGGCTGGCGCTGGACGTGGCCGCGCGGGCGCTGGCGGACGCGGGCTTTGCCGACGGAAAAAATTTGCCGCGCGCAACCACCGGCGTGCTGCTGGGCAATTCTCTGACCGGAGAATTTTCCCGCGCGAACGTCCTGCGCCAACGCTGGCCGTATGTTCGACGCGTGCTGACGGCGGCGTTGGCGAAAGAAGGTTGGTCGGCAGCGCAGCGCGAAAAATTTCTGGCCAACCTCGAAGCAGAATATAAATCGCCCTTTCCACCGGTGGGTGAAGAAACTCTGGCGGGCGGACTCTCCAACACCATCGCCGGCCGCATCTGCAATCAATTCGATCTCAAAGGCGGCGGCTACACGGTGGACGGCGCGTGCGCGTCCTCGCTGCTCGCCGTGGCCAACGCCTGCTCCGCACTCGCGGCGGGCGATCTCGACGTGGCGCTGGCCGGCGGCGTGGACCTCAGCCTTGATCCGTTTGAACTCACCGGCTTCGCCAAGATCGGCGCGCTGGCGACGGACGACATGCGCATCTTCGACCAGCGTTCGGCGGGTTTCTGGCCGGGCGAAGGCTGCGGGTTTGTGACGCTCATGCGGCATGAGGACGCGCTGGCGCAGGGGCATCGCGTTTATGCGGCAATTCGCGGCTGGGGCATTTCTTCCGACGGCAGCGGCGGCATTACGCGGCCCGAAGCCGAGGGACAACTCGAAGCCGTGCGCCGTGCGTATCGCCGCGCGGGTTTTGGTTTCGACACCGTGATGTATTGCGAAGGCCACGGCACCGGCACGGCGGTCGGCGATGCAACGGAACTGGAAGTTCTCTCCCGCGCGCGCCGCGAGGCGGACTCCGATTCACCGCTGGCGGTCATCGGTTCGGTCAAGGCGAACATCGGCCACACCAAGGCCGCGTCGGGCGTGGCCGGTTTGATCAAGGCCACGATGGCGATTCACACGCAGGTGCTGCCGCCCACCACCGGCTGCGAACAACCGCACCCACTATTGACCGGGCCGAAGCCCGCGTTGCGCGTGTTGCGCGAAGCCGAGTTGTGGCCCCAGGATCAGCCGCTCCGCGCGAGCGTGAGCGGCATGGGCTTCGGCGGCATCAACGCCCATCTGGTTTTGGAAGGCGTCGTCACCCAGCGGCGCGAGCAGTTCAGCGGGAGCGAGCGTTCACTGGCGCGGGCGAGCCAGGACGCCGAATTGTTTTTGCTCGCGGCGGGATCACCCGAAGAACTCGCCGAACGAATTGAAAAACTCCTACCCCTCGCGGCCCGCGTGTCGCGGGCGGAGTTTGGCGACCTCGCTGCGGAATTGTCGCGTGTGGCGTCAGGCATCCTGCCTGACGTAGCGGGCGGCATCCTGCCGCCCGGATCGTCGTTCGCAAAGTTTGGGGCCGCAAAATCTTCTAGCGCGCGAAAAAATGAGACGCCCTTTCCGCCGGGCAGGATGCCCGGCTCTACGGCAGGCGGGACGCCTGCCGCCACGGTGCGTGCCGCCGTCGTTGCCGCCAAGCCGATGGAACTGGTGGAGCGCTTGCAAATCCTCAAGTCGTGGCTGGCAAACGGTGTGACTGCAAAGTTGCAACTGACCGAGGGAATTTTCCTCGGCTCCGGCCAGTCGTCGCCGCGCCTCGCGTTTCTGTTTTCCGGCCAGGGTTCGCCCGCGCATCTCGACGGCGGCATTTGGAAACGGCGGTTCGAGTCGGTGCGCGAAATTTACGCGGACGCGGCGTTGCCGGTAAACGCGGATTCTGTTTCCACGCTCGTCGCCCAGCCGGCCGTGGTCACGGCTTCGCTGGCGGCGCTGAACGTTTTGCGCGACTGCGGCCTCACCGCGAGCGCGGCCATCGGCCACAGTCTCGGCGAAATCACCGCGCTGCACTGGGCGGGCGGATTCAGCGCCGAGGCGTTGCTGCGGATCGCGCGGGTGCGCGGCCAGGCGATGGCGGAACTGGGCAGCCCCGCCGGCGCGATGCTCGCGGTCGCCGCGCCGTGGGCGGAAGTGCAGGCGCTGCTCAACGGCGATCCGCTCGCCGTGGTCGGTTTCAATTCGCCGCAGCAGACCGTTGTCGCCGGCGACGCCGGTGCCGTGAATCAACTCGCCCAGCGCGCCCGGGCGCAGGGCTGGCCGGCCACGCTGCTGCGCGTGTCGCACGCCTTTCACACGCCGTTGGTGGCGGCGGCGGTGCCGGTGCTGGCCGAACAACTCGCGCGCGAAAATTTTTCCCCGCTCAAGCAGAGCATTGTTTCCACCGTCACCGGCGCGCCGCTCGACGGCGACGAAGATTTGCGGGAGCTGCTCTGCCGCCAGGTGACTTCGCCGGTGCGTTTCAGCCACGCGCTCGGGTCGTTGCTCGGCGAGAAGGGTGACGCGATTGATTTGATGATCGAAGTCGGACCGGGTGCCGTGCTGAGTGGACTGGTGCGCGACACGGCGGCGGTGCCAGTCGTCGCGCTGGACGCGGGCGGGAGTTCGTTGAAAGGACTGTTGCAGGCGGTGGGCGCGGCGTTCGCGCTGGGTGCGCCGGTGAAAACGGCGGCATTGTTTGCGGGACGGTTCCTGCGGCCGTTCGACCTGGATCGGAAGCTGAAATTTTTTGTCAATCCGTGCGAGCTCGCGCCGGTTGCGGATGTGCTGTCAGGCATCTTGCCTGACGTAGAGGGCGGCATCCTGCCGCCCGGACGGGCGCACATCATTTCGGAGCCTGAAAAAATTTCGACGCCGCTTCCGCCGGGCGGGACGCCCGGCTCTACGGCAGGCCAGATGCCTGCCGCCACGGATGCGCTGGAGCTGGTTCGCCGGCTGGTCGCCGAACGCACCGAGCTGCCGATGGCGGCGATCCGCGACGACAACCGCATGTTGAGCGACCTGCACCTCAACTCGATCACCGTGGGGCAACTGGTTTCCGAAGCATCGCGGCAACTCGGTCTGGCGCGCGTTGTCGGGCTGAATGAATTTGCTGATGCGAGCGTGCTGGACATGGCGCGGGCGCTGGAGGAGTTGAAGCGCGTGGGTGGAACGGCACGAAAAAAAGAACAACCGAAGCAGCCGCCGGGCGTGGACACTTGGATTCGGAGCTTCGCAGTCGAGATGGTTGAGGCGAAGCGGCCAGCGCGCGCAAACGGAACGCCGATCTCCGAATCGGCTCGAAACCAAACAGTGTCGCAACGAGCCGATACGGAGATCGGCGTTCCGGCAGCCTGGAAAATTATTTCGTCGGAAAATCATCCGCTGGCCGCGTCGCTTCAGAAAAAAATTTCGGAAGCCGGTGGTCGCGGCGTGGTGCTGTGCCTCCCGGAACAGACCGGCGAAGAACACATCGGCTTGCTGCTCGAAGCGGCGCGGGCGGTCGCGGCCATGAAGACCAACCCACGCTTTATTCTGGTTCAGCACGGCTGGGGCGGCGCGGGTTTCGCTCGCACGCTGCATCTGGAAACGCCCGGCCTCACGACGTGCGTGGTCAACGTGCCGCCGGCGCATCCGCAATCGGTGGAATGGATCGTGGCGGAAGCGCAGGCGGCGTCGGGTTACAGCGAGATGCACTATGACGCTGAGGGGTGCCGTCGCCAGCCGCGCTTGAAATTAAGTTCGCCCTCGTCCTCGAACGGGGGAAAAGAATCGCGGACGGAGAACGAGAAGGGGTTTCCGATTGGCGCGGACGACGTGCTGCTCGTGACGGGCGGCGGCAAAGGCATCGCGGCGGAAGGTGCGTTGGCGCTGGCTCGCGAGACCGGCGTTCGTCTCGCACTCCTTGGCCGCTCCGATCCGGCCACGGACAAGGAGCTGGCGGAAAATCTCGCGCGCATGTCGGCGGCGGGTGTGCGCTGCTGTTATGTGCGCGCCGATGTGACGGATGCCGAGGCCGTGCGGCAGGCGGTGGCCACAGCGGAGAAAACGCTGGGGTCGGTGACGGCCTTTGTCCACGGCGCAGGCATGAACACGCCGCAGTTGATCAGCGCGCTGGACGAGGCGGCGTTCCGAAAAACCATCGCGCCAAAAATTCAAGGCGCGCGCAATGTGCTGGCGGCGATTGATCCGGCGCGGCTGCGGCTGTTCGTCACGTTCGGCTCGATCATCGCGCGGGCCGGGTTGCGCGGCGAGGCGGATTATGCCACGGCGAACGAATGGCTGACGGCGTTGACGGAAGAATTTCAAGCGACGCATCCGCAGTGCCGCTGCCTCGCGCTCGAATGGTCGGTTTGGTCGGGCGTGGGCATGGGCGAACGACTGGGGCGCATCGAGTCGCTCGTGCAGCAAGGCATCATGCCAATCCCGCCGGACGAGGGCGTGCGGATTTTGCTGGCGGCGGTGCGCGAGCCGCAGGGCGGAGTGGCGCGGGTGGTCGCGGGACGTTTTGGTGAACCGCCGACGATCAAGTTTGTTGAATCGGAGCTGCCGTTGCGGCGGTTTCTGGATCGCCAGCGGGTTTATTATCCGGGCGTGGAATTGATCGTGGAGGCGGAGTTGTCGGTGGACAGCGATCCGTATCTGCGCGATCACGCGTTGCAGAAGCAGAATCTTTTTCCGGCCGTGTTTGGATTGGAGGCGATGGCGCAGGCGGCGATGGTTCTGGCCGGCGGCGCGCAGTTGCCGGTGTTTGAAAAAGTGGAATGGCTCCGGCC
>JAYWBR010000005.1:0-8504 GCA_043781315.1 Verrucomicrobiota bacterium | reverse complement strand
TAGTGATGGCGCATAAGGGAGAACCACCGCAATGTTGCAGGTTCAGACATCGAAATCCCCGCCAACATTCGCACACTCAAATCACCACCAAACCCAACCTTGGAATCAAACAAAATCCTGGGTTACTGACTCTGGAAAAAATTTCTCATGGTTTTGGCATCGGTGTTCACGAATTGCTTTCCCCGTCTTTTCCAAAAGTGCGGCTGACGAAATCCATTGGCAAAAAATCAAAGAGCAAACGCATTGCCTGATTCTCGGGCCGCGTCTTGATCTCAAATTCAAAGGACAGGCCCGGGGGAAACTCACGGGCGGGACGCCCGCGCCACTGGGAAACGCCGAATAGAATTTACTTCCGCCGGGGTTTGCCCTAATCCGTCCCTCGCAATTCGCATGAACCTGCCGAACCAACTGACCGCGTCGCGCTTCCTCCTCACGGTGGCGTTTCTGCTCGTGATGTTTTTGCAGGTGCGGTTTCATGAAACAATCGCGCTGGTTTTGTTTTGCGCGGCGGGCATCACGGATTTTCTCGACGGCGAAATCGCCCGCCGCCGCAAGCTCATCACCAACTTCGGCATCCTCATGGATCCCCTCGCGGACAAGATCATGGTGTGCTCCGCGTTCATCGCCTTCGTCGGCGTGCGCGAGCTTTCCGGGAAAAGTTGGATTCCGGCGTGGATGGTCGTGGTCATTGTCGCGCGGGAATTTGCCATCACGGGATTGCGGCTGCTGGCCAGTTCCAAGAACGTGGTGCTGGCCGCCGAGCGCTACGGCAAACACAAAACCATCTGGCAGATCATCGCCTGCATCGCGATCCTCGTGCTCCACAGTTACGAGGATTGGGGCGCGGTGGGGAAATTTATTTTCGGCTTTTCCGTCCTGGGCCAGCCGTGGGTCGTGCCGTTTGCGGAACTTTCCAAATGGGTGGCCGTCGCGCTCACCTTCGTTTCCGGCTGGCTCTATCTCTGGCGCAACCGCGCCTTGTACCTCGACGACATGTGAACCGCTTGCTGCTCTGGATCGCCCAAGGTTTTGGCAGCGGCCGAATCCCCGTCGCGCCGGGAACCTTCGGCTCGGTCGTTGGCCTTGGCTGGTTCGCGCTGCTGCTGCTCACGGGAAATCTCTGGCTGTTTCTCGGCGGCACTTTGCTCGGCCTCGCGCTCTCCGTCTGGCTGTGCGGCGTCGGCGAAAAAATTCTGGGACAAACCGATCCCGGCTCCATCGTGCTG
The DNA here is from genome assembly GCA_043781315.1 of Verrucomicrobiota bacterium. GTDB lineage: Bacteria > Verrucomicrobiota > Verrucomicrobiia > Limisphaerales > CAIQOK01 > CAIQOK01. Next base: position 7,278 of record JAYWBR010000005.1, on the reverse strand, counting down.
GATGAAATCACGGCCATCCCCCTGTGCTTTGCCGGCTGGGTGATTTTGACGCTGTGGCAAAACCATCCTTTCCCGGCACCCGGATTTTTCTTCACCCAACCAAACCTGCTGCCCACGCTCGGCGTGTTCGTCGCGTTCCGTTTTTTTGACGTGCTCAAACCCTGGCCGGTGCGCCAAAGCCAGTCGCTGCCCGGCGGCTGGGGCGTGACGGTGGACGACGCGCTGGCTGCGCTCTACGTGAACGTGGTGGTGCTGGCAGGGCTGCTCGTGGCCCGCTGAAAAATCCACCGCCGCACGGCGGCCAGGACTGACGCGTACCCGAACTTTGAGCGGCAAGCCCCCTCGCCCCGCCTGAGCGGGGCGAGGGTTGGGGTGAGGGGATTTGAATTGCGAACACGGATGCCTCCTCTCCCCGGCCCTCTCCTCCCGCTGGGGAGGAGAGGGAGTAAAACCTTCAGTTCGCACGTTTTTTCACAGCACGCGTCAGCCCTGCATAATTCTGCTGACTCAAAATCAACGTTGAAGGCTGCTCGACAGAGGCGAGTCGGAATCGCGGTGAAACGCGTGTCCAACCTCACGAATAAAAATATCCCAGCTCCTTCAACGAGGCGTAATCCTTCGTCCGCTGCTCCGTCGCGCGGCCCAGGATGATGTGATCCAGCACTTCAATTTTCAAAAGGTGCCCGGCGCGGATCAGGTCGCGCGTCACCTTGATGTCCGCCTCGCTCGGCGTGGGGTCGCCGCTCGGATGATTGTGCGCGAGGATCAGCGCGGCGGCGTTCGCGGCGATGGCGGCCTTGAACACTTCGCGCGGATGCACCAGCAGCGAGTCAATCGTCCCGTCGGAAATTTCCTGCACGCTGATGAGCCGCCGCCGCGTGTTGAGCAGCAGCACCTGGAGCGTCTCCACGTTCTTGACGAGATTTTGATCCTTGAGCAGCGCGGCGATGGCGGCGGGATTGTCCAGCACGGGTGATTCGCGTTGCAGCTCCTCCGCCATTTTCCGCGCCAGCGTGAACGCTGCCAGCAGCGTCACCGCCTTGTCCCGACCGATGCCTTTGACTTGCCGCAAATCATCCACCGACGCCCGCGCCAACGCCTGCAACGAACCGAACTTCCGCAATAATTGTGCGCCGACCTCGACGACGTTGGTTCCGCGCAGCCCGGTGCGCAGCAAGATCGCGATCAACTCCGCGTCGGTGAGCGCCGCCGCGCCTTTCGCGACAAGCCGTTCGCGCGGCCGTTCACTGGCGGGCTGATCCTTGAGGCGCAGGGAGTCGGACATGAAAAATACATAGCCATGAACGGCGCGGAATACAAAAACAATCGGCAGCGGCGGACGGGCGCTTGCTCCGCCCACACCGGTTTGGCAGACTCCTGCCAATGCGCGAAACGTGGCGGCTCTGGACGGAAAGCGTCGAAACTTTTTTTATCGAGGTGGTCATGGAGGAGCGACGCGGCACCGGCGCGTCGTTCGTCCGGGGCGTGCTGTACCTTCTGTCCAAGGTTTTTCTTTTGGTCGCCGTTAAAGCCCGGCGCTTCCTTTACAACGTCCGCATCCTCCGCGACACCACGCTGGGCGTGCAGGTCATCGCCATCGGCAACCTCACCGTCGGCGGCACCGGCAAGACGCCGGTCGTGGAAAAATTTGCCCGCGAACTTCGTGATCAGGGCCGCAACGTGGCCATCCTTTCGCGCGGCTACCGTTCCAAACCGCCGCCGCTCCACAAAACGTTGCTCGACCGCCTGCTGTTCCGCGCCGACACCACGCCGCCGCGCGTCGTCTCCGATGGCAAATCGTTGCTGCTCGATTCCGAAACCGCCGGCGACGAGCCATACATGCTCGCCTCGAATCTCAAGGACGTGGTTGTGCTCGTGGACAAGGATCGCGTCAAGGCGGGCCGCTACGCCATTGAACAATTTGGCTGCGACACGCTGCTGCTCGACGACGGTTTTCAATACTGGAAGTTGCGCGGTCGCCGGCAGGACGTGGTGCTGATTGACCGCCAGCAACCGTTCGGCAACGAGTCGCTGTTGCCGCGCGGCACCTTGCGCGAACCCCCGTCGCATCTCGCCCGCGCCAGCGTCATCTTCATCACCAAGAGCGACGGCAACACGGCCGAACTCCGGCGGCGCATCGCGAGCTTGAATCCCACTGCGGGCATCATCGAGTGCGTGCATCACCCACTTTATCTGGAGGATGTTTTCACCGGCCAGCGCCACGACATCGGCATCATCAAAGGCCGCCGGGTCGCGTCGTTGAGCGGCATTGCGCAGCCGGAAAGTTTTGAGTCGGGCCTGGTCAAGCTCGGCGCGGAGCTGGTTTATTCCAAGCGCTTCGCCGACCATCACCGGTTCACGCAGCAGGAGATTCTCAACGCCATCAATCGCGGCAAGAAGCGCCAGGCCGAGATCATCATCACCACGCAGAAGGACGCCGTGCGCTTTCCGAAAATTGACCGGCGCGACCTGCCGTTTTATTTCATGCGGGTGGAAATCAAGATCGTCGCCGGGGCCGAGGATTTTCATGACTGCGTGCGGACCATTTGCTTTCGCTGAGCCGACCCTGCTGTTGCCGCAGCGGGTGGCTGCGACGCCTCGTCGCACGAAATCCGGGACGCACGGTTTAGTTGGACGATTGGCTTCGGCGACGAGGCGTCGCCGGCACCCGCTGCGACGGGGGCTTCGCAGTCACGCGTGCGCCGCTTGCCTTTCCCCAGGGGCTGCGGAATACTGCGCGCGTGCAGCAGACTGTCACCCAGTTGACCAACGAACTCGTCGCCTCCTACGCCCGCGCGGGGGGCATCAACCATCTCGACGGCAAAAACCTGCCGTCCAAGCGCGCCATCACGAACATCACCTGCGACCTGCTGCGCCTGCTGTTCCCGGGTTTTTTCGACGAGAAACTCATCCACTCCTCCGAGATCAGGGCCGAGACCGCCGCGCTGCTGGACTCCGTGATCGGCAGTCTCGAAGACGAAATCCGCAAGAGCCTCGAATACAATCCGCCCGCCGACGTGGCCAAGAAAGGCATCCCGGCGGCGGCGCACGCGCTCACGCTGGAATTTATCGGCCAGCTCCCGCGCGTCCGGGAAATTTTGCAGACCGACGTGGAAGCCGCGTTCAACGGCGACCCGGCGGCGTTGAGCAAAGAGGAGGTCATCGTGGCGTATCCGTTCATCGAAGCCATCGCCGTGCAACGCCTCGCGCACGAGCTGTACAAAAAAAATGTTCCGCTCATCCCGCGCATCATGGCCGAGTGGGCGCACGCGCGGACGGGCATGGACCTGCATCCCGGCGCGCGGATCGGCTCGCACTTTTTCGTGGATCATTGCACCGGCACAGTCGTCGGCGAGACGGCCATCATCGGCCATCATGTGAAGATGTATCACGGCGTCACCCTCGGCGCGAAATCCACGGCGGGCGGCCAGCAGTTGCGCGGCAAGAAACGACATCCGACCATCGAGGATCGCGTGACGATCTATCCCGGCGCGACGATTCTCGGCGGCGAAACGATTATTGGCGCGGGCAGCACCATCGGCGGCAACGTGTTCATCATGGACAGCGTCGCGCCGAACTCGCTGGTGATTTACGACGGCCTGGACATGCGCGTGCTGAACAAGGCGGACAAGCAGACGGTGGTGGATTTTCAGATTTGATCCAGCGCCCGACGTTTTTCAGAAGTAACTGCGCGATCACTTGAAAAGCAATCTTAGGGCTACAAGCGCAGCCGTAATCCCCCAACCAACCAGATCGTTTCGGCCAGAAAGCCAAGGAGTCGAAACCGGACGGTTCCAGGAATCGCCGATGGTCGAGCCGACCGTTTGAATGGATTTCAACTGCTGTTGTTGCCTTTTGAGGTCTTCGATTTCGTAACTGCGCGCCTTGTCGAGTCCGCCGGCGCGGATGAATTCTACGATGCGGCGCAATTCGTCCTGGTCGAACCAGGTTCCATGGTCACGGCAAACGTCCACGATCACACCCGAGCAATGGGCAAAGTTCACCCGGTTCATCAGGGATTTGCAGACGGGGCACGGATAATAGCGGACTTTGAGATCCGCAGTTTCGACGGGATTATCCGGCAGGGAAAACGCCATGCCCAGCACGGCGGATTGCTCTTCGTGCTCGAGGCAGATTTGCTCGAACAGGGACTTGTTCACCCAAATCCCTCCACACTTGGAACATTCCCGCAGGCTCGCGGTGCCCACCTGCACCGCTTCCAGGCCAATTTTACAATGCGGACAAAGTTCCTGGGTGGCTTCCCCAACTTCCGTTCGCTCCACCTTCGCGCCGCAATGCGAACAAAACTTCGCCCCTTGAAAAATCATCCCGAAGCAGGACGGGCAAGCCACCGTCGCCAGCCGCGCGCCGCAATGGTCGCAGCCGGTGGCATCGAGGCTGGCGACCGGCGCGCCGCACATCGGGCAGTTCAGAGTTTCCGCTGACATGGTGGGGATATTCTTCCCGTCACTAACCAATTCGCAAGCGCATTCCCGTTACACTCGCCGCATCAGTTTGTACTTCACAGACCGCGCCGCCCGCACGATGATACCGCCACGAAACCGGCAACCTTCAATACCAAATAGAAAGAAACAACTATGGGCCTCATGGATTATCTCAAGACGCAGTTCCTCGAAATCATCGAGTGGCAGGACGATTCCCGCGACACCATTTCCTTCCGCTATCCCGACCAGGACAAGGAAATCAAAAACGGCGCGCAGCTCATCGTCCGCGAATCCCAGACCGCGCAGTTCGTGTATCTCGGCCAGTTCGGCGACACGTTCGGCCCCGGCAAACACACGCTGACCACCGACAACATCCCGATCCTCTCCACGCTCAAAGGCTGGAAGTACGGCCTGCACTCGCCGTTCAAGGCCGATCTCTACTACGTCAACACCCGCTTGTTCACCGGCAACAAATGGGGCACGTCGAATCCCATCATGATGCGCGACGCCGACTTTGGCATCGTCCGCGCGCGCGCGTTCGGCACGTTTGATTTCAAGGTCGTGGACGTGAAAATCTTTCTCAAGGAAGTCGCCGGCACGGACGATCATTTCCGGCTCGACGAATTTGCCGACACCATGCGCTCACGCATCGTCAGCGTGTTCACCGAGGCGCTCGCCTCTTCAAAAGTGCCCGTGCTGGACATCGCCGCGCGCTATCAGGAACTCGGCGAAGCCTTGCTGCCGGCCATCAATCCGCAGGTCACCGCGAAATACGGTATCGAAATTCCCAGCTTCATCGTCGAGAACGTTTCCGTGCCGCCCGAAGTCGAAGCGGCGATTGACAAGCGCAGCAGCATGGCGGCGGTCGGCAATCTCAACGACTACGTGAAATTCCAAATGGCCGAGTCGCTGACCAAAGAAGGCGGAGCTGCCGGCGGCATGGCCGGCACCGGCGCGGGTCTCGGCGCGGGTCTGGCGATGGGCCAGCAACTGATGGCGTCCATGAACCAGCCGCAAGCCACGCCCGCTGCGGGCGCGGTGCCGCCGGTGATTTCCGGCGCGGGCGCGATTGAGTTGCTCGGTTCCGCCGATGTGGCGCGTGTGCTCGGCGTGAGCGAAGCAGATGTGCTGGCCACGCTCGAAAAAGGCGACCTCAAAGGCAAAAAGATCGGCTCCACTTGGCGCGTGACCAAGACGGCGTTGGATGAGTTTTTGAAGTCGTAAGATTGAGTCATCTGTTAATTCGGCATCACGCATCATGCAAGAATCATCATTCGTCGGGATATTTGAGGCAGTTGCCAAAGAAGTTCTTGGCGACAAAGCCATCGTTGACCGCAAAGCCAATCTATTCTACGAGCTTTATCTAAATCGCAAACTGGAGTTGATGATCCCTCCAGAAAACACGAAAAACCCAAAACGAGGAACATCAGCATTTCAAACCGATATTTGTATCTGCGAACTGATCGACGGAGTGAAATTTCCAAGGCTCGCCATTGAATTCAAGGAAAGCATTTCGACCCACGATATACTGACATATTCAGCCAAGGCAGGGCAGCACAAACGGATATATCCTTGTTTGCGCTACGGCATCCTCGTGGGCAACGAGGTTTCGATTCCAAGCCGCTTTTTTATTCATAACGAGAACTTAGATTTTTTCATTGCCGCCAAGAACTACAAGGGTCAGGAAAAGCTTCGTCCATTAGTTCAAACATTGGTTGAGGCCGAATTAGCCATTTCTAGGAAACTAGAGGAGATCCATTTTGATTGCCGCAAGTTTGACTACTATCGCAGAGACATTGTGTTCAGGAATTTCGGCGAAAAATAACAGCTGACGATGCTCAGTTACACCTGAAATGCCCGAAACCACAACACTAGAGAAATTCTCCTGTCCGACCTGCGGCGGCGAGATGATTCAGAAAAGCAGAGCCAGGCTGATCGTTGTCAGCCTTTGCATGATTGCGTCGGTGGCTATTGCGTTTGCCTTTCCGCTGTTCTGGCCGCCGGGCATCATCCTCGCGCTGACGGGAATTTATCTTCTAGCCTGGGCCACGCTTGGCCAGGCGCGCTGGTGCCAGAATTGCAAGAAGTTCAGCACTGTTCTGTCACGGGAATGATTTCAAAGAATTTGTCTTTTCCCATTCCTCTGACAATCATTCCCCTGACCACTCCCTGAATCCATGCCTATCCATTGCCCCGTCAAGATCGTGAGCGTGAGCGCGGATGAGTTCGAGAAGTTGGACTACCGCGTGATGGGCCACGCCTACGCGAGCCAGAACGAACTGGGCCGCTTCTGCGACGAGTGCGCCTACGAAGCCGATTTGAAAGCGCGCCTGCTCGCCGATGGTTTCAAGTCCGTGCAAACCCAGGTGCCCGTCACCGTCACGCATCGTGATTTCAAGAAAACATATCGCCTTGATCTGATCGCCGACGATGCGCTTTACGAATTAAAAACCGACGCTGCGTTGGTGGGTGAACACGAGACGCAGTTGTTCAACTACCTGTTCCTGCTGGGCATCCAACGCGGCAAGTTGCTCAACTTCCGCCCGCTGAAAGTTCAGGGAAAACTTATTGCCACGAGCCTCACGCAGGCGGAGCGCCGTCGGTTCACCGCCGTCACGGAACATTGGAACGATTGGACGCCAACCTGCGCTTTGTTGCGACAGACCATGCTTGATTTGCTCCAAGAGTGGGGTGCGTTTCTGGACTTCGCGTTGTATCAGGAAGCGCTCATTCATTTTCTTGGCGGCGCGAGCAACGTCGAACGACGGGTTGGTTTGCAGCGCGGCGGACTGGATTTGGGCAGGCAGCGAATGTTCGTCCATGCGCCCGGCAT
>JAYWBR010000004.1:0-8533 GCA_043781315.1 Verrucomicrobiota bacterium | reverse complement strand
GGCAGGGGCGACGCGCACCGGCACAAGGTTCCGTCCTGTGTGAGCGTGGGGGTGCTGAGGACTTGGCACATCGGACCCGGTTTTTTGGAGTTGGCCATGGTTGAATCCTTCAGGGTTGCATGATTATTAAACAGGTCTTTCACCCCACCCGAAACGAAATCCTCTGGATCAGTTCCTTGCCAAAGCTGTGCTGGAGGCGGTCCAGAATTTCCTTGCGCCGGTAGCGCACGATTTCCGCCAGCCACACGCTGCTGTCCACGGTCACGAACAACGTGCCCTTGTGCAGATTGGCCGGTTGCGCGTGGGCGACGATGTTCGGGTCGAGCAAATCATTCCAGACCTTCACGATTTCCGCCTCGCCCCGGCGATTGTCTATCCGCAACTCCTTGAGCACGGCGGGCAGGACGGCCCCCGCCGATTTCGCGCGGTCGGTTCGGGCGGTTTCTTCCGGAACCAGATCCACGCCGCGCCAAGCGGCGAGCACGCGCTGGCGCCGCGAAGATTTCGGCGGGCCAAGCGGCGGAATGCGGCGGGGCTGGTAGGCCATGATGAGCGGGCGCGGACGGCTGGAATTATGCCTGTGCGCCGGCTTCGGCGGCGGCCGTTTCCGCCGGGTGCTTGGGTTCGGTGTGTTCGTCTATGATCAGCACGCCGTGCGGGGGCAGGTCGTAGTTGCCGGTGAAGGTGTTGCCGGTGAGATAATCGTGCATCGGCTTGTAGAACTGGAGCCGCACTTGGGAGTTCTGGTGGTTCAGGAGGAAATATACTTTGGTGCCGTCCTTCTCGCGCATGCTGACCTGGACGTGTTCAGGAACCTTCAGCAGCGGATGGAGGCCGCACATCTGCCGGAGCCACGTCACGAGGTCGGTGTAGAAATGCTGGTTGCTCTGCGTGCCGAGGTAGATCGCGCGGCCCAGGCCGAAGGTGTTCATCGTCATGGCCGGTTTGCCCGCGTAAAAATCTTTCGCATAGGTGGCGAGCACCTGACACTCCTTCGGCTCGATGATATCGCACCAGATCCGGGCGGAATGCAAATGGCTGGTGGGGAATGCGCCCTTGAACGTGAGATGATTTTCCTCGCCTTCGGGCAGCGTGTCAAACTCCAGCACTTCCAGGCCGAAGAGATCGGTGAGGTTGTGCGGGTAGCCGGTGGTCGGGGCCAGGTTGTGCTGATCCACCAGACCCGAGTTGAACGTGCCGAGCAAGGTGCCGCCGTTCTGGACATAGAGTTTCAGCAGATCGGCCTCGCTGCTCGAAAGCAGGTGCAGGGAGGGCGCGATGACCACCTTGTATTTGGACAAGTCTTCACTGGGCCGAGCAAAATCCACGGAGATGTTCCGGTCATGCAGCGCGGTGTAGAAAAGCTGGATGTGTTCGCGCAAATTGAAATGCTTGGTCGGCTGGTTGGGCTGTTGCAGCACCCAGTCGCTGTCGTGGCTGTAAAGAATGCACACCTCGGCCTGCACCTGCGTGTCCTTGAGCAGCGGGGCCAGCATCTTCATCTCCTCGCCAATCTGCGCGATCTCGCGGAACGTGCGGCTTTCCGCGGCCGTGTTGTGCGGCAGCACCGCGCCGTGAAATTTCTCCGTGCCAAAACGCGGCTGCCGCCAGCGGAAAAACAATATCGCCGTGGCCCCGCGCGACACGAGCTGGTAGCTGAACATGCGCAAGATTCCGGGACGGACAATTGGATTCACATCCTGCCAGCTTACATTGCCGGCCTTCTGCTCGATGACCCAGAAGCCGGTCTCCCCGTCGGGCGAGCGGATGCCGGTTTTTTTGAGTGACCGCAGCATGTCAATGTCGCACGCCTGCTCGGCGGGCTTGGCCTTGATCGCCGCCGTGTTTTCCACCGACACGAAATCCAGCGCCTCGGCCAGGTCAAAGTGATCGAAGCGATGCACGAGCGGCCGGAGGTTGGTTGTGACCGGACAGTTGGGCGTGAGTTCGTGCAGAATCTCCGCCTGCATCTTGACAAACTGCACGATCGTGTCGCTGCAAAACCGGCACCAGTTCAGGACCAGCGCCGGATTGTGAATCGTGGGCGCGGCCATCGGCATGGGCACCTGGTTCCAGGCGGTGACGACCTGGCCCCAATGACGCAAGCCCAGGTTGTTGTTGAGGCGCTGGATGGTCTTGAACTTTTCCTCCAGCCAGAAATGCCAGTCGCGCCGCGTGTCCTCGTTGAACGAGGCTTCCGTGAAATTGCCGCCCAAGCTGTTGTCAATCTGCCAGGCGACCAGTTGCGGATGCGGGCCGAGCGCCTTGGCCATGGCCTCCACGAGCGCCTTGGAATATTTCCAGTAAATATCGCTGTTGAGGCAGACGGCGCGGCGCGTGCCTTCGTGCTTGGTCAGGCCGCGCTCGTCCACCGGCAGAACCTCCGGATGCTTCTGGGTCAGCCAGATCGGCGGCGCGGCGGTGGGCGTGGCCAGCACCACCTGAATGCCGGACTTGCCCATGATGTTCATGAAGCGTTCCAGCCAGGTGAAATCGTATTTGCCCTCCTCCGGCTCGCACAAACCCCAGGTGAATTCCCCAACGCGCACCACGTTGACGCCGGCCTTGAGCATCAATTCCGCGTCCAGCTCCCATTGAGCTTCGGGGTCTTTAGAAGTTCCAGCAAATGGGAAGACCCATTGCTCCGGGTGATAATCAACTCCGAAATACATAGGTTTTTATTTCGTTACGCGTGTTGCAGCGACACTAGTGACTTTGCCTGAACCTCGCAATGTCAAAATAGCATCAGATATTTTCCGCGCCACTTTCGGCTTTGGACTTTGGGCGTAAGACCCTAAAATTTGGCGTGCTGGAAATACTGACCAACGATCTCGCGGCCGGGAAAATTCTCTCCGAGGAACAAATCCGCGCTGCGGTCGAACAGCTCGTGGACGAAAATGTTCCCGCCGCCACGAAAGCCGAGTTTCTTTCCCGGCTCGCGGCCAAAGGCGAAACGGTCGCGGAAATTTCCGCCTTCGCCCGCGCGCTCCGCGACAAATCCATCACGCCGCCGCTCACCGCTGAAACCCGCGCTGGCGAAATCCTCGACGTCTGCGGCACCGGCGGCGACCAGCTCAACACGTTCAACATTTCCACCACCGTCGCGATCCTCTGCGCCGCTGGCGGCATCGCCGTGGCCAAGCACGGCAACCGCGCCGTCACCTCCAAGTCCGGCAGCGCCGACGTGCTCGAAGCCCTCGGCATCCGCGTGGATTATTCACCCGCCGAAGCCGCGCAAGCCTTGCACGAACACCACTTCGCCTTTTTCTTCGCGCCGAATTTTCATCCGGCGTTCAAGCACATCGCCCCGGCGCGCAAGCTCTGCGCCGCGCGCGGCCAGCGGACAATCTTCAACTTTCTCGGCCCGCTGCTGAATCCCGCGCGGCCCACCGCCCAGCTCGTTGGCGTGCCGCGCCCGGAACTGTGCGAACCGCTCGCGCAGGTGTTGCAGACGCTGGGCATCCGGCGCGGCATGGTGGTCTGCGGGCAAGTTCCGAGTTCCGAGTTCCGAGTTCCGAGTTTAGAAGTGCGCACAACCATCGCAACTAGAAACCCGAAACCCGAAACCCGAAACTCCTTCCTCGACGAACTTTCCACGCTCGGCGAAAACACCATCGCGGAGTTTTACCACGAGCGCGGCTTCACGGTTTCGAGTTCGTCGCCCGAACAATTCCCACTCCAACCCGCCACGCTCGCCGATCTGGCCGGCGGCGACCGCGAGGCCAACGCGGAAATCATCCGCCGCATCCTGCGCGGCGACGAGCGCGGCCCCAAGCGCGATGCGGTCTTGCTCAACGCTGCCGCCGCCCTGTTCGTAGCCGGGCAGGTGCGGACGCTGGCCGACGGCTGGGATCGCGCAGTGGAGTTAATTGATGGCGGCGCGGCCACGAAAAAACTGAACGAATTGAGCCAACGGACGGCCATTCGTTCGTGAACGAAAGCGTTGTTCTTCAAATCGCGCCTTCCGGATTTGCGGCGCTCTGATTTTGAGGTTTTGTGTTTTGGCAAATTTTGTCTTCACGCCTATCGGGGGACGTCCACGGTTTTGCCCGTCAGACGGAAGATCGGCTGGTGACTGCTTTACGAATCTTTGAGTTTTGGCTCCACAGAAACTCCGCCCTAACAGAGCAGGGAATGACGGAAGGCAAGTGGCGCGGCCACGGATTAAGCTCCGTTGAAGCCGTTCGAGCGGCGGTTGCTCCAGCAAAATCAAAGTGTGACGGACGTTGTCGCGGTCGGCATCGGGATGGGTTGCGAGAATTTTTCCGACGCGCGTTGACAGACGCCGCACCCAGCGACTGGCTTTGGCGGCATCAATTGGTTGAACGCGTCTTTTCATTCAGGCTGGAAATCCTGCCGCCGCCCGGAGGGTGAGCGTTGGGTTTGCAGTGGAGCGCGACTCTGTGAGTCGCAGCGGCGGCGCCAGCACGGACGGCGTTGGGTGATTTCAACACATCATTCCCTGCGACCCTGCTGCGGGTCACAGACCCGCGCTCCGCAAAAGCGCCCGCCGGTCTCGGCCACAATGAATTTTCATTGGCGGGCCGGTGTGGGTTAATCCACTTTTGAAACTGTCATGAAGATCGCCATTGCATCGGATCACGCGGGGTTTGCCTACAAGGAGCAGATCAAAAATTTGCTCGCGAGCCTCGGCCACGAGGTCCGCGATTTCGGCACGCACCGCGAGGCACCGGTGGATTATCCGATGTTCATCCGGCCGGCGGCGGAAGCTGTGGCGCGCGGCGAATGTGAACGCGGCATTGTGCTCGGTGGTTCCGGCAACGGCGAAGCCATCGTTGCCAACAAAGTGCGCGGCATCCGTTGCGCGCTCTGCTGGAGCCTCGATACCGCGCGCTGGTCGCGGGAACACAACGACGCGAACGTGCTCGCCATCGGTCAGCGCACGATTGCGTTGGAACTTGCGCTGGAACTGGTGCGACTCTGGCTGGTCACGGAGTTCGCGGGTGGCCGGCATCTGAACCGCGTGCGGCAGATCGAGCCGTCCAACTAAGTGGCGCGGGTTGAAAGAGGCGCTGCGGTCAGGAGGTGGCCGCCGTTTTGGATTCGCCAGCCGGCGCATCCAGCAGGGCGGTTTCCAGCCAGAGCTTCAACGCGGCGTGGAGATTGTCGAGCCAGGGCAGGGCGCATTTTTCCAAAGTGTCGGACAGCACGGCCGGGTCTTCGGCCTCGCACGATTCATCCACCTGCCGGATGACGCCGCCGAGCTGCTCAAGCTGCCACGCGCGCAACTGGCTCAACGGCGCGGTGCCGGGCACCGTGTTGAAAAAGTTTTCGGGCAGCAGGCTCAACGTCAGCAGCGGTTCCTTGAGCGTGAGGGCGAGGTTCCACCAGAGTTCGCGCGCGCGGTGGGCGTCGTTGATCAGCACCAATTCCACGGCGGACTGCACCTGCGCGCGGACGCCGGCGGTCTGCTGCAAGGCGGCGCTGATGAGCTGGGCGGGCACCTGGTCCAGGCTCATGGTTTCGCCTTCGATGCGGGCGAACGGCTTGGCGCTGCGGCGCGGTTCGAGGAGGTTCACCGGCTCGCCGTCCACGTTGAGCGCGCAGAGAATGCGCTGATGTTTCAGCGCATGAGATTCCAGGTGGGAGCGGATGGCGGCGAAGGAGCGGCGCTGCGCCGGCACGTCCACCGTGAGACCGTCCAGTTTCACTTCCACCACACCGACGAACAAAGATTTCGATGACGCCATAGAGCAAGTGGTGGAATTGCAACTTGTGTGCCGTTGAAAAAATCAGCCTTCAGGAGATACGGTGGCCGCTTCCGGCACGCCACTCCGGCTGTCTAAGCGGGAGTCAGTTTCGGTGTCTCGAAGCGGTAACAGCCAGTGTTACCAAGCGAAAACGCCCGTCCCCACCTGGGACAATGTGCCGCAAGACGGAACCGGCGCGGCACTTTAGAAAAATATTCTGATGACCTGCGCGGGTTTTGGTTAGGTTGAAAGTCTGTCTGAATTGCGAACAGTTATTGCCCAGGTGTGGAACAGTGAATCGGGAAATGGTCAGATGTAATACATTTTTTCCTTCTCCGCGCTTTCATCGAGCAGTTGCTGGAAGGTGATCTGGTTGGCGGCCTCGTCCACGGAAGTCTTGAGCCGCGACCAGGCGCGCCGCAGTTCGGGCGGACACTTGAGATCGGTCAGCGCCGGTGTATCGAACACCTCGCCATGCACGGCGCGCAGGACGTCGCCGAGGGAGATTTCCGCCGGCGGGCGGGCGAGCAGATAGCCGCCCTCCTTGCCGCGCACGCTTTTGGCGATGCCCTGGGCTTTGAGTTCGATGAGAATTTGGACGAGGTAATTGGGCGGGATGGCCTGCCCGGTCGCGAGCTGTTCAATGCGCAACACTCCACCGGTCGGATAATGCCGCGCCAGACCGAGGACGGCCCGCGCTGCATAATCACTTTTGACGGAGAGCTTCACGCGGGCAGGGTAGCGGAGAATCGGAACGTCGGAAATCAAAAATCAAAAACTCCACGCTGAGGATACCTGCCAAAAAAAATCCCAAAGGGATTGCGGCCTCCAGCCCAAGGTTGGCACAACGCCTACCTTGGGTGTGCGTTCCAAAATGGAATCAACACCAACGGCGTTGTGGCAGAATCATTTCTTCAACCGGTAGAATCTTGTTCCACCGGAAACGGGATTGGTGACGGTAAAATTCCCATTCACAATTGCAGGCGCAAAGGAGTTCGATGTCCAGCTTGCCGCCGGAAGATTCGTGGCAGATTCCAAAGTGAACCCCGTTGCGTTTGTAGGCCATGAAACCACCACATTTTTCCCCGACAACGACAACGTCATCACCGGTATGCTCGCACCGAGCGCGGACGCATCAGCCACCCGGTAGAAGCGATATTTGAAATCCTTTGCTGCCGTATCCACAAGAACAGTCGGTGAATTGGTGCTGGTAAAAGTGAAGAGCGGAGTCCAGGTCGCCAGGTTGGTTGACGCTTGCAACACGTAGCTTTTGCCGATTTCACCAAACACATTGAGTTGGAATTTTCCGTCCGGGAAATACTGCGCCAGCCCAATCCGCAGATTGTCGAACACGAGCGGCAGCTTGCCTTGCTGATACTCCTGCAAGTTGGTCAGGCCATCGTGGTCCGGGTCTTGTGTGGCATCCGTCGGGTCTAAAGGATTCAAACCATTGGCAATCTCCCAATAATCCGGCATCCCGTCGCCATCGGTGTCCGTGCCGCTGCCGCTTGGCAATAAGCGGTTGGCCAAAACTTGAGCTGAACCGAGGCTGTTGCTGTCCACCGCGACGACGGCATAGCCAACATATTGCGTCGCATGACGGTGAGGTTGGCGTCGGTGTAAAGGCCAAGGCCGGCGGCAGCCTCGCCAATTTTCAAATAACTTCCGCCCGGCAGAACGGCCCGCAGCACGTCGTAATGAACGACATCGCGGTCGTTGTAGCCATCGTCTTCCGACAGCGCCCACATCAGGATGTTCGTGCCGTCAGTTCCAAAATTTACCGCGACACCTGTGGGTGGCGCTGGTGGTCCCTGCGTGGTGGTTGCCTGAATCGGAACAGACAACGGACTCTCGTTGCCCGTCGTATCCACCGCACTTACTGACACGAAGTAATTCGTCCCCAACGTGAGACCTCTCAACAAACAATTGGTCCCGCCGACCTGAACCGGCGACGGCGTTCCTTCCACCGCTGCGTCGCCATCCCAAGGCGGACCGCTCTGTCCAAGCCGGTAATAAACCCGATAACCTGCGAGGTCTGGCTCACTATTCGTCCCCCAAGAAACCCGGATTCTGCTCTGTCCCGCAGTCACGAGCACATTGGTCGGCGCGGTGGGCGGCGTGTTGTCCAACAATCCAATGGCGGTCGTTCCAAAAGCGTCACCCGCCGCCGAACCCACGCTGATGCTCGCGGTCATTCCGCCAAGGGGCGCACGCAAGAGCAACGACACGGTGCCGTTCGTGCTGAACAACTGAACGCCCGGAGCATTCGTGTCCATGTCCGGGTTGAGAATCGTGACGCCACTTGCAATGGCCGTAAAGAGCCACTGCTGGGTCGCAACATTGCTGGTATTCAAAAGCAGATTGGTCACGACCGCCGTCATCTGCGAAATGCCGTCCGCCGTCAGCAAGTTGGTGCTCAAAACAATTTGCAGATCGCCGGTTGGCAATGGCGGCGCAACCGCATATGTGCCCAGATTGGTGATCGCAACCGTGACCGTGTTCGACACCGCATTTACCGTCCCGCCAACCAAGACCCATTGGTTTGTGGCGTCATCCTGCCGGTAAATCTTCAAGTCGTTTTCATTCAGTCCAGCCACGGCCAGATCACTGTACGGAATGATCAGCGTGGCCGTGCCGTGAAAAGCATTCGTGGTTTCAAAGCGATAAACCCCGCCCAAGCCGTAGATGTAATTGCTGGGAACCAGCGAACTCGAACCATACGTGGCGGGATCACGGAACGACGCCTGGCTCATCAGTTGCATTTGCGGCTGGCTCGCGCTGCCGAATATGTCGTCCCGCCATTTCGATATTAAATGAGACCC
>JAYWBR010000003.1:0-2797 GCA_043781315.1 Verrucomicrobiota bacterium | reverse complement strand
ATTCGCGCACCTCGTCGAAGTTCATGCCCTGGCCCTTGAAGACGGAATGGTATTGGCCCGCGAGCGTTTCGGTCACGATGCGGTTCGTGCGCAGCTCGATCTGGCGAATCTTCTTTAGAATTTCTCGCGGTATCATGCGCTTGCAAAATGCCTAACGGCGGTTAATTTTGAGGCCATGAGTGCGAACCAAGTTTTGGAACAAATCCACGATCTGCCATTCGAGGAACAATACCAAGTCTTCGCGCGCCTCCGTGACGAATTTGATCCCGACCTCACGCCCGAGCAGGTTGTCGAGTTGGAGCGCCGCGCTGAAGATGCGCTCAAACATCCCGGACGCGGCACTCCCATCGAAGAAATTTCCGCCGAAATCAAGAAACGTCTCCTGGCCAAAAAATGACGTTCAGAGTCATCGCGAAGGCGGAGGCCAAACGGGAATGGAATGAGGCCGCGGACTGGTATGAGACACAGGAAACCGGTGTGGGCTGGCGATTCGACGATGAACTTCAAGCCTTTCTCCAAACGCTGAAACACAACCCTGAACGGTTTCGGCTGGCGGCGCGTTTGACGCACAAGGCGACAATGCGCGAGCCTTGACCTTACTCGATTTACTTCTCCGTCAACACTGAACACCGGGAAGTCAAAATTCTTGCTGTCTGGCATGGCTCGCGGAATCCGGCGGAACTGCGCCGCCGGCTGAAATGACCAACCCGCGAGCGTTTCGGTCACGAGGCGGTTCGTGCGCAGCTCGATCTGCCGGATTTTTTTGAGCAGCTCGCGGGGAATCATGCGTTAACAAAATTTCCACTGGGGTCAAAACCAAATCGCAAAAACGCTTCACGCCACAAAAGCCATTTCAACAAATCTGACTGATGGGCGAGGTGATGGGCGACAGGATGCGCTGCAACTAAACCGGCTGAATGTGTAAAATGGTTTCCATCGCGAACCGCATGAGGCGAGCCTTCAGTCCCATCGAAGATGTGATGAATATGCCAACCTTCATTTCCCCACATTGGTCGTTTCCCACCAGCAGCCAGATAAGAATTTATGGCCGGCCCATTCGTTCGAGTATCAGGTTTTAATCCCAATCTTTCCAGTTGGGTTATGAGTTCTGCTGGGAAAATGTGTTCTCCGTCATTTTGTGTTCGAACGCAACCTAACCAAAGCAATGCACCTAATTGTGGCCACTGAAAGAACAGTTCCGGCTCGGTGAGAATGGAGAGGATTGCAGACCATTCAGTTGCCGAAGCTAAAGCGGTGAGTTCTTGCATCCGAAGAGGCCAAGGCTCACTGCTAAGATAATAAAAACGATAGTTGCAACGGTCATCCAAAATGCCGGGAATGTTCAGCACGTCGTTCTTATAGCTGCTCAAGCGTGCGCGCAAGTTGGCTGGCAAAGCCGAGAGAAAATCAGGCCCGTGAGGATTGCGTGTCTCCACAGCCTCGACGTTAAGAGGAATGCGTCTTCCAGTCTGATTGTTTCTTAACAACAGAGAAGTTGCTCCGCATGTGGAAGCATAGGCTTGAGTGTCCGGGCAAGAATAGACTCGGTGCGCGAGCGTTGCTTCCCACGTTTGGGTCGCCAGAACCGGGTCAACGCGACGATTTTTGAGGCTAGGTTTCATAAAGGGGTCAGTTCTGGGTCAGTTCTTGGTATTGACCAGCGCCGCCGGCGTTCCACCCGTCCGAATCAGTTTCCAGTTTTTTGCACCAGATCGTTGCCGCTGGCGCGCTCCAGTTTGGCGCGGGCGACGGAGTAATCGTGCAGCGCCACAATCTGCGTGGTGCGGGCCTGGGTGAGCGCGGTTTCGGCGTCGAGCACTTCGAGCTGCGTGCCGGTGCCGGCGTCGGCGCGGGCGCGGGCAAGGCGCAACGCTTCGTCGGCCTGCTCCTGCACTTTTAACTGCGAGTCCAGCACTTCGCGGGATTCGATGAACGTGGAGTAGGCCGTGCGCACCTGGAGTTCCACCTGGCGCGAAGTGTCGTCGAGTTCCGTTGCGGCCCGTTCGCGCTGCGCCCTGGCTTGCATGACTTTTCCTTTGGTGAGGAAGCCGTCGAAAATATCCCAGTTCAGTTGCACGCCGGCCTGCCAGCCGTTGATCTGATGATCCAGCTCAATGGGTTTGGTGAACTGGACATTGCGCCAGCCATAACCGGCGAACGCCTGCACGGTGGGCTGGTAGCCGGCGCGGGCGTTGATGAGATTTTCATCCTGCAACTGCCGGGCCTTGCGGAGCGCGCCCAGTTCGGTGCGTTTCTCCAAGGCCTGCTGAATGGCGAGCGGCAAGTCCACCTGATACGGCTCGGCGACGAGCGTGTCGGTGAGTTGCAACGGAACGTCTTCCCAGGTATCACGCGGCAGATTGTAGCCAAGCAGGTTTGACAGATTATTTTTGGCGATGCGGTGATCATTGCGGGCGCGGATCAAACCCGGGCGCGCATTGGCCACGGAAACTTCGGCGCGGAGGACGTTGAAGCGGGGAACCGTGCCGGCATCGTAACGGCGTTGCTGAGCTTCGAGTTCTTTGCCCAACAAATTCACCGACGCCTCATTGACGGTGATCTGCTGCGCGGCCAGCAAGGTGTCGTAGTAAGCAACACGCGTGGCGAGCAGGGTGTCGGAAACCACGGTCTGATATTGGAGCAACGCCTGTTCCTTCGTAAGCCGCGCCGCGCGGATCGCCGAGCCTAGGCGACCGCCTTCATAGATGGATTGAACAATTTTAAGACCGGCATTCCAGGTTTGATTTGGCTGGAGGATGTTGGCGAAATTTTCAATGGCCCCCGGATCGGTGTGGGT
>JAYWBR010000002.1:0-8621 GCA_043781315.1 Verrucomicrobiota bacterium | reverse complement strand
GAAACGATTTGAATTTTACCGCCATGTGCGGAAACGATCCACTTTGCAATGCTTAAGCCGAGGCCGCAGCCATCCACGGCACGATTACGACTCGCATCGGCACGGAAGAATGGGTCGAACACACGCGCTAGATGTGCCGATGATATTCCCGGCCCAGTGTTCGAAATGATCAACTCGGCGCATTTTTGCACGCGTGTCAGCGAGAAGGTTACAAGTCCTTTTGGCACGTTGTATTTAACAGCATTATCCACCAGGTTTAACAATGTTTGCCGCAAACGATGCCGGTCACCGCAGACCATGATTGATTCGCAGCTGGTAAGTTGAACCTGGATGCCGGCGGATTTAGCGAGAATTTGCGTGTCAGCAAAAACGTCACGCACCATTTCATCCAAACGGAATGACTCATTTTCCAACGCAATCTGGTCGGCTTTGGCTCTGGTGAGCAGCGTAAGACCATCAACAATTTTGGCGAGCCGTTGCACCTCGTCGAGCATGCGTGTCAGCCGTTCACTCTGTGTATCGGTCAATGGTTCTTCAGCGAGCGTGGTTTCTATTTCACCATGCAAAATGGTAAGCGGGGTTTTTAGTTCATGCGAAGCATGCAAAGTGAATTCGCGCATGCTTTGAAAGGCACCGTGAAGCCGTGCAGTCATGGCGTTGAAAACTTCCGTCAGGCGGTCAATCTCATCGCCATTGCTTGAACGCACCAGTTGTTCGTGCAGGTTTCGGTCGTTAATTCGCTCCGCTTTTTGCGTCAGGATGGCCACGGGAGCAAGGGCTTTGCGCATCAACCACCAGCCGCCACCAATGCTTAACAGTGCCCCCGGAACTCCAATCCATAAGGCCACATCAACCTCGTCTCTCCAATTCATGCCGCTGTCCGGCTCTACCGGGTCATCCCATTCCAGCTTACCCTCCCGGATCAATTTGTTTTGCAGATCAGCTTCTTTTTGCGCCTCGCGCTGGCGGTTGTTCAGTTCATTGATGGAAATTCCCGCAACCAGCAGAATTGAAAACAGCAAGATTCCCGCATACCACAATGTCATGCGCGAGCGGATGGTCATGGCTTCTCCCTTAACACATAGCCGATGCCGCGAATCGTATGCAGCAACTTGAGCTCAAAGTTGTTGTCTATTTTTTCCCGCAATCGTTTTACGTACACGTCTATGAGATTCGTGCCCGGGTCGAATTTACAATCCCAGACTTTTTCAAAGATGGTCATGCGTCCGCAAACCCGGCCCGGGGAACGCATGAGAAATTCCAGCAACCTGAATTCGCGGGCCGTGAGATCAAAAGTTTTATCCCCCCGCTGCACCCGCCGGGAGGTCGTGTCCAACGTGAGATTACCCACACATAATACGGTGGTTTTTGTTTCACCCAGGCGCCGACCCAAGGCGCGCACCCGCGCGACCAGTTCCGCGATGACGAACGGTTTGGGCAGATAATCATCCGCCCCGAAATTCAAACCCTCAATGCGTTCGTTGACTTCCCCGCGCGCAGACAGCAACAGCACGGGGGTCAGGTTTTTATGTTCGCGCAACTGTCGCAGCACGCTTAAACCGTCACGCCCCGGTAACATGATATCGAGCACGATCGCGTCGAAAGCCGTCGTGCGGGCGACCGTCAGCGCATCATCGCCGTTGCCACATACCTCGACGCCAAAACCCTCGGCTTGCAGCGCCTTGCGGACAAGTGAGGCGGTCTGTTTTTCATCTTCAACGACGAGGATTCGCATGGATCAGAGGCTAGTCAATTGAACCCCGAATTACAATCTTAAGCGCAACCTTGCGGTGCTCCCAAACGAACATGAACGTTTGGTGAAGTGAAAATGAAAATACATTCATCTGCCTGTCATCAAGAGCGCGCCAGTCCGGCAATTTTTGTTTTTTGGCGGGTGAACGTCAAAAGTAATGCGTGATGCTGAAAATTGATTGTGCTACTGGTCATTCATGCCGAACAATAGAAACGTCTGGATTGCTACGACCATTCTGATTGTCATCGGTCTTTACGCCTATGTTTATTGGGACCGGTTGCGCCCAAAAGAAATTGAAATTTCCCATCGCATCGCCGTCGGCCTGCCGGTGCGCGGACAGTCGCGCACCAATCAAGCAGTCAAAGTCACGCAGGTGGCGTTCGGATTCGACCGGAAGTATAAATTCACGGAGATCAAAGTCATTTCCGTAGCCGCCTTGGAAACCAGCAAAAACCCGACCCCGCTCTGGCATCTTGTTTTAGATTCTAACTCGATCCCCATCAAAGCGTTTGCCTATGGCGACCATATAAGGGGATTACGTCCGCTAGTTAACAGAAGCCGTCCGCTGCCGTTGGAATCGAACGTGACTTATCGGCTGCTCGTCGTGGCAGGCTGGCACAAAGGCCAGCATGATTTCAGCCTTGGAGCAAACCAGCCGGGAGGCAAATGAATGGACTTCGGGCATTTAATGGCGGGCGGCAGGTGTCACGGCCCACATGTTGACTGGGTTAAAGGCCCCATTGTATTTCAAAAATCGCACACTGCCATCTACAAACGAATAGTTGGATCCACCGCCACCGTTGCCGTTGCCGTCCTTGCGACCGGTGGAGTGTTTGCTTTGATCCAGTTGCTTGAGGTCATCGTAAAACACGAAATCCATGTAAAAATGCACGGAAGTGTAATCCTTCTCGCCAAATACGATGGTCGTGCTCGGCGCGGTGATTTTGTTTTCTGAAAGTGTCAGCGAAGGGTCGCCGGCATGATACTGGTTCCAAATGGCCGGCCCAAGCGACTGGAAGTAATCGTCCCAGCCATTGAGGATGTAACTGCGCGGCGCCAGATCAGCCGGATCGGGACTGTCAGTGCGCGTCGCCGGATTCGGCCCATCGCTCGGACACCTGAGGATGCGCAAGTTTCGGTAGCTTTCGCGCAACGCCGCTGGCCAGCGATTGGTATGCACTCTCGGGAGAAACCGCCCTCGATAGTCGTCCGTGTACAATCGCATGGAAAGACCGAGCTGCCGCAGATTGTTTACGCAGGAAATTCTCAGCGCCGACTCCTTGGCGCGAGCCAACGCTGGCAACAATAAGCCCGCCAGGATAGCGATGATGGCGATCACCACCAATAGCTCTATGAGGGTGAATGCGTGCCGGCGGTAAAGGGGTCTAAACATTTTTTCTTCCACCTGTCCGTCGCAATAAAGCTGCGCGGTCTTCGTTTCGGCGTACATCATAAATATTTTTTCACCCTGCAATAAAACGCAAGGTTAGTGGAACACTCTACCCTACCAGCATATCGGCAAAAATGAATTCTTGTTCATGTTAAATTCCATTCATAATGCGCCGCCTCTCTTGAATGTTAATACTTATCTCCTACTGTGAGGTCATAATATGAAAGCACAACATTTTACCCGCACCATGATCCCCATGCTGTCCGCACCATCGGAAACGGCCATGCGAATTCCCTACGCTCTGCGCCATGTCCCGAGAAACCGATTTGCGTCGTTGCTGCCCGTATTGGAGTCGCCACGCTCAGGCGACATCGCCCTGGCAAAGTTGGAAAAGATTGGCAAGAACACACGGCTGGAACTGGCCGAAGGCCGGGTTGCTAATCTGCATGAGGAGGATACTTTGGCGGTCGTTTTCGGCAATCGCTACGCGACCGAGCAATTTGAAGGTTATGCCAGCGCTGATGGCGATGCTTGTGATTTGCTGTCCATGGCGGGAGTTTGCGGCTTGGTGAAGAGCAAACATGACGGAGTGTCTCAACCCAGCAAACTGCGATTGTTAGGGACGCTGGCCGACGCCGAGGGCCGTCCACTGCACTTGCATGATTATGCTTTAAAGCCGGTTAAAATCGCCAGACTGCCGCGCATTGCCGTGGTATGCGGCAGCAGCATGGACGCCGGGAAAACCCACACGGCCATGAGTCTGATTGTCGGCTTGCGCGCGAACGGCCAGCGTGTAGCCGGCATTAAACTGACTGGCACTGCCTCCGGACGCGACACCTGGAACCTGCTGGATGCGGGCGCGGTGCGGGCGCTTGATTTTGTGGACGGCGGCTTTTGCTCAACTTACCTCCGGAGTTTGGAAGAATTACTTTCTTTGTGGGACTTGCTCCTCAGCCATGCCACGGCCAGTGAAGCAGACTGGGTGGTCGTGGAAATTGCGGACGGTTTGTTGCAAAGGGAAACCTCGGCATTGTTGCAATGCGAATCATTCACTTCCAAAGTCAACGCCTGGCTTTTTGCCACCAGCGATCCGCTGGGTGCGGTTGGCGGCATGTCCATCCTGCGCGATTGGGGCATTGATCCGGTCGCGATTTCGGGTGTGGTTTCCATGAGCCCGCTGGCGAGTCAGGAGATTGAGAATGCCACTGGAATCCAGTGCCTGACCGCTAAAGATTTGCAGGCGGGCAAATTGAATGATCAGTTGATGCCACGCAAAAGCGGCATGAACGGCATGACTTATCCTAACGCTACCGCAGTCCCGGTGATCGCCCAGCTCTCGATTCTCAAATGAAAAACCTAACCTTCCGAAACATCGCCCGCGCTTGCTGTTGGTCCGGCAGTGTGTTGCTCTCACTCCAATTACAAGGTGCCCAGTTGGACACCTGGGCAAGTCAAACCTCCGGCACCACCAGTGATTTCTATGCTGTTGCTTACGGGCGCGGAACATTCGTCGCCGGCGGGACAAACGGCCTGCTTCACAGTTCCACCGACGGCATGATTTGGACGCCCCAAGCGTCTGGAACAACGAACGACCTGGAAGGCGTCACTTACGGTAAAGGGCTGTTCGTGGCCGCCGGCGGAAGAGGCTCCGTGATAACTTCCACCAACGGCACCACATGGGTCGCCCAATCTTCCGGCTTTACCAGCTCCTTTCATGCGGTGACCTACGGCAACGGCCTATATGTGGCAGTGGGATTTGGCGGCGCAATCTGGATTTCGACCAACGCCGCCAATTGGTTCCCGGCCAGTTCACCGACTGCAAATTCCCTGCAGGCGGTCATCTGGGCAAATGGCCGTTACTTGGCTTGTGGATACGTCGGCACCATTCTGACTTCCCCCGACGGCACCAACTGGACGAGTCAGGTTTCAGGGAGCACCGTCGCGCTCCACACGCTCGCCTACGGCGCGGGCACATTCGTGGTCGCGGGATACACCGGCGATCTCCGAACTTCGCCGGACGGTGTGACGTGGGCGAGCCAGGTTTCAGGAACGCCGAACTCCTTGCGCGGGTCCAT
Organism: Verrucomicrobiota bacterium; assembly: GCA_043781315.1. GTDB lineage: Bacteria > Verrucomicrobiota > Verrucomicrobiia > Limisphaerales > CAIQOK01 > CAIQOK01. The sequence goes on along the minus strand of JAYWBR010000002.1, from coordinate 3,403 downwards.
TTACACGAACGGGAACTTCGTCGTGACAGGATTTCACGGCACGATCATCAGTTCGCCCGACGGGACAAATTGGGTCGTGCGCAGTTCCGGCGTGACCGACGCTTTGCGTGACGTGGCTCATGGCCTGGGAGCTTTCGTCGCGGTCGGCCACAACGGAAGAATTGTGCGGACAGTTTCTCTCGTCGCACCAACCCTCGCGAACGCAAACTTTGGCGGCAACACGTTTAAGTTTTCCTTCGCCTCAGTGAACGGGTTGATCTACGCCATCGAATACAAAAGCAATCTGACCGACTCAGGTTGGACGCTGCTGAACACCACCAACGGGACGGGCGGGCTAATCCCGATCAACGATACGACTGCCACTGTGCCGAGGCGGTTTTACCGCGTCGGCACTCAATAGCGCGTTTTAATCTGGAACGACGAGAATTTCAGATTGGTCATCGCGGCTGGATTGCCGTTGGAATTTAGTTTATTTCTTCCCGTATCATCATGAATCAAGGCTGTGTTTATATTTGGGTTGCAGATCCCAAGCATCCTCTGCACGGCAGGGTCAGCAAAGAAGTTGTTCCGCTGCCAAACCTCGATAATGAAGTGGACGGTAAGAGCCGGCTTTTAGGCCGGTATGTTCATGTTCGCAACGGCGGGTGCGTGAATGAAGCCGACCCGTTGACGGGAAAAATTCAGCCCGTGCCCCTGGGCGACGCCCGCTCCGATTCACAAGGGGACTTTCTGTTCGAGCCGGGGCGGGGCGGCGGGCGCATGGACAAAGTAACAGTGGTCGCCCCGGATTTCCTGTGGCGTTACACTCAAGCCTCACACTTTGGAGAAGTGAACACCTATTATCATGTTGACTGGATCGCAGCTTACATCAACGGCCTGCTTTGCGAACTTGGGTCGCCATCACTGCCACGCGTTGCCGTCGTTGTGAACGCGCATCACGCGGCAACGGAAAAAAGGGAAGGCCTTCGCGACGGCGTACTGAAGGGCGAACGCTGGCTGACATTTCAGGGCGGTCATTACCGGCTGACGAGTCGCCGATACGACATCCCGGAGCACGAACCCGTTTCGCCAGACGGGGAAATTCATCTTGGCGCGGGCCGGCAATTATTGCGCAGCGGTGCGCTGGTTGAATGTGCGGGCATATCCTACCGCGCCAACGCCTCGCACAATGCCGGCATCATCTACCACGAATACGGCCATCACATCACCCGGCACACGGCGGATTTTCGCGGCAACAACCTCCGCCCGCGCGAAAACCAGGACAACTGCAAGTCGCCGATTGACGAGGGCACAAGCGACTATTGGACGGCGGCGATGCTCGACACGCCGCACATCTGGGCGTGGCATCAGCCGCAAAACCACCACCGCAACCTCGCTTCCGGAAAAGGCATGTCCGACTTCGATCACGACCGCAGCGCCGACCCGCACCTCAACGGCACGATCTGGGGCGCGGCGCTGTGGGATTTGCGAACGGCGCTCGCCGCACGCGACCCCGCCGGCCCGCGAAAGACAAATCTCCTGCTGCTGCAAGCCTTGCTTCTGCTTGGAAAAATGATGGGCGAAGAAAATCCGCCCACGCCCGAAAGCGTCCGCGAAGTGCGCGGCAGTTATTCCGTCGCTCTTGCCGCGTTGTTGCGCGCGGACGAAAAACTTTTTTCCAACCAGCATCGCGACGTGATTCTGGAGACTTTCGACAAGCGCGGCATTTCTCCGGAATCCGAAATTCAAAATAAAATCGTCCGACCGCCCGCGCCGCCGCTTAAACCAAAAACCGAAACCAAGCCCGTTCGCGCTTCGCTCGCGCTTTCCCGTGCCGAGTTGCTTGAGAAGTCAGCGGCAATGCGCGGTTTGTTGAAGCATGTTCCCCTCGAAGAGATTCCCGAAACCGCCGACCTTTTTTCCGGAGACGAGTTGGAACAAGAGCTGAAGAAAATCGGCAGCGAAGCGTTCTCCCTCGTGGCCGTCGGCGACATCATGCTCGGCGGTCGCTCGCGGAAATTCATCAAGGAGTTCGGGGCGAAATACATTTTTGAGAGTGTGCGCCCGCTGTTCCGGCGCGCTCCGATTGGTTTGGCGAATCTCGAAGGCCCGATCGCACGCGAAGCCGAAAAGCTGGAGCGCAACTACACCTATCGCGTCAGTCCGCGCACGACCAAGGCCATGTTGCGGGCCGGCATTAATGTCGTGACACTCGCCAATAATCACCTGCTTGACTGCGGGCGCGATGGAGTTTTGGAAACCCTGCAACACCTTGGGGAAGCGGGAATCGCCGCGATTGGCGCGGGCGCGAACAAACAGTCCGCGCACGCCCCGGCGATTTTGCAGGCGGACGATCTGCGCGTCGGCCTGCTCGGTTATTATTGGAATCGTCGCACCTCCGCACGCGGGCCTTGGCCGGGCAGCGCCCTGGACAATCCGCCGGAAGTTCTGGCGGCGGACATTGCCGGGCTGAAGGGCAAGGTGGATCGCATTGTCACCACGTTTCATTGGGGCGTGCCGTATGTGCGCGAGCCATCCGAAGCCGACCGCGCGAAGGCACGCTTCGCGGTGGATTGCGGCGCGGACATTGTTATTGGCCACCATCCGCACGTCGTGCAACCGTTCGAGATCTATCGCGGTCGCCCGATTTTTTACAGCGTCGGCAATTTCACGTTCGGCTCGGGTAACAGTCGCGGCGAATCACTGTTGCTCGGCGTGCGGTTTGAAAAAACCAAAACCATTATCGAGATTTTTGCGGCTTACGTGAAGAACCGCGACCCGCGCGTGCATTATCAGCCGAAAATCTTGTGCGGCGCGGCGGCGGAACGCGGGTTGCGGATGCTCGCAACCAGTTCCGGTGACAGCGGCGCGCGTCTGAAAATCAAGGACGGCCGCGGCTTGCTGACGTTGCTCAACTCGGATAAACCCTGAACCACATGGCCAAAGACCCTTCATCCGAGATGCCGTTCCGGCAATGGTCCGCGCCCTTGTGGCCGCTGCTGCGGCCGTTCCGCACGAAACTGTTTTGGGCGTTCGTGGCGATGTTCCTCGATGCCTTTCTGACGGCGCTACGTCCGTGGCCGCTGAAAGTCGTCATTGATGTGGTTTTGTCGCATCGGCATACCCGCGTGCCATTCATCGGTCATTGGCTGAACAACACCACGAGCGAGCCGATGCCCATCGTTTACGGCGCGTGCGTCGTCACGCTGCTGATCGCCATCAGCACCGGCTTGCTGACGTATTTTTTTACGCGCACGACCGGCGACATCGGCCAGCGGTTTGTCTTTGCGTTGCGATGCAAACTGTTTGCCCACATGCAGCGGCTTTCACTGAAATTTCATGACCGGCAGCGGACCGGCGACCTGGTCGCGCGCCTGACCTCCGACATCAACGCCATCCAGCAGGCGATTGCCAACGGCACCGT
>JAYWBR010000001.1:0-8634 GCA_043781315.1 Verrucomicrobiota bacterium | reverse complement strand
CTTCTCCGAAATCAAAGAGAGTGACTTTGATTCAAAGCCGTGATCTCGCGCGGGACGGAAACCTTCTGGAAATTGTATCGGGGTTTGCCGATTGAGGTCAGGCTGGCGGCGGGGGTTGCCCATAAGAAATTCCAACAAAACCCGGCGCACCCCGGTTTGCAGTTGGAGCGGCTGCGCAAAGACCCGCGTCTGTGGTCGGTGCGCGTGACCCGGGATTGCCGGGCGGTCGCGCGCCGCTACGAAGACGAATGGGCTTGGATTTGGATTGGCAGTCACAAGGACTTCGACCGGCAGTTTCCGTCTTGAGTGAAACGAGCACGACTGAAAGTGCGGTAGTTCCGAGTATTTACACAATCATTTGATGACCAGATCGTCCGGTGTCCACATCATCCGGTCGGGGCCGGCGGAGTGGATTTCCATTTCGGTGCCAGAGAGCTGATTGAAAATACGGCGTGCCCCAAGGGTCAATCAATTCACCGCGACCGTTGAGGCGCAGGCCGTCATCAGCGCTGACGAAATGGGTCTGCTTGCGATTGCATCCGTTGATTCCCCGGGGCGTGCTTGCCAGTCCCTTGGGCTTGGGCTAAGGTCAGCCGCATGAGCGAAATCATTTTTGAGGTGCGCGAGGATGAGACGGACGGCGGCTACACGGCCACCGCGATCAGCGGTGGAATTCATACGGAAGGCGAAACACTGGAGGAGCTGCGGCGCAATGTCCGGGAGGCGGTGGATTGTTATTTTGATGATCCCGCCAAGGCGCCCAAGGTCATCCGGCTCCATTTTGTGCGGGACGAGGTTCTGGCGCGATGAAGCTGCCGCGCGACGTGGCCGGGCGGCAACTGGTCAAAGCGCTTCGCGAACTCGGGTATGTGGAAACCCGCCGGAAGGGTTCGCATATCCGCGTGACGACGCAAACGAACGGGGAACACCACGAAGTCATCCCGGATCACAACCCCATCAAATGCGGCACATTGAGCAGCATTCTCAAAAGCGTGGCCAGACATCACGAACTGACGGTGGACGAATTGTTAAGCAAGCTCAATCTGTGAAGTCTTCACCGAAATCCAGCAGCGAGTTCATTTGGTGACCAGATCGTCGGATGTCCACATCACCCGGTCAGGGCCGGCGGAGTGGATTTCCATTTCGGTGCCGGAAAGTTGGTGGAAGAAATACGGCGTGCCCCAAGGGTCAATCAATTCACCGCGTCCGTTGATGCGCAGGCCGTCATCAGCGTTGACGAAATGGGTCTGTTTGCGATTGCCGCCGTCGAGGGCCTGCGTGATTTCCGGGTTGGTGCCCACGGGGTTGCTGCCGAACATGGAGATGTAATTGCGAAAGACCATGCGCATGTTTTCGAGGACGGTGGCCGGCGGCAGGTTGGTGAATTCCGGTGCGGCGGGGAGTGGTGTCGGAGTGATTGCTGACGGCGCGGTGGCGGATGAAAAGTTTGCGGGCGGAGTTGTGTAGGCTGGTTGGGCATCGGGTGAAGCCCCGACGGATTTTTTTGCAACAGCCGACGTCGAGGATGAAGCGGGCGCGTCAGTTGTGTTCGCCGCTTCCGGCAAAGGAATCGTGGTCGAATGGCGCGTGCCGAAAAGCAACAGGCCGGCCGCGACCACCAGCACGCAAAGGACAATTAGGATGACACTGCGGTTCATCATGCCGGGAAGAATTGGTCAACACCTTGCGAGCGTAGCGGCGTCTCGACAGAGCGCCGCAAACCGACGTTTGCTGGGATAAGACTGCGGCGCTCTGCCGAGACGCCGCTACGAAGTTTTGACCTCATGCCATGAAGCCGAGATTGGGCGTGGCGAAGCGGCCGAGGTTCGGAAACACCGTCGAGAGATTGCTGTTGTCCACGCCGAACCAGGTCGCCAGCGTGGCGAAGTATTGGTCGCAGGCGGTGGTCGGAATCCAGCGGCCCGTGCTGGTGTCGTCCGGGCCGTTGACCGCGAGCGTGGGAAATTTTCCGTAGGTGCGCTGGCCGCGCACGGAGTTGGCCCCGCCCATGATGAGATGGTGGCTGCCCCAGCCGTGGTCGCTGCCCTGGCCGTTGCTGGGAAAGGTGCGACCAAAATCGCTGGAGGTGAAACTGGTCACGTTGTCAGCCAGGCCGAGCTGTTCCATGGCGCGCTGGAAGGCGAACATGCTCTGGCTCAAATCCGCGAAGAGATTCGCGTGCGAACCGATGACGGTGGAGCCGGGGCCGGGCGTCTGGCCGGTGTGCAGATCGTAGCCGCCGACCGAGCAGAAAAAAATCTGGCGCTTCATGCCGAAGCCGCCGGCCAGCGCGCTGCGGTTGCCGGCTTCGATGAGGCGCGCGATCATTTTCAACTGCGAACTCAGGCCGGAGCCAAACGCGTTGCCGCCGCTGGGCGGGGTGATGGTGGCCGGGAAAGGAACGGTCCAATAATTCGCCGCCGAGGTGTTGGCGATGGCGCTGTTGAGCAAGGTGCCGGTCTGGATGCTGTGCTGCGCGACTTTGGCGTACGCCTGGGCCTGCATGTTCGGGTACGGCAGACCAAGGATGTTGGTGAGCGCGCTCTGACGCGCGGTGTTGAGGCCCGTCATCGCAATCGCGCCCGAGGTGGAGACGGAATATTGCGAGACGACATTGCCGACTTCAAACGTGTTCGCGCCGGCCAGCGAGACGGACAGGGAGATGAGATCGGTGGGTTGCGCGAGGAGATCGGCGCAGCGTCCGCCCCAGCCGGTAAGCGGCGGCTGGTCGGGAATGGAGGTCTGCCATTGCGTGACCTGGTCGGCGTGGGAAAACAACTGCGGCGGCTTCTGCAAAATGCCGGCCTTGTATTGCGCGCTGGTCATGGGAAAGACGAGCGTGCCGACGTTGAACAACGGGACGAGCTTGCCTTCACCAAACAGCGCGACGAACTCGGGGCAGGCCGGATGAAAACCGTATTCATGGCCGTCGCTTTGCAGCGGCGAAATCGGCATGACGAGCTTGGAAGCCGGTCCGCCAGCCAGCGGGATGGCGAGCACGCTCGTGCGGATGGCGGCGTAGTTGTCGTACTCGGACTGGATCGTGGGGATGATGAGGTTGTTGGAGTCGTTGCCGCCGCTCAGGAAAACGCAGACGAGCGCCTTGTAGTCGGTGGGCGGCGTCTGCCCGGCCATGGCCGCGTTCATGAACCGCAGGTCGCGAATGTTGGAGGTCAGCGCGGCGGTGCCGACGGCGGCGCAGGCGGCCTGCCGGATGAACTGACGCCGGGTGATGACGTTCGGGTTTTTGGAATTCATATTCTTAATTCAAGGAAATGCTGAAAACTGAAACGCTGACATGCTGAAATTTCAGTATTTCAGTTTTCAGCATTTCAGCCTTTGTCTTTCGTTTGCTCATTTCTGGATCGTGAAATCAGGCGAGACAAGAATCTGATGGGCGACGGCGCGCACGCGGTCGCGCATCTGCGTGGCGGTCGGCGGCGAGCTGTAACCAAAGTTGGCGGTGTTGGTGACGTAGCCAATGATGTTGGTCTGCGCCCGGACGGACAACTGGCCGGCCAGCAGCAGCGAGTTCATGGCGTCCACCAACGTCGGAATGCCGGCAGCGGAAGTGTAGTTCGTGGTCATCCACGGACGGAGGTCGAGGGTGATGCCGCCGTTGCCGGCCGTGAAGCTGGTGAGGCCGTTGGTGTTGTTGCCGTTGTTGAGCAGGCCGCCCTCGATGAAGTTCATCTGAAACGCGACGCTGGTGTCCGAGGTCAGTTGAAATTCCGGCGTGGTGATTCCGGCGGAGGAAAGCGCGCCGGGGAATTTGAAATCCGGGAAATAAAAGTTGAACACGGTGGGCGAGTTGAGCGGGGACTGCGACAGGTTGCCGTTGCCGCTGCTGGTGACGTCGGTCGAGTTCATGGCCCAAGTGTTCCATTGGACGGTGACATTGCCGGCGCGCGTCAATGGCGGCGGAATGAGCGGATAGGTGGTGATGCCGTTCTGGGTCTGGTTGTTGTTCGTCACGACGTTGAAGGTGTAGTGCGTCGCGTCCGGCACGGTGGCGATGGCGTACTGGCCGTCCGCCGGGCTGCCGGCCTGGACGAAATCCGCATACACGCCGTCACCGGGATTGAGGCCGTGCGCTTGCGTGGTGATGACCGTGACGTTGGTGCGGTTTTGAACCGTGAACCCTCCGCCAGTGAGCCGCTGGAAGAGTGCATTGCCCGAACGGGTGGTTGAATCGCTTGCGGCGACGGTGAAGTGGCCGCTATCTGGAACGGTCAGCACTTGATAGACGCCGTTGGACGAAACGCTCGGGCTGCCGGTGGTGAAGCTGAGATAGACGAGAAAATTCACCGCGAGTCCATGGCTCGTAATGGCGACGCTGATGACGCTGTTGGTCTGCCCGTAGGTTCCTGACAAAATTCCCGGAGCAGTCACGGTGAACACCGAGGGATTGGTGACGGTCACGCTGTAACTCTGCGTGGGCGGCACGGGCTGGCCGGAAGTATCCGCGAAGGAAAGCACGACAGTGTCGCCGTTGTTGAGGCGATGCGCGTTGGTGGTGGTGACGACGATGGTCTGCGTGCCGTTTTGCGCGTAGGTGCCGCCGGTGGCGGGCGGGGCGGCGAAGGCGCGGGCCGGGGCGGTGATCCGGCAGATGGGTTCGCGCTGTTTGCCGTAGGTGACCTGGGCGGCGGCCACGGGACTGCGGGCTTCGTAGTCGAGCAGGATGGCCTTGATGACGGCGGGCAAATCGCCGCGCACGCCGCTGCCGTTGTCGTTGAACTTTTGCACCACGCGGTAGAGATAATCGCGGTTTGGATTGCTGGTGACGAGGCGCTGGATCAACTGGCGGCAGATGAACGGCCCGACGTTCTGGTTGTAGAAAATCGAATCCAGCGCGGATTCCAGATCCTGCGTGCCGTAGGTGTCATAACTGACGTTCGTGGAAATCAACTGGCTGCCCTGCGCGGCGGGCAGCATCGCGAGATCCAGCAACTGTTTCGTATTTTGATCATGCTGCGACGGCACGAGCACCATCTGGTTCGTGTAATTGGCGGTGGACGGATACGCCGCCGGCAGCCGGCCGTTCGCCTGATTCGATTGGTAATAATTCCAGCCGGTGAACACGGCGGCAAAACCCTGGATGACCGTCTGGTCGTAGGTCGGCACCAGCGCGCTCTGCGAGTTCATCACCAGCGTGCCGTCCGGCCACTGGCGATACAAGCCGACGGAGAACAACTGCATGATTTCGCGGGCGTAGTTTTCGTTCGCGTGCGCGCCGGTGATGAGGCTGCCCTTGCTGTTGGCGCGCATGTCGAGATACAGGCCCATGGCCGGCGAGAGGGTGACGTTCTTGAGCAGGTCGCGGAAATTTCCAAACGCGCCGTCGAGCAGCGTGTCGTAGTAGTCGCTGAGCGCGCGGCCGTTGTCTTGCAGAATGCCGTTTTGCGAGACGACCATGATCTCGTTCAAGGCGAACGCCACGCGTTGCCGCAGTTGATCGGGCGCGGTGATGGCCTGCTGCCACCAGGTGTTGTACACGAGCGAACTCGGATACGGCGTCGTGGGATCCAGGCTCGCATTGGCCAGCAGCAAGGGCAGATGATACGTCGGCGGCAGGGCGATCTGCCCGTCAATCCAACTGGCATAGCCCGCCGCCTGCACAGCAGCGATGCCGGCGGGACTCGGGCCAAACGACGCTTGAATCAAAAACCGCGCGGCCGCGTTCGTGTTGGCGGAATCATCCGTCCAAGCGGGCGGCGACGGCGGCGGAGTAAAAATCTGCGAACCATTGGCGGGCGAGAAGTGGCCGTTGATCTCACCGCTCGGATAATTGACGCTGTGAATGTTGATGTAGGCTTTTCCCTCCTTGATGATTTCCTGGATGTCCGCCACACCGAGCGGCCCGACGGGCACAATGTTCCAAACCAGGCTGCCATCGGCCTGCGGCGTGGCGGTGTCAATGTCGAACATGATGGAACTGGGGAAGGCGAGGTAAGCGTCGTTGTGAATGTGCGCGGCCACCTTCGACGACGTGAGTCCGCTGTAACTGTATTTCAAAACCGCCTGCAAGCCGTCGGCGCTCACGCGTAGCGTGGCCGTGCCGACGCCGCTGCTGATCGTCGTGCCCTGCGCCAGCATGTTCGCGTTGTAAAGCGTGCCGGGAACGAGCGTGACGGGCAGCGGATAATAGCGGGAAAGCAGGTAGCCTGGCACGACGGCGCTGGGGGCGTTGCTCGTGCCGCTTGCGTCCTGCGCCCAGCCGACCGCCCAGTTGTCGCCGGTGCCGGTGCCGGCCTTGTGCAGAACTTCGAGGTAGTATTTTTGTCCCGCGACCAGCGCGAGCCAGCCAGATTTTTGACTCGGCTGGTTTGTCCACTGACGCGAGGCGGTGCCGCCGTTGGTGGGGTTGACCCAGGCGCGCCGCACTTTGTTGACCGGCTCGCTGTCGTTGGAAATCCAGAGTTCCGCCGCGTCGCTGCCCGCGAGCCAGAAATAATAATTGCCGGTGACGGGTGCGACGAGGTAGCCGCGCACGCGTTCGCCGTAGTTGTCGCCGTAATCGGTGATGCCTTCCAAAGTGCCGAGCGTGTTGGTGAGAGCGGCGGGCGAACTGGCGGGGATGTCGGCGATGTTCGTGCCATTGACGCCGGTCCAGATTTCGCGGACGACAGAGCTGCCGGTGTTGAGAATTTGAATCAGCACGACGGACGCGCCGAGGCCGAGGGAATTGCTTGCGGTCAGGGACACCTGATAGTCACCCGCGAGATTGGGCACGCCGCTGATGAGGCCGTTGGTGGAGTTGAAGGACAAACCGGGCGGCAGTCCCTTCGCCGTAAAACCATTGGGCGTGTTGGCCCCGGTGACGGTGAAGCTGAACGGCTGGCCAAGAAATCCGACGGCATAGAGCGGAGAAGTCACGGCGGCGGGCGCAGGCGGAGTGTTGGTCGGATACAGGCGGCTGGTGGGGATGATGACTTTGGACTGGCTCGGGCTGTACCAGGACAGGTGCGCGACGGCCCCGCCGGTCTTTTGGTAATACTCCATTTTGAGATTGTATCGGATGCCGCCCTGCAAATTGATCGAGCCGGTGACATCCGAGGCGCTTTTGTCCACCCAACTGTCAATGATGAGTTGATCGTTGATCCACAGTTTGACGCCGTCGTCGGTGTTGGCGACGAAGTAATACGTCTCCGAATACTGCGGCTGCACCTGGCCGGTCCAGCGGACGGTGTAGTAACCGCTGCTGTTCGTGATGGGCGTGGTCGTGGTGCCCCAGGTGAAATCCACATTCATGTCCACGCGCGTGAGTCGGAGATTCGCGGGATTGAAGTTGGTGCTGCTCGCGTAGGTGCTGCTGGCGTTGGTATAATACTGGCCGGTCAAGCCGGTGCCGTTCGGCGTGGCCGAGGGATAGATGACGATGCTGGCGTTGCTCGCCGTGCCAATGAAGTAGCCGGCGCCGCCCAGCAATTTCATGGTGGCGACGACGGGCGTCATCAGGTTCGGGTTGGCCAGCGGCGTCACGGTGATCGTTTGGGTGGCGGTTCCGGCGGCAAAACTCAACGAACGCGGCAGGGGCGAATGATCCAGACCCTCGGTCGCAAAGCCGCTGCCCGGCCCGCCGAGACTGAGATTGACATTCACAGCCCGCAGCGGAAAACCGCCGCGTGTCACCGTGAGCAGGCCGAGTTTGATCGCGCTTTGGTTCGGATCGGGTTCGTTGGCGGTCGGGTCGGTGGCGGCGATGGTCAGCACATTTTGCGCGGACATTTTGCCGGCCGCGTAGGCGTAGTCATCCATCGGCTGCCCAAAGCTGTCCGTCTGGCCGTTGCTGAATTTGTTGAATGGATCGAGACCGAGTTGATATTCCTCCCAGTCATTCAAGCCGTCGCCGTCTGAGTCCACGTCGGAAATCGCGATGCGGAAAAACTTCGCCGTCGCCGCCGTGGCCCCTGCGAGCGAAACATTGGTGCCGTTCCGCACGATCTGGCTGGCCTCGGAAACCCAGTTGGTTCCGCCCAGGTTGGTGACGCTTTGCAACTGATACAGTTTGCCGGCGACACAGGGCATCACGACGTTGAAGTTGGAAACGGAACTCGTGAACGCGGTGATGCGCGGGAACGAACTGAGATCACCCGGATTGGTGCCGGCCAGACTTTCCACGCGGTTCGGCACACCGTCGCCGTCGGGATCCGCGTCCGGTGCCACGCCCACGGCGTCGTAGAGCTGCTCCCAGACGTCGCTCATGCCGTTGCCATTTAGATCAATCATCAGGGCGCGAGTCGAACCGGTGCTGGCGAGCCAGACCAGGCCGACCAGGATGAGCAGCGAAAAACGGAAGCGGGCAAGGGACAATTGTAAATGCATCATGTGAAAAACGCCGCCGGGCGGTTGAAATCAATTATTTCCGGGTCTGTTCAGTTCGTCCGGCTTTGCGGTCATGAACACAGGCTCAGTGAAAACGTAATAGAGCTGGACGGGCATAATGGCTGCATCTTCCTGCACTTTGTTTGCCTTGTCAATCGGCGGCCAAACCGCTGGAGCAAGCCGGGTGCAGTTAAAGTCGGGTGAGGCTAATTCCAGATTGAGAGCCATTGGTAGTTGGCTCTGAGCACGCGCAAGTGGGCGATCCGGTCGGCGTGATCGGACAGCCAGGCGGCCCCGGCTTTTTTG